>NZ_JABEVC010000029.1 GCF_013044125.1 Acidocella sp. | reverse complement strand
CGTCAACCATACACCGAGTCTAGAATATTCGCTTACCGCGCCGGAATCCCCCCAGAGCAGAATTCCCCTCCACGATTCAATTATTTATCAACAGACCCTAAGCGTCCTCGCTTTCGCTGGCGGCAAGGTCGACCATCATTTCCTCGGCAAGGCGTTCGAGAATTTTGCGGACTTCCTCGGTGGTGACTCCGCCCGGCACCCTCAGGCGCGCGGCGGCGCGGAACATTGTTTCGCCAGTGAAGGGCGCGCTTTCAATGCTGCTGCTGAATTCTTCGATGTTGGCGCCAAGCTGGTTCAGGGCGTGGGTGACATCGCGCACAATTCCCGGCCGGTCCTGGCCGAGGAGTTCAAGCTCCAGGGTCCGGTAGCTGAGTGCGGGTTCTGCCGGGGTCGTGCGGGCCACGGTGATCCGCAGCCCGGTTTCCTCCAGGCTGTGTAGGGCGGCGGTGAGGCCGGAGGCGTTGGCATCTGGCACGCTGATGAGCACGATGCCGGCGAACTCCCCCGCCAGCCGCGCCAGCCGGCTCTCCAGCCAACTCCCCCCGGCAGTGGCGATTTTCTCTGAAATGGCGCTCACGAGGCCGGGTTTGTCATGGGAGACGAATGTGAGCACGAGCGATGATGTCATGGCGCACCTCCTGGTTGTTTCGCCCCAGGGTATCATGGATCGGCGCACGGGTGAACTCGCCTAGCGCGCGGATTGCCAGGCGAGGTTGCGGGGCGGGGGTTAGTGTGTGAACAGGCCGCCGTTCTGGGTCACGCTCGCCAGCCCGGAGAAGATGAGCTTTGTACCGTCGTTGAGGGTGACATTGAGCGAGCCAGCGAGCGTGGTCTCGCTCAGGACGCTCAGATTGCTCGCCAGTTGCAGGCTGCCGCTGAATGCCTGCAGTACATCGGTGCCGCCGCCGCCGGTGATGGATATGAGGTCTGTGCCGGTTGCCGCGGTGAAGAAGGTTTCATTACCCGCCGCCGACACGAGGGTATTGTTGCCGCTGCCGCCGCCGATTAGGACGTCGTTGGTACCGCCGGCCACAAACAGATTTGCTCCGCCGGTGCCGCCGTTCAGGCTGTTGCCGCCGCCAATGCCGCCATATACGGCGTTGGCGCTGCTGGCGCCGCCGGACATGGTGATGGCGGCATTGCTGGCGCTGCCGAGGATGGTGCTGGAAGTGCCGCTTGAGCCGATGAAGGTGAGTTTTTCAATGGCGTTGCCGGAATTCGCGCCGATATGCATTCCGGGAATGTCGGTCAGGGTGACGGCGGTGCTGGCGCTGGCGATGATGGTATCGGCGGCGAAATTGGTTTCCTGCAGGGCGATGAGGTTATTGGCGCCGTTGTTGACGATGGTGTTGCCGCCGTAAATCTGGTCGCCGGCGGTTACGGTATCGTTGGCGCCGGAGAGGGTGACGGCATTACCGCCGAACAGGGTGATCTGCGCCGCGCCCTGGGTTTGCAGCAGCCTGTCCAGGCCGCCGAGAGAAAACGCGCCGCTCTGCACGGTGAATGAGTTCTGCGTGGTCAGGTTGGGGGTGAACGTGCTGTCGTAGGTATAGGGGCTAGCGCTGGAGACCGTGTCCGATCCGGTTAGGTTGACCTGGTTGCCCGTACCCATGATTTGCAGGCTGATGTTGGAGCCGGTGATGACGTTGTTGTTGGCCTGAACGACCATCTGCGCGCCGGTGCTGGCGTTGATGGTATTGTTGCCGCTCATGGCGATGAACGCGTTGTCGCCGGAAACATTGATTGCGCCGCCGTTTGTGCCCGTGCCGCCGCCCGCCTCGAGGATGAACAAATTGCCGGTGCCGTTTTCGTTCAGCGTATCTTGGTTGGCGCCGTAGAGAATACCGGTGTTGTTGTTGCCGGCCACGTTGAGCGTGTTCTTCGCGTTCGCGAATTTGCCTGACATGCCGTAATAAAGGTCGTTCGAACCGAAGTTGACGACGGAACCGCTGATGCTGTCCTGCGAGAGGTTCGTGCCGTCGGCCACCTGCAGGGTATCGTTGCCAGAGATGTTCACCAGGCTGGCCGCCGAAATCGAGAAATGATTGCCGCCGATTGAGTCGTTGATCGTCTGGCCGGCATTGGCCGTGACGCTGACATTGCTGTTCGCGATATTGATGATGACGGGAAAGGAGGCCGGGGCCACATCGACGATCGGCGTGCCCGTGTTATAGACGGTACCGACCGATGAATTGCCAGATAGGCTGATGACCGCCGACGGCGCGGTTGGGCTCACGCTCACCCCCGCGGCTGCGGCGGCGGAGATGGTGTCGCTGGCGCCCGAGGCGGCAATGGTTTCGCTGGTGCCTTGGGTTAGCACCGAGGACTGGCTGCCGCTGACGGAGATCGCATTATTGTAGCTCTGGGCAGAGACAGTGTTCTGCCCGCCGCCCGCTACCACGGTATTGTTGTCGGTAAGGGAGGTAAGGCTGGTGCCAGAGCCGGTAATGGAGACCACGGCGCCTGGGGTTGTGTTGGTGCCCGCCGTGCCGTTGCCGTTGATGAGGTCATAGGGAAGAGTCTGCCCGGGAATGGCCTCGTTGACGAAGGTGTTGTTGTTGCCGGTATCAACGATGCTCTTGGCCTGCACCGAGGTTATCGTGTCGTTATTGCCGTTTACAACGATGTTGACGGCGCCGACGATGATCGTCTCATTGCTGCCGTTGACCGTCATATTGCCGCCCAGGTACAGGCTGTTGATCGTATTGTACGAGCCGTTGACGACGGCATTCGCGGATTCGATCTTCTGGCTGGAAGCGACGGTGTTATGGCTGCCGTTGATGGTGACCCCGCCGCCCTGAAACCCATAGTCGGCGACGGTGTTGTAATTCCCGCCGAGATAAAGACTGTCATAGCTCGAGGCGCCGAACGAGGGGATGCCGGCTGTGATGGTGCTGTGGGAGCCAGTAACGCTGATGAGCCCGCTGCTGCCTTTAAGCATGATCCCGACATCGGAGGCGCTGCTCAGCACCGTATCGCCATCGCCGCTGACCACAACTGTGCCCGATTGTACGCTGATGGTTTTGTAGCTGCCCGCATAATAGGCAGGTCCGGAGAGGGTGACGGTTGCGGCCATGAAGTTCTCCTGTCTTAATCAAAGCATTTTTCGGTCAGGGCGATTCATATTCAGAGTTGCATTGCGGCGCAAATGGACATATTTTCTACTCTGAGTATATGTACACAAAGAAACATCACGGACAATTGATTTGAGCCGGATAAATAAAAATTTAATAAATTAAGTTTTAATTTTTGCCAATGTACGCCGCCGGAGTTGCGCCGGCAGCAATCCGCAGCGGTCGGAGGAGGGCCGGACGGAAGTCCCCAAATCCAGGATTTGGCACCCGGTTTCAGAGGGTTGCGCCGGCAAGGATTATTTTCCGCCACAGGCTTGTTATGGTAAAAGCCTGGCATGAAGAACAGCAAAATAGGGTTTGTCACCGGCCTGACCGCAGAGGCGCAGCTGCTACGCCAGACGGGTTTCGCGGTTGCGGTGGGCGGCGGCACGCCGGAGGGTGCGCTGCGCGCGGCCGAGGCTTTAGTGGCCGGGGGCGCCCAGGCGCTGGTGAGCTTTGGCCTCGCCGGGGGGCTGCGGCCTGGCCTGAAACCGGGAACGGTGCTGGTGCCATCAGCCGTGTTTGAGAGCACACAGACCTACACATGCGACACTTGGCTGATGGAGCTGCTGGGCGGCTCCACGGGCCGCCCGATGCTGGCGGGGCACCGAATTGCCGTCTCGCCCGGCGACAAGGCGCTGCTGTACCGCCGCGGGCGAGCTGATGCCGTGGACCTGGAATCCGGCGCCGTCGCACGCGCCGCCAGGGTGCGCGGCGTGCCGTTCGCGGTGCTGCGCGCGGTGGCGGACCCGGCCGAGCGTGCTCTGCCGCCCGCCGCGCTGGAGGGGCTGAAAGAGAACGGACGGATTGACCTGCCGCGCATCCTGCTTTCGGTGCTGCGGCACCCGGGGCAGATCCCCAGGCTGCTTGAGGTGGGCCGGGATGCCGCGCGGGCGCGCAAGGCCTTGCAGGCACGGGTGCGCCGCCTCAAATAATGGTCATGCGCTGTTTGCAATCGCGCCTGCTTGCTGCCGTAAACCTGCCTTAAATTGCCGATACGTCCAGCCTGTCGCGGTTGCGTTCAGTCGCATAAATTTGAGGAGTATCCAATGTCTTTCCGAACCATGAAATTTTCGTCACGCGCCTTGGTGAAGATTGCCGCCGTGGTTCTCGCAAGCGTGTCGCTGGCTGGCTGCGTGTATTACCCGGGCGGTTACGGCTATGGTCCGGGCTATGCGGTGGCGCCGCCGGTTGGCGTGGTTGTGGGTGGCGGCTGGGGCTGGCACGGCGGAGATGACGACTAGCGCCCTGCGTCATTCATGACGCAGGGTACTGCGCGCGGGTTGGTGGGCGGCGCGCGCTAAATATGACGCTAGTGGGACGCGGCATTTTCAATGACGTGTCCCACTAGAGTACGATCGTTTGAGGCCCGCTCAACCGAGCGAGCCGAAAGCGTGAATCGCCCTCAGAAAAATGGCTCGCGCCTGATCGCACTTAGGCCAATCAGTCACTTAGCGGGCTGCGTATGGATTGATGCAGATCGTTCCAGCTAAACGCAGATTGCTCTACCATCAAAAATTCAGGAACCGCTGCAGGTTTTTAGTATGCCGCGAGCGGTTCAAGCCTCAATGTAGAGCATGCCATCGGCCTCGCTGACGGCGTAGGTTCTAAGGTCTCTGCTGCATGGTGTTGTCACCACCTCGCCGGTGGTGACGTTGAAGCTGCCAAAATGCCAGCTGCATTCTATGATGCGGCCGCTCAGAATGCCCTCCTCGGTGAGCGAGGCGCCACCATGCGTGCATAAATCATCTGTTGCGTAGAATTTTCCATCGACGTTATAAATCGCGATCGCCCGGTCATCCGGCAGCACCAGTTTTCGCATCTCGCCTGGCCCCAGCGTTGAGGTTTTGAATGCAACGAATGTCGTCCTGGATGGTTTGCTGGTCATGCGCGGCGCCTCAGCCGGGGTGGATGAGGGCGCTGAAGGCCGCCCCGGCGCGGCTGGGCGTGCGCTGCCTGTGGCGCAGCAGATGAAACGCGCGCTCGGGCAGAGGGAAGTTCACCTGCCGCAGCAGCCCGGCTTCCAGGCTGGGGGCCGCGACGGAGGCGGAGAGCGCGGTGGCGCCCAGCCCAGCCTCCACCGCGCCGCGTACCGCCTCGTTGGAGGGCAGTTCAAGCGCCACGCGAAAATCAGCGATGTTCAGCCCGAACCCCGCCACCGCATGCTCAAATTCCAACCGCGTGCCCGAGCCCGGCTCGCGCAGTACCCATTCGCTCTGGGTAAGTTGCGCGGGGGCCAGTTTTTCCGTGCCCGCCCAGGAGTGTTCCGGCCCCGTGACCAGAATCATGCTGTCGCGCGCCACTTGCAGGTTCAGCAGCGCGGGAAACTCCACCGGCCCCTCAACCAGGCCAAGCTCGGCGGTGCCCTCCAGCACCGCCTGCGCCACCTGCATGGAATTGCCCACGGTCAGCGCGATTTCAATGCCCGGATAGGCGCGCCGGAACGAAACCAGATGCCGGGGCAGCCAGTAGCTGGAAATCGTGTGGCTGGCCTGCAGGCTCAGCCGTCCGCGCGTGGTTCCGGCGAGGTCCTCCAGCAGCGCCTGCGCCGTCTCCGCCTGCGTGAGCACGGCCCGCGCGGCGCCCAGAAACTGCTCTCCCGCCTCAGTCAACACGATGCCGCGCCCCACCCGGTGGAACAATTTCGTGCCGTGCCTTGTCTCCAACGCCGCGATGGCGGCACTCACGGCTGATTGTCCGAGCCCCAGCGCGGCGGCGGCCTTGGTCACATGCGCGCGCTGCGCGACCGCGATGAAAATACGGAGTTGCTCCAGGGTCATGGTCACTCAATTCTTGAAACAGGCTTACCAGCGGGCTATGAAATTAACCAATTTATTTGAACGAAACAACAAAAACATTCGATTTTATTAAATATATACTGCGTCGTATACTAAGGCCGAAATCAAAGGGATTTTCCATGTCGTTCACTTTGTCCAAGCCTTTTTCGCACCATGCGCATCCGCGCGAGATTATCCGGCAGTTCACGCCGAACTGGTTCACCGTGACCATGGGAACCGGCGTGGTGGCGCTGGCGCTCAACCTGTTCCCGCTGCATCTGCCATTCCTGCATCAGATCGCTGTCGGGCTGTGGCTGGTCAACATTCCGCTGTTCGTGCTTTGTACGGCGCTGTACTTGGCCCGCTGGATCTTTTTCACGCGCGATGCCATGCCGATTTTCACCCATTCGGTGATGCCGATGTTCCTGGGCGCCATCCCCATGGGGCTGGCGACGATCATCAACGGGTTTCTCGCCTTCGGCATTGCGATGATCGGGGAGCGGGCGGTTGGCATCGCGCTCACGCTCTGGTGGATCGACGCGGCGCTGGCCATCGGGTTTGGCCTGCTCGTACCGTTCCTCATGTTTACCCGCCAGACGCATAGTTTTGACTCGATGACGGCGATCTGGCTGCTGCCGATTGTGCCCGCGGAGGTGACCGCCGCCAGCGGCGGGCTGCTGCTGGTGCATCTGGCCACCCCCGCGGCCGCCGCGCATATGCTGTTTCTCTGTTATGCGCTCTGGGCATTTTCAGTGCCGCTGGCCTGCGGCGTGCTGGTGGTGCTGTTCCTGCGGCTGGTGCTGCACAAGCTGCCCAAGCGCGATATGGCGGTTTCCAGCTGGCTTGCCCTGGGGCCGCTTGGCACCGGCGCGCTGAGCCTGCTGCTGCTGGGGCATGATGCGCCGGGTGTTCTGGGCGCGCTTGGCATGGCGGATATCGGCGCCGCCGCCCACGGGCTGGGCATTCTCGGCGGGCTGGTGTTTTGGGGCTATGGCGCTTGGTGGCTGTTCATGGCCGCGGGCATCACGCTCACCTATCTGGGCGAGGGGTTGCCCTTTAACATGGGCTGGTGGGGGTTCACCTTTCCGCTCGGCGTGTTCACCTTGGCCACGCTTAACCTGGGCGTGCAGACGGGCATGGCGTTTTTTACCATATTCGGCGCCATACTCGTCGTTGCGCTGGCTGGCTTCTGGTTGATGGTCTCGGTGCGGACGCTGGCCGGAGGCTACCGGGGCTATTTGTTCGTCTCGCCCTGCCTGGCCAGCCGCAACGCGCTTTCACCCGAGACGGGGCTGAACAGCTAACCGCAAGCAGCCGCCCGGCAAAATGGGCACAGAACCTTCGGCCATGCGCTGAAGGTTCTGTGCTTACGGATGATCAGAAACCTTCCAGCACGATCTTGCCGCGAACCGAACCAGCTTCGATCGCGCCATGAGCGCGCCTGAGGTTGGCCGCGTTGATGGTGCCGTAATTCTCCGTCATCGTGGTTTTCAGCGTTCCGTTATCAACCAGATGCGCGATGGCCTCCAGCGTGCGGTGCTGCGCCGTGATCTGGGGCGACTTCAGAATACCGCGCGCGAACATATACTCCGTATGCAGCGTGCCGGATTTTTTGAGCAGCGTTGAGATGTCAAGCGCTGTGGCATCGGATTCGATAATCCCGATGGCGCCTTCCGGGGCGAGCAGCTCGGTGAGTTTCTTGAAATGCTGGCGTTGATGCGTGACGCAGAAAATATGCTCAGGCGCGTTCAGGTTGAACTGCGAGAACTGCGTCGCCAGATCATGCAGGTGGTTGAGCACATGGTGCGCGCCCAGCGCGCGGCACCAGTCGGTGGTCTCAGGGCGTGAGGCGGTAGCCACAACGGTGAAGCTGGTGAGTTGCGCGGCCAGCTGAATTGCCATGGAGCCGACGCCGCCAGCCCCGCCGGCGATGAGCAGCGTGCCGCTGGCGCCCTGTGCGCGCGGCAGCCGGAAACGGTCGAACAGCATTTCCCAGGCGGTCAGGGTTGTCAGCGGGAGTGCCGCCGCCTGCGCAAAGTTCAGGGATTTCGGCTTGTGGCCGGCAATGCGGTCATCGACCAGATGATACTCCGCATTCGTGCCCGGCCGCGTGGGAACCCCGGCGTAATAGACTTCATCCCCCACGGCGAAATGCTGCACGTCAGGGCCGATCTCTCGCACGATCCCGGCCGCATCGAACCCCAGCACGCGCGGCTCTCCCAACGGCTCGCCGGAGAGGCGCAGCTTGGTGTCCACCGGATTGACAGAGACCGCCTTCACCTCGACCAAGAGATCGTGATGCCGGGGCACGGGCACGGGGAGGTCGAAATCCTCCAGAGAATCAGTGGCCGAAATGGGCCGGGAATGGGTAAATGCGACAGCTTTCACGAAGCGTGACCTTTCTCGATTGGTGCGTAAGTTTAATCTATCAGCCGATCCTCAACAGCGCGGGGCCGTGCGTGCCCAGCCATGCGCTGGCGGCAAGACGGTGCGTGGTCAACTGTTCAGTCAACGTCCAGAACTGCCGCCCGTGATTCATGTGGCGCAGATGCGCGACCTCATGCCCGACGACATAATCCTGCACAAAGGCGGGTGCGCAGACCAGCCGCCAGCAAAAGGCCAGCGTGCCATCCGGCGCGCAGGAGCCCCAGCGGGTGCGCGTGTCCTTCACCCGCACGCATCTGGGGGTGACCCCCGCCAGCCGCGCCTTCTCGGCGGCCAGCGCGGTCAGCCTCTGGCGCGCCAGGCGGCGCAGGCAATCAGCCACGCGGCGGCTTAAAAATTCCGCATCCCCGGTGACCAGAATTTCCCGCCCCTCGATCCAGGCGCCGCCATGTCCGGCGGCGACGGGGCGGATGACATGCTCCACCCCATCCACCGGCACCACCGCGCCGGGGGCAAAGGGCAGGGCGCGCGGCAGGGCGGCCAGTTTTTCCGCCACCCAGGCCTCATGCGTCTGCAATAAAGCGAGGCCGGCGCGGCGCGAGGCGCGCGGCGGCAGGGTGATGACAATGCCGCCCTGCGCCGGGTCTATCCGTAGTGAGATTTTGGCGGCGCGCGCCGAGCGCCGGAACGCCACCTGAGCCAGCGCGCCCTGCACTGGAATCATCTCGGTGGTGAGTTCCGGGGCTTTCATCGCCGGACCCTGGGGAGTTTGCCTGGCCATTCGACGATATGGTGCTCCAGCGGCCCGGCGTCACGTTCGCTCAACACCCGCCCGGCCACGCCCGCGCCCGCCTCGGCCACACTTTCGGCCCGGCCGGTGATGAGCGGATGCCAGGGCGGCAGATCCTTGCCCTCGCCCAGCCGGCGGTAGGCGCAGCTGGGGGGCAGCCAGTCAACGGTTTTGAGTTTCCGGGGGGTCAGCTGCACACAATCGGGGATTTTGGTCCGCCGGTTGGCGTAGTCCGAGCAGCGGGAGGTCTTCAGGTCCAGCAGGCGGCAGGCGACATTGGTGAAGCTTACCTCATCGGTGTCCTCATCGCGCAGCTTGTGCAGGCAGCAGCGCCCGCAACCGTCGCAGAGCGATTCCCACTCCGCCTTGCTCATCTCCGTTAATGTCTTGGTGCGCCAGAAAGTCATACCCGCATATTAGCCCGTGGCGGGGCAATTGGCACTGGCTATTTGTACAAGGTTTTCGGCCAGCGGCGGTGCAGCCAGAGCCAGGCGCCGGGCTTCTCGCGGATCCAGCGCTCCAGAATGCGGTTCATTTCAGCCGTCATGGCGGCCACGTCGGCGTCCTTGTTGCCGGTATCAGGGATTGCCATGGGGGCATCGCAGATGACTTGAAGGCGCGCCGGGCCGATGCGCACCACATGCACCGGCAGCACCGGGCATTTGAACTTGATCGCGAAGCTGGCCATGGCCGAGGCGGTCATCGCGGGAATGCCAAACAGCGGCACGGAAATGCCGTTGTCGAGCTTCTGGTCCACCAGCATGCCCAGATGCCCGCCGCGCGCCAGATGCGCATAAGCCTGCCGGGCGCCGGCGCCGCCCTTGGGAAACATGATAACCTTGCGGCCGAAATTGGCTTCGCGCAGGCGCAGGATGATATCGTCCACCAGCTTGTTGCTGGCGGCGCGGTACATGAAGCCGATATCCACCCCGCGCGAGAATGCCGCGGGGGGAATGATCTCCCAGTTGCCGATATGCCCGGTGAAGAAAATCGCCGGGCCGCCCTTGGCCAGTGCCGGGGCCACATGCTCCTCCCAGCCGGTGACGATATAGCCGGGGCCGGAGTCTGTTTGGTGCAGCTCGCCGATGCGGGTGAGTTCCGCCACCGTCTGGCCGAGGTTTTCCCAGGTCTCGCCAATGATCTTGCGGCGCTGCGCGGCATCCAGCGCGGGCATTGCCAAGCGCAGGTTCTTATCGGCGATTTTCGAGACCGGGATGAGCGGGCCGAGCGTGCGCGCCACGCTGCCCGCGATTCGGGCCGAGGTGGCGGGTGCCAGGTTTCGCAACAGGCCGAGCACGGCGCGCACCAGCAGGGCCTCGGCGCGGTGCGCCAGCTTTATATCGCTCATTTCAACAGGGCCTCCAGCGCGGCGGTGTTTTCCCAGCGCAGCCGCACGCTCACCATCAGGCTCGCCGCGCGCAGCCGGGGCGGCAGTTTCACGTAATCTTTCGCGGTTGTCACCAGCGTTGCCCCAAGCTCCGATGCCTCATTCAGCAGCCGCGCCGAATCGAGGGCGGTGTAGACATGATGATCAGGGAAGGCGTGGGTGGCCGCAATATCCGCGCCCAGCGAGAGCACCGAGCGGAAGAATTTCTCCGGCCGGCCGATCCCGGCATAGGCGATCACACGGCGGCGGCCAAGGTTTTGCGCGCAATCGGGCATCAGCGCGGCACGCAGCACCGGCAGGCCGGGCGGCAGCGCCGCCAGTGCCCCGGTTTCATCCGCACCGATGAGCACCGCCGCCTGGCAGCGCGCGGCGGCGCGGGCCACCGGCTCGCGCAGGGGGCCCGCGGGCAGCAGCATGCCGTTGCCAAAGCCGTAACCCCCGTCGATCACAAGCACGGAGAGCGTTTTCATCAGCGAGGGGTTTTGCAGCCCGTCGTCCATCACCACCACGGCGGCGCCCTCGGCCAGCGCCAGCTTGGCCCCGGCGGCGCGGTCGCGCGATACGATCGTGGGAGCGGCGGCGGCGAGCAGCAGCGCCTCGTCTCCCACATCGGCGGCGGCGTGGACGGAGGGATCCACCAGGACCGGCCCAGCCAGCCGTCCGCCGTAGCCGCGCGTGAGCGCGAAGGCGGGGCCTTTTTTTTGGTCTAGGAATACGGCCACCACCGTGG
>NZ_JABEVC010000193.1 GCF_013044125.1 Acidocella sp. | reverse complement strand
GGTGCGCGCGGTGATGACGATGCCGGGGCGCACCGGCACGGCGGGGAAGGGGTGGTCCCGCCGGGCGGCGCCGCGGGTAATCTGCATATACACCAGCCCGGTGCTCACCCGGTTGCGGCGCAGCACCTCGCGGATGATGACCAGCAACGCCGCCGGGGAGAGCGTGAGGTGCAGGCTGATCTCGCCCAGGCTGCGGGCCATGCGCGCCAAATGCAGCTCCGCGTCCGCCAGGCGGTGGTTGTGGACGTAGAGCACCTCGTAAATGCCGTCGCCGAACTGAAAGCCGCGATCCTCGACATTCACAGAGGCTTCGCGCAGCGGGCGGTAGCGTCCGTTCACATAAGCGATCGCGGCCATGGGTTAGCGATTCAGCGCCGTCATGCCGGCGGGGGCGTAGCGCATGCCGAGCGCTGCGCCGGGGCGGAAGGCGGCGGTGAGGGTTTTCAGCTCATCGGCGCTCAGCGCCACATCCAGCGCGGCGATATTCTGCTCCAGGTAGCCGCGCCGCTTGGTGCCGGGGATCGGCGCCACATCCTGCCCCTGCGCCAGCACCCAGGCCAGCGCGACCTGCGCGGCGGTGCATGATTTCTGCTCGGCGATGTCCTCGATGACGCCGACCAGGGCGCGGTTGAGGGCGAAATTCTCATCCGAGAAGCGCGGCGAGTTGCGGCGGTAGTCATCGCCCGGCAGGTCTGCCAGGGCGTTGAAGGCGCCAGTGAGAAAACCACGGCCCAGCGGGCTGTAGGGCACCAGGCCGATGCCAAGCTCGCGCAGGGTGGGCAGGATCTCCGCCTCCAGGTCGCGGGTCCAGAGCGAATATTCGGTTTGCAACGCGCTGATCGGGTGGGTTTTATGGGCGCGGCGGATGGTGGCCGCACTCGCCTCGGACAGGCCCAGATGCCGCACTTTGCCCTGCGCTACCAGCTCGGCCATGGCGCCCACGGTCTCCTCGATTGGTACGTTGGGGTCCACGCGGTGCTGGTAGTAGAGATCGATCACCTCGATATCGAGCCGCTTCAGCGAGGCTTCGGCGCAGGCGCGCACATATTCCGGCCGCCCGTTGACGCCGAGAAACGCGCCGTCCGCGCCGCGCATGTTGCCGAATTTGGTGGCGATGATCAGCCCTTCGCGCTTGCCGGTGATGGCTTTGCCCACCAGCTCCTCGTTGGCGCCAGAGCCGTACATATCCGCCGTGTCAAAAAAATTGATGCCGCGCGCAATGGCCATGTGGATGGTGGCGATGGATTCATTGTCGTCGCGCCCGGCGTAGAATTCCGACATGCCCATGCACCCCAGCCCGAGGGCGGAAACAACGAGCGGATTGCCTTGCGCGTTTTTGCCGAGATGACGTTGCTGCATGAATATCTCCTTGTGCTGTTGTTTGTGTTCAGGCCGCGTCTTGCGCGGCGGCCATCGCGTGGGCGAACTGCTCGGGCGGCAGATAAGCCGCCAAAACATCCTCGGGGTGGCCATCGGCTTTTATCTGCCCGCCGTCCATCCAGATCACCCGGTTGCACCAGCGCAAGATGACATCGGCATTATGCGATGACAATACAAGGATCTCCGCGCCGCGCACCATGGTTTCCAGGCGGTGGCGGGCCTTGGTCATGAAGGCGGCGTCTCCGGCCAGAATCCATTCGTCCATCAGCAGGATCTGCGGTTTGATGGCGGTGGCCAGGGCAAAGCCGAGCCGCACGATCATGCCCGAGCTGTAGGTGCGCACGGGCAGCTCCAAAAACTGGTCCAGCCCGGCGAAATCCGCCACATCGGCTTGCAGCTGGCGGATTTGCGGCTCGTTCAGCCCGGTAAACAACCCGCGCAGCCGGATGTTCTCGCGCCCGGTCATTTCCAGGTTCATGCCCTGGTTGGCGTCCAGCAGGGCGGTCACCGCGCCGTCGATGACGATGCGCCCGCAAACCGGCTCGTAAATGCCGGCCATGCTGCGCAGCAAGGTGGTTTTGCCCGCGCCGTTGGCGCCGATAAAGCCAAGCCGGTCGCCGGTGTGCAGCGAGAAGGAGACATCGCGCAGCGCCTCGACCACCAGGCGGTGCTTGCGGTCTTCCCCCAGCCGGCCGGAGGCGGCGGCGAACACGGTCTTCTTCAGGCTGCGGCTCTCGCCATGATACAGCGGGAAGCGGACGGAAACATTCTCGATCAGCAGCTTGGCCATGGGCTACACCCAGTACGCTATGCGCGCGCGCGTGCGGGCGAACACGGCGCCCGCCAGCAGCACCAGCGCGGCGGAGTAGCCCAGCGCCGCGGTCCAGGCGGCGGCGTCCAGCGGCCCGCCGAGCAGCGGGCCGCGCATAATCTCGAGCAGCGCGTAGAACGGGTTCCATGTCACCAGCACCATGCTCAGGCCGCGATGCGCCAGCATGGCGGGATTCCACATGATCGGCGTGATGTAGAAGGCGATCTGCACCACGCTGGCGACAATCGGCGGAATATCGCGAAAGCGTGTGCCGAAGGCACCGAGCAGCAGGGTGAGGGCCGTGGCGTCAACCACCCAGAGCGCGGCGGCGGGCAGCAGGCTGAAGCTGGCGAGGCTGGGCTGGGTGTGGAACACCGCGAAAACCACGGCGATGACCACGATGTTATGCGCCAGCACCAGGATGTTGCGCAGCACCGCGCGCGCCGCGTGCAGCGAGAGCGGCATGCGCATGGCGCGGATCATGCCTTCGGCCTGGGTGAAGCAGAGGCAGCCGTCAGAGGTGACGGTGCTGATGAAATTCCACAGCACCAGCGAGATCGAAAGAAACGGCAGATAGGCCGAGATGTTCTGGTGGAACAGGCGCGAATACAGGAAGCCGATGGCGCCGACCATCACCGCCGTGGAGAGGGTGAGCCAGAACGGGCCGAGCAGAGAGCCGCGATAGCGCAGCCTTATGTCGAGCATGCTGAGAGTCCACACCAGCGGCCACAGCCGCAGGGTCTCGGACAGATCCGCCGCCGCCAGGGTGAGCCGCCCGCGCCAGCCGCGGCTGGCCATGATGGTGACCGCCCGGCCCGGCACACTGGCGGTGTGAGAAACCTCAACCGCGGCCTGCCCCTGCTCTGGCGCAATCATGTTCATCCCCTGGCGATAGCCGAATGGCGGGGCAGCATCAACAGCCCCGGCTCCGCATGACGAGTTGTTAAGCCATTATCTCGGATTATTGAGGACGCACGGCTGTTGCCGCCGCTTCGGCGATGTTCACGCGCTCCCCTGGGGTGAAGCCGGGCTGGCGCGCCTCAACCACGGAGACGACGCTGGAATCCCGGCGGCGGATGACGACCTCCTCGGCGGGCGGCGGATCGCTGGCCGTGGGCTGCCCCAGCCCGGCGAGCACCCGCGCCAAGGCGGCATTGCCGGCGGGTACGTCCACGGCGCGCACGGCAATCACGGTGCCGGTGCTCAGCCGGCCGCGCAGCGGCGAGGTCTGCGCCACGGGTTGTACCGGCGCGCGCGCGGCGCAGCCGGCCAGAAGGGGCAGGGCGCCCAGCAGCGCCAGACAAAGGTTTTTCCGGGGGTGATTCAGCAGCATGGCCCTGTTTATCATCGCCCGCCGGGGCGAGATAGCGTTGCGGCGCCAGAAGTTTCCCTTGCTGCGAGTTGTGTTCTAGCTTAATGGGTTACACTGCCTTGTTTAAGCCGTTATTGAGCGAGATACACGCAATATGACGGTGCCCGCGCCGAAGGCCGCCCCGTGGCGGTGTGCGAGCGTTGGTTTGGTCCGATGCGTGGCAGCCTAACCCGCCCCGCGCGCAATGCTGGCGGTCCTTGGAGATCAGGTCATCTCCCGAGGCCGATGGTTATAAAGTGGAGGCTTAGACTGTGAGCGCAAAATACCGTTTCCGGCCCGTGCGGGTAATGCAAGGCGGCCGTGGCGCCCGGCTGGTTTTGGGGTGCGCTGGCCTTGCCTTGCTCTCCGCCTGCGCGGGCGGCAACCAGGTTGCCCAGAACGGTTACTCGCTTGCGTATTACCGCGCCCATGCGGCGGGCAATTATGCCCCGCCCGGCCCGCCGAGCGACCCTTGGGGGCCTTACATCAACATCGCCGCCAACCGTTTTGATGTGCCGCCAACTTGGATTCGGCAGGTGATGCGCGTGGAATCCGGCGGACATGAATATCTGGACGGCCAGCTTATCGTCTCCGCCGCCGGGGCCATGGGGCTGATGCAGCTGGAACCGGCGACGTATCAGGAAATGGCGTCGCGCTACGGCCTGGGGCAGGACCCGTTCAACCCTTACGACAATATCATGGCGGGCACCGCCTATATTCACGAGATGTATCAGATCTACGGATCACCGGGGTTTCTGGCCGCGTATAACGCCGGACCGGGGCGGCTGGATTCGTACATGAACTACCACACGCCGCTGCCCGGCGAGACGATCAACTACGTCGCGATGATCGCGCCGAACATTCAGGGCTATTACCCGGTGCACCGTTCCGAGGCGGACCAACTCGCCCTGAACACCCAGCCGATGAGCGAAGCCCCCGGCCTGCTGCCGCCGGGCTTCATCCCTGATGCGCCTGCGCGGCAAATGCAGCAGAATCCGCTGGCGCCGGTTCAGGTGGCGTCCATCGCGCCGCCGGCAACCCCCATGTC
>NZ_JABEVC010000192.1 GCF_013044125.1 Acidocella sp. | reverse complement strand
TCGCGGAAGCCGCCGCCAGCCAAACGCCGCCGGAGGTGCAGCCCATGACCACCGCCAGCTGGCCAACCCCCGCCCGCCGGCCCGCCGATTCGCGGCTTGATTGCACCAAACTCGCTCAGGTATTCGCCGTCACCCTGCCCCCCTGGCGCACCAGCCTGGGACCAATTGTGCAACAATTGCTAACCCTTGACCCCCCAGACTGATCGCGCGCCGGGACATTCATGTGGCAACGCAACATAGATCAAGCTCTTTCATTGCCTAGAGCCGCGTTGCCTCTGTATAATCAATCCTGATGCCACGGTTAATTGAGGACATGAAGCAACGCATGATGAAAGCCCTATGTCCCATGCCCGGATCATCCCGCGATGGTGACTTCCCTTGAGCCGGCTTGCCTCGGCTTCTGCGCTGCCAACCATCACCATCCTGCTTTCAACCTACAACGGTGAACAGTTTCTAAAGGCCCAACTGGAAAGCTTCACCGCCCAGCGCTACACCTGCTGGACCGTGTTCTGGCGTGACGACGGCTCCACCGACGGTACTCTCCCTATCATGCGCGCCTTCACCGCCGCCAACCCGGGCCGCTGCATGGAGGCCGCCAGCTCCGGCCCCCATCTCGGCGCGGCGGAGAGTTTCCTAACCCTGCTGCGCGAGAGCCACGGCGCCGAGATGGTCGCCTTTTCGGACCAGGACGATGTCTGGCTGGCTGATAAATTGCAGCACGCGATGGAATCCCTGCGCCCGGCGGGCAACGAGCCCGCTTTATACTGCGCCCGGCAATATCTGGTGGATGCAGCCCTGCGCGGCACCAAACTCTCCGCGCTGCACGCCAACACGCCGGGCTTTCCCGCCAGCCTCACCCAGAACATCGCCAACGGCAACACGCTGGTGATGAACGCCCCCGCCGCCATGCTGGTTGCAGGCCTGGGCCGGCCGGAGGGCACGGTACATGACTGGTGGAGCTATATCGTCGTTTCCGCCTGCGGCGGGCGGATCATTTTTGACCCGCGCCCGCAGGTGCTCTACCGGCTGCACAAGAACAACCTGATCGGCTCGTCCCGGCCGCTGCCCGCCCGCGCGCTTGCCGCCATCCGCCGCGGCCCGAAAATATTCATGACCATGATGCACCGGCACGCCGATATTCTGGCCGCCGGCGCCAGCCATCTCACCCCGCAAGCCCGTCACGACCTCAAATCCATCCAGTCCGCGCTCCAGGGCGGGCTTGCCGCGCGGCTGGCGGCACTGCGCTGCACGCGTTTCCGCCGCCGCACGCTGCTGGAAAACCTGCTGTTCAGCCTTTGGTTCATCACCGAAAAACCCAGCGCCGCGCGGAGCGCTCAGCATCAGCCGCGCAAACCGGGCCAGGGCACGGCCGAGCCGGACGAGCTGCGGTTGAACCGCCCGGTGACCCAGTCATAGCCTCCCTTTGCCCCGCGCGGATCAATCTGAAGCCATCGCACTCTGAAGCAGCCCGCCGCGGCCAGCCGGCCTCAAGCCACCGCGCCCCGCTGCACGGATTGTTTTGATTCCGGGTCGTCCGCGCCGGGGCTTAAGGCTTCCAGCAGGGCATTACGCAGCTGGTTGAGCTTGCGCTCGTTTTCCACCTTCATGCCGAACACGTCCTTCACATAGAACACGTCCACCGCGCGCACCCCGTAAGTGGTCACATGCGCCGAGGCGATCTGCAACCCCTGCGCCGAAATCGCCGAGGTCACATCGTGCAGCAGGCCGGGGCGGTCGCGCCCGTTCACCTCCACCACCGTATGCCGGTTGGAGGCGCGGTTATCCACCACCACGCGCGGCGGCACATGAATCGCGCGCATCCGCGCCGGAATCAGGCTGCGGGTCGCCTTGCGGATCTCCGAAGCCAGCCTAAGCCGGCCCGAGAGCGCCTGTTCGATCAGCGAGGAGAGCCGCGCCAGCCGGTGCGGCGCGTCATACGGCCCGCCGTTGGCATCCTGGATCCAGAACGTATCCAGCGCCATGCCGTCGGTCAGCGTGTGGATGCGCGCATCCACGATCGAGGCCCCGGCAATCGCCAGCGCGCCCGCAATCCGGCTGAACAACCCGGCATGGTCGGCGGTATACACCACAACCTCCGTCACCGCGCGCGCCGGCAGCGGCTCGGCATGCACGGTCAGCGGCGCATCGCGGTGCTTGGCGTCGCGAATCATGCGGGCATGGCGCTCGATGCTCTCGGGGTCGAACCCAAGCCAGTACGAAGGATAACCCAGCGCCAGAAATTCCTCGCGCACCAGCTCCGGCCAATCCGCCAGCAGGGAGGAGACAACCTCCTTCACCCGGCTGATCCGCGCATCGCGCTCGGTGGTGGAAAGCCCGCCTTCCAGAACCTCGGCCACGCGCGAATACAGCTCACGCAGCAGCGTCGCCTTCCAGCCGTTCCACACCTTGGGCGAGACCGCCCGCATATCCGAGACCGTAAGCACCAGCAGCAGCCGCAGCCGCTCCGGACTCTGGATGGTATCGGCCAAATCGAGGATGGTCTTCGGGTCATCAATATCGCGTGAGAACGCCGTCTGCGTCAGCATCAGATGATGCAACACCAGCCAGGAGACCATCTCTGTCTCCTCGGCGCTCAACCCCAGCGCCGGGCCCACATAAAGTGCTATCTCCGCGCCCAGCACGGAGTGGTCCCCGCCCCGTCCCTTGGCAATGTCATGCAGCAGCAGCGCCACATACAGCGCCCTGCGCGACTGCACCTGGTCAATCAGATCGGTCGCAACCGGCGCAATTTCCTTCAGCTCGCCCGCCTCGATGGTATTGAGCACCCGGATCGCATGCACCGTATGCACATCCACTGTGTACACATGGTAGGTGTCAAACTGCATCTGCCCCACAATGCGCCGCCAGTCCGGCAGATAACGCCCCAGCACCCCGGTCTCGTTCAGCAGGCCCAGCCACCGCGCTGAGTCGCACGTCCGCTCATCGCCGTCGCCCTCTTCCTGGCCGCAGAGCAGGTTCATGAACAGAGCCGCGGCCTTTTTGTCGCCGCGCAGCTCGGCCCCCAGCGGGGCGGAGCGGATTAACACGCGCAGCGCCAGCGGGTGCAGTTCCAGCCCGCGGTCGCGCGCGCAAAGCAAAATCCGGAAAATACTCGCCGGATCCGTCTGCGGGTCATGCCCCGGCGCAAACAATATCTTGCCGTCAGCCAGCACGAAACCAGCCTCCACCAGCGCCGCATCGGTCTCCGCCGCAATCGCCGGCGGCCCCAGCGCCGCGCGCACCAGGGCCGGCTCCAAAACGCCGGTCACCCGTGCCACCTCGCGCACCATCAGGAAGTAGTGGCGCATGAAGCGCTCCACCCCGTCCTGGCGGCCATGGCGCGTATAGCCCATGCGCGCGCCAACCACGGGCTGGAAATCAAACGTCAACCGCTCTTCCGCCCGCCCCGCGACATAATGCAGATGAAAGCGCACACTCCACAGATATTCCCACGCCCGCTTGCATGAGCGCGCCTCGGTCGCGGTCAGAATCCCGCCGCCTGGCGCATCCTTGCCCACCAGCTCGGTCATCGCGAAGGTGTTGAACACATAGCGCGCCAGCCAGTAGAGCGTCTGCAAATCGCGTAGGCCGCCCTTGCCTTCTTTTACATTGGGCTCGACCATGAACGGCGTCTCGCCGAACCGGCGGTGGCGTGCCGCGCGCTCGGCCTGCTTGGCGACAATATAGGTCCCCGGCCCATCGGCCGCGCAATCCGCGCGGAAAGCCTTCTGGAAATCCACGAACAGCGCCCGGTCGCCGGTCAGGCAGCGCGCATCCAGCAACGAGGTGCGGATGGTTACATCCTTGCGCGCCTCCTCCAGGCAATCGGAGATAGAGCGAGTCGCATGGCCGACCTTCAGCCCCAGGTCCCACAGAAAATACAAGATGAACTCAACCGCCCGGTCCACCTTGTCCGAGGCTTTTCCTCCGGTGAGAAACAGCAGGTCGATATCCGAGAACGGGGCCAGCGTGGCGCGGCCATAACCGCCGGTGGCCGCCATCGCCAGCCTGTCGCGCTCCGCCAGCGGCAGCATCGCCAGCGTGTAGGCAAACAACGAATTAACCAGCTCATCCATCAACCCCGCATGCAACCGCGCGGCGGTCAGCCCGTTCAGCCCGTCGCGCTCAAAGCGCTGCTGCACATAGGTCTGAATTCGGCCAAGCTGGCGGCGAAACCCCGCCAGGGCGGCTTCACGCGGCGGCGGCTCGCCCAACAAAACAAGTTCTGCCAGAGCGGTGGCGATTTCGGGTTGCTTGGGAGATGTCAACATATCGTACACGCTAGATCAATCCGCTGGATATGGGAAAGCCGTGTTTTCGTTTTTTGCCTAGATTTTTACGCAGAGCGGGCTCCCGCACGGAATATTTACACATCGCCCGCCCCGCCCATCCGCCGGCGCAACGCGTAGAGCGCATCCAGCGCCTCGCGCGGGCTCATCCGGTCCGGGTCCAGCGCCTCAAGCTCCTCCAGCACATCCTGCCGCGCATCGGTTTGTTCCTGCGCAACATTAGCAAATAAAGGCAGCGCCGAAGTTGCAGGAACATCGCGTTCCGCCGCCTTCAACAAAATTTCCGCCCGCCTGGCCACGCTTTCAGGCACCCCCGCCAGACGGGCCACATGCACACCCCAACTGCGCTGCGCGGCCCCGCGCACAACCTCATGCATAAATACCACCTCGCCCTTAAATTCCTTCACACGCATCGTATAGGGGGTCAGCCTTGGCAAAGCCTCGGCCAATTGAAATAATTCATGAAAATGTGTGGCAAATATGGCGCGGCACCGGTTACTGTTATGCAGCGCCTCCAGCACCGCCTGCGCAATCGCCAGCCCGTCGCGCGTGCCCGTGCCGCGCCCGATCTCATCCACGATCACAAAACTCTTAGGCCCAGCCTGATGCAAAATCGCCGCGGTCTCAATCATCTCAACCATGAAGGTCGATCGCCCCGAGGCCAGATCATCCGCCGCCCCCACGCGCGAGAACAGCCGGTCCACCAGCCCCAGCCGCATTGCCTCGGCCGGCACCGGCAATCCCGCCTGCGCCAAAATCACCGCCAGCGCGTTCTGGCGTAAGTACGTGGATTTACCGGCCATATTCGGCCCCGTCAGCAGCATCAGCCGCTGCGCCGGACCAAGCTGGCAATGGTTGGCGATAAACCCAACCCCCGGCGGCAGCGCCGCCTCCACCACCGGATGCCGCCCGGATTTTATCTCAAACGCCTCGTCGCCGGAAAGCTCCGGGCAACAAAACCGTCCAGTGGCGGAAAGTACCGCGGCAGACTGCAAAACATCCAGCAACGCCAGCGCCTGCGCGCAGCCCGCCAGCGCTTCCGCCTGCGCCAGAACCTGCTTCACCAGCCACGCGAACACAATCGCCTCGCGCCCCGCCGCCTGGGCCGCCGCTTCCGAAATCCGCTGGTCCAGCGCGGAGAGTTCCGGATGCGTGAACCGCGCGCCATTGGCCATCCCCTGGCGCAAAATCAACTCAGGGTTTTCCCGCAGCTTCTCAACCGCAACCGCCGGCACCTCGATCACATAACCCAGCTGCGCATGATGCCGTATCTTCAACGACGCCACGCCATAGCGCGCCGCCAGCTCGCTCTGGAACTGCGCGATCACCTGGCGCGTATTATCGCGCAGCGCCCTTTGCGCATCCAGCTCCGGGTCAAACCCGGCCGCAATCGCCCCGCCATCCTCCAGCCGCAGCGGCGCCGGCTCGGCCAGCGCGCGGCCCAGCACATCGGCCAGCCCAGGTGCCGGGTCGAGTGCCGCCGCCGCCTCATCCAACAACCGCCCCCCCTGCGGCACCATCGGCCGCAACCGCGCCGCCGTATTCAGCCCAGCCGCAATCGCCGCCAAATCCCGCGGCGCCGCCCGGCCCAGCGCAATCCGCCCCAGCGCGCGCGACACATCCGGCGCCCCGCGCAAAACCGCGCGCATCGCCTCGCTTTGGCCCATGTCGCGCAGCGCCAGCCACGCGCCTTGCCGGTCCTGCAACACATCCAGCCGGTTCAGCGGCGCTGCCAGCCAGGCCGCCAACAACCGGGCGCCAGGCGCGCTCACCGTGCGCTTCACCGCCGCCAACAAGCTCCCTGCCTCAGCCCCACCCCGGCTGCCCAGAATTTCCAAACTGGCGCGCGTCGCGGCATCCATCTCCAGCTGCCCCGTCTCCCCGGCGCAAACCGGATGCGAGAGCCTGGGCATCGCCCCCATCTGCGTCGCCGCGATGTAGGCCAGCACATGCCCCGCCGCCAGCACCTCGGCATCGCTGAACACGCCGAATGCATCCAGACTGGCCACGCTGAAGCGTTGCGCCAGCTCGCGCCGCGCGGCCGGCGCCCCCGCCGGCGCCTGCATCGCCAGCCGCCCAGGCACCACCTGCCGCGCCGCATAAGGGCCAAGCTCCACCGCCCCGGCGCAAAGAATCTCCGCCGGGTCCAGCCGCCCCAGCACAGCCGGCAACCCCGCCGCATCGGTAGCCTGCGTCTCGAACAACCCGGTGGAAATATCAGCCCAGGCCACCCCCAGCCGCCCGCCCTCGGGTACAATCGCCACCAGAAAATTCGCCCGCCCGGCCTCCAGCAAACTCTCTTCGGTCAACGTCCCCGGCGTCACCAGCCGCACCACCGCGCGCGCCAGCGGCCCCTTGGCCCCGCGCGCCTTGGCGGCCGCCGGGTCCTCCATCTGCTCCACAATCGCAACCCTGAACCCCCGGCGGATCAGCCGCGCCAGATACATCTCCGCCTGACTCACCGGCACGCCGCACATCGGCACGGGCTGCTCCTGGTGTTTTCCGCGCGCGGTCAACGCAATATCCAGCGCCGCGGAGGCCGCCTGCGCATCAGCGAAAAACAGTTCGTAGAAATCCCCCATGCGGAAAAACAGCAGCGCATCCTCGTGCTCCGCCTTCATGGCGAACCACTGCGCCATGGCCGGAGAAGCGCCTGTTGCATCGGTGGGATTCATAACCCGCATTAATGCCGCTTGTGCGCCCGCTTGCCAAATGCCCGTGCGCCGCGCGCCCTATTGCGCGGCCACCTGGCCAATTTGGGACACCTGCGGCTTCCATTTGTGCTGCAACATCCCAGCCTCCAGAATTTGGGCAAACACCACGCCAGGAACCGGGCGGCTGAACAAATACCCCTGCGCCTGGCCACAGCCATAAGCTTTGAGAATCTGCGCCTGCTTGGGCGTCTCCACCCCCTCCGCCGTCACCACCATGCTCATGCGCTCCGCCAGACCGATAATCGCGAGGATAATCGAGCTGTCATCCTTCTCATAGCCAAGGTCGCGGATGAACGAGCGGTCGATCTTGATCTTGTCAAACGGAAACCGCCGCAGATAGCTGAGCGAGGAATACCCCGTGCCAAAATCGTCAAGCGCGATCCGCACCCCCCGCCCATGCAACTGCCACAGCGCATCCACCGTCTCGCTGTTGGTCTCCAGCATGGTGGTCTCGGTAATCTCCAGCTCCAGCCGCTCCGGCGCCAGCCCCCCCTGCGCCAGCGCGCGGTCGATAATTTCCACCAATCCACTGTCGCGAAACTGCAGCGGCGAGAGATTAACCGCGATCCCCACATGCTCCGGCCAGCCCGCCGCCTCCCGGCACGCCTGCCCCAGCACCCATTCGCCGATCTGCCCGATCAGCCCGGCCTCCTCGGCCAGCGCAATGAACTCGCCCGGCGCCAGCAGCCCCCGCTCGGGATGCTGCCAGCGCAACAACGCCTCCGCCCCGATAATCCGCCCATCGGCCAGATCCACCAGCGGCTGATATTCCAGGCGGAATTCGTCACGCAACACCGCCTGGCGCAACGCCGACTGCAAAATACGGCGGTCCTTCTGCCGCTCGTCCATCTCCACGTCATACAAACGCCATGCACCCCGCCCCTCGGCCTTCGCCCGGTACAGCGCGAGGTCGGCATTCTTCATCAGCCCGCTCGGGTTGCGGCTGTCGCGTGGCGCCATGGTGATGCCGGCACTCATGCCGACCTGCACCATCTGCCCATCGAAGTGATACGGCCGCGACACCCGCTCAATAATCCGCGATGCAATCCCAGCCGCCTCCTGCGGGTCCTCGGTGACCAGAATAATCGCGAATTCATCGCCCCCCAGCCGGGCCGCGATATCAAACTCGCGGATGCAGCCACGCAGCCGCTCGGCCACCGACACCAGCACGCCATCCCCCGTGGCATGGCCCAGCGTATCGTTGACGATCTTAAAATGGTCGAGATCAAGGCACAGCAGCGCAAAACCCGTCTGCTCGCAGTTGTCGCACGCCTGATGCAGCATCTCGGAGAACAATACGCGGTTGGCCAGCTTCGTCAGGCTGTCGTGGCGGGCCAAAAACGCAATCTGCTCCTGCTGGCGCCGTTGCCCGGTAATGTCCGAGCCAACGCCATGATACCCCGAAAACCGCCCGCTCTTGTCCAGAACGGGCTTGCCGGTGAGCGACCAATAGCGTTCCTCGCCGTTGATCAGAACAGGCACCACCATATCCCGGAAAGACGAATGCTCCTTGATGATCCGGCACAACCGGTCGATCGGCGAGCCGGGGCGATGATCGTAATTCATGATCTCGCCCAGCATGGCGCGCGGAAACTCCCCGCGGAAACTCTCCACCGGGCGATGCGCCACCTGGGTCAGCCGCTGGCTCACCTGCTGCAACTCCAGCGCCTCGTTGGTCTCCCACAGCCAGTCGCTGGCGCTTTCCTCAAAATCGCGCAGCAGCAGCTTGATAACCTCACTTTTTTCCTCAAGCCGGATGGCGCTGACAGCCCGTTCATTCAACCGGCTGTTGACATAGAAAATGCAAAACCCTGTCAGCCCCATGAAAGCGACCAGATTAAGCATGGCAACCGGCTCAAAGGGATCGGCCAAAAGCGCCGCGAAAAAGATACCAACACATATCGGCGCCCAATAGGCGAGTGCGCAGGCAATCGGTGAAACCATAACCGGCGTCGCCAGGCAACCAACAAAAATGCCGTACATCAGGCTGAGTTGCCCGACATTGTGATGCCGCATCAACATCACAAGCATTATGTCCCAGCCAATGCCAAGCACCACCAGCAAACGCACCATAACCGTGAAATAGGCCTTGGCGTCAGGTCCCGAGGAATGGTCGCGTTTGAGCCACAAAACAGCGCGGCGAAAGATCACCAGATAGCAGACGCAAACGCCCCCCATCACCACCGATCTCAACCAAAACTCGTCCATCCTCAGAAAGCCGATAAACAGCAGGGAAATCGAGCTTAGCCCCAATATCGATATGCCCAGGATCATGTAGCTGAAATCGGCCGCCTGATCGAGCAGCAAACGCTCCGTAAGGTCCTCGGGGACTCTCACTCCTTCGGCCATTTTCCTGAAACTCTGGACAAAAACACCCGCAAGCCGTGAAATATAACGGAAGCTGCCGAATATTCCTCGTCCCCTGGCCTGCTCCTCAAGACCTCTGATCGTTAAAATCTAATCCTCCTTGCACCGGACCAGGCATCACCTACCCACCCTATAAGCGCAACTTAACGTAACGCCTTTCTTAACAGCGTACTATCTTTAATTGCTTTTCTTCACAACGCTTTTCATAAAACCCCGGCACGCTGAAACACTCAGCCCACATCCCCGGGGCCGGTGCAAATCCCGCGCCTCATTCTGCGGCCCAGCCCGGCCAAAACCTTCCATCAAACACCAGCCTCCATGGCTGTGAAAACCCCTCAGAATAGCATTTTGTTTCACGCAGGACAGCCTTGCGTCCAGCTTAGCCGCAAAAAAATTACTGCCCCAGAGCATCCCTCGTGCGCGACACGAAAAACAACTATAATACAAGCACAATTAGTTATAAGATTTTATTAATGTGATTTCTGCTTTACCCCGCATTTCGCACAAAACATGCCTTTAAAAAATCATGCTCTTTACGCATTATAAATGATTTTTTTCTCTACATCTTGGGGCTGAAATGGTTACTAATTCTTCTTGTTTGAGTTGCAACAAGGAGGATTTTAATGAGTTCTTTATCAATCACCACCCCCAACTTCACGCGCGGTAATGTCCGGCCGCAAACACGACACTCCGGGCTTACCGCCCGCCTAGCTCTGGACGATCAAACCAAAGCCGACGCCTACGCCATCCGTCACGCCAGCTACCTCTCCGGCGGATTTATCGACCCGCAACCCGGCGGCCTATTTTCCGATGCCGACGACCTGCGGCAAAACGCCCAGTCAGTCGTTGTTTACAAAGGGGACATTCCGGCAGCCTCCGCCCGGATCTGCATCCGGGACTATACCCCCGGTCTGACCGGCTGGGATGAAATCCCCGCTTCCAGGATCTTCCCCGAGGCCGTGGCGGACCTCGCAGCCGGCATCACACATGGCAAACCTGCAAAAATCATGGAAAGCAACCGCCTGGTGCGTCATCCGGATTACGCCACGGATTACCACCTGGTTTTCGTCCTCTATCGTCTGGTTTCCCACCTGCTGACCGAAACCAACTCTGACATGCTGCTCTCCTGCGTGCGCCGCAACCACACGCCATTCTACAAACGCATGCATTTTAATTATATCGACGGTCCACGCCGCTACCCTGGCGTAAAATTCGAAACCAACCTGATGTGCCTGCCAAAAGACGGTTTTAACAAAACCCGGCAAGACTTCAGCATCATCGGTGCCGACCCCAAAACCCTCGCCACCTACGCCGGACTGCTGCATGGTGAAACCGTCAAAGTTTTCCAGGAGGACTGATCATGCAAGCCCCGCTCACCATCATCACCGGCCTCGCCGGCCTCGCCTGCTTCGCCGCCTTCTCCTGGGCCGTGAAGAAACACTTCCGCCAGACCGGCGCCATGCCGCCCGGCATGAAGCTGACCAGCGGCCTCAGCCTGCTCGGCCTGGCCTGGTTCGCCTGGCACCTCACAGCGGGCGTCTCGCAGGCCTGGCCCCTCGTGCTAGCCCTGTTCGCCGCCTCATACTGCATCTTCAGCTGGGCCGTCCGCGCCACCCGCCACACCCCGCCCACTCTGGCGTTTGACACTGACCAGCCCAGCTTCCTGCTCCGCCACGGCCCCTACCAGTATGTGCGCCACCCGTTCTACCTAGCGTATCTGCTGTTCTGGACCGCAACCGCTCTGGCCGCCCAAACCGTGCTCGCCTGGGCCGCGCCCGTCATCATGGCGGCGCTGTATTTCGCAGCCGCAACGCGCGAAGAGCGCAAGTTCGCGGAGTCGGACCTCAGCAGCGCCTACGCCGCCTACCGCGCCCAGGCCGGCATGTTCCTGCCCAGGCCTTCAGCCCTGTTCGCCAGCTAACGGTATACGGTATAAGGGCAGAGTCGCGGCTCTGCCCTCCCGCCACCGCCCCGCGCGAAATCCACGCAAAAGAAAACCCGGCCAAAGGACCGGGTTTGCTCAAAAGCCAGAATTGTCTCCAGCGTTCAGCCCTGGCGGGCCTTCATGCGCGGGTTTTTCTTGTTGATCACGTACACCCGGCCATGGCGGCGCACCACGCGGCAGTTCTTGTCGCGGATCTTTGCGGATTTCAAGGAGTTACGGATCTTCATAAGAGGCTCTCGGGTTAAAGTGTTCAATCGGTGGCGCGGTATGCCGCCCCTGCCCCGCCCTGTCAACCCGTATGCCTACTTACGCTGTCATCAAACGGTCATTGGCCTTGGCCATCAATCCTCTGTTGATACCCCGTCACAGCCGCTAAAGCCACCGAATCGCCTGGAGCACGGATATGAAAATCAGCTTTGTCGTCCCCGCGTATAACGAGCAGGCCCTTCTCACCCGCTCCCTCACCGCCATCCGCGACGAAATCCAGCGCGCCGGCCAGGAGCTGGGCAAGGACGCCGAGATCATCGTCGTCAACAACGCCAGCACGGACCGCACGCGTGAAGTCGCCCTCTCCATCCCCGGCGTCACCGTGATCGACGAACCCCGCAAAGGCCTGGTCCAGGCCCGCTGGTGCGGCTTTGAGCACTCCACCGGCGAGCTGATCGCCAATATCGACGCTGACACCATCATCCCTCCCGGCTGGCTCACCGAGGTCATGCGCCAGTTCACGCGCGGGCCTTCCCTCGTCGCCCTCTCCGGCCCCTACATCTATTACGGTGTACCAAGCCGCGTGAACCTGGTGGTCGGCGCCTATTACCGTCTCGCCTTCACCGCCTATTTGCTCAACCGCTTCGTGCTCAACGTCGGCTCCATGCTCCAGGGCGGCAATTTCATCGTCAAGCGCGCCGCCATGCTCAAGCTCGGCAGCCCGGACCTGCGCTTCTCCTTCTACGGCGAAGACACCGACATGGCCCGCCGTCTCTCCAAGGTTGGCGGCGTGAAATTCACCTTCCGCCTGCCCGCCCAATCCTCCGGCCGCCGCCTCGCGGGCGAGGGCGTCTTCACCATCGGGCTGCGTTATTCCATGAACTTCTTCTGGGCCACCTTCCGCAAAAAACCCTTCACCGAAGCCTGGCAGGATATCCGCGAGTAACCGCCCCGCGCCTCAAACCGCCGAGTTCCCGCCATCCACTGGCAACATCGCGCCGGTGATGAAGGCGGCGTCCTCGGAGGCCAGAAACGCAATCGCCGCCGCCACATCGCGCGGCTGGCCCAGCCGCCCCATGGGAATCGCCGCCGCCATCGCGCGCAGCCTCTCTTCTCCCGCAACCCCCGCCTCGCGGCGCAGCATCGGCGTATCCGTATCGCCCGGACACACGGCATTCACCCGTATCCCCTGGCGCGCATGGTCCGCCGCCATGCTGCGGGTCAGCTGCACCACCGCCCCCTTGCTGGCGCCATAGGCCACCGCCCGGTCCGCGCCCACCAACCCCCAGTCCGAGGCCACATTCACAATCGCCCCGCCGCCCTGCGCCGCCATCACCGGCACGGCCGCGCGTGAGAGCCGGAACACCGCCGTCACATTAACCGCCAGCGTCATATCCCATTGCGCATCGGTGCAGTCCTGCGCATCGCCCTGGAACAATATCCCCGCATTGTTCACCAGCACATCCAGCCGCCCGTGCCGCCGCACGGCCCATTCCACCAGCCGCTCCGCCGCCTCGGGGGCCGCCACATCCACCGCCAGAAACTCACCCCCCAGCGCCGCCGCCAGCGCCGCCCCCGCCTGCGCGTTGCGCCCGCTCAGCATCACTTTCGCCCCCCGCTCGGCAAACAGCCGCGCCGCCGCCATCCCGATCCCCGCCGTCCCACCCGTTATCAACGCCACTTTACCCGTCAGCATTTTTGTCACTTTCACCTGTTTGCGCCCATCCGCCGCCAAAAAAGCTAAGGCGGCATGATTTGACAACACCGCCAATCAGGCCAATTCCTCCGCCATGGCAAAAATCTCTTATTCACGCATAGGCTTCCTCCTCACCTGCTTCCTCTTGCCCGGCCTCATCGGCACCTTCGCCAGCTTCTCCATCCCCGCCCCGGTGGTGGATGAGCAGCACCAGCAGGCCGCGCTCGATGCCGTGCTAAACGCCCCCACACCCGCCGCCCAGGCCGCCGCCATCGCCAGCCTGGCCAACGATGTCGATGCGGACACCGCCGCCATCGTCACCACCGGCACCGCCCCGCTGCCCGCGCGCATAGCCGCCGCAAAGGCCAACATGCGCCAGGAAGTGGTGGCCCAGGCCCGCGCGGAAGCCTATAAAATCCGCCTCATGGTCATCACCATGACCATTCTCGGCGCCATCTTCGGCGTCGCTTTGCTCGGCCCCGGGAAGCAATGAGCCAACACGCCCCCTCCTACTACGCCGCCACCGCCCACAAGCAGGACTCCCGCCCCCCGCTGCAAGGCCGCGCGCGCGCGGATGTCTGCATCATCGGCGCCGGCTTCACCGGCATCTCCGCCGCGCTGGAACTGGCCGAACGCGGCTTCTCGGTCATCGTGCTGGAGGATCAGCGCACCGGCTTCGGCGCCTCGGGGCGCAACGGCGGCCAGATGGTCAACGGCTACTCGCGCGGCCTTGATGTCATCACCAAACGCTACGGCGAAGCCGCCGGCCGCCAGATCGGCGCCATGGCCATGCAGGGCGGCCAGATCATCCGCGCGCGCGCCGCCAAATACGCCATCGCCTGCGACCTGCGGCCCGGCAACATGTTCACCGCCATCACCGCCAAACAAATGCGCGGGCTCGAACACCACGTCAAAATCTGGAACCAGCACGGCTATACCGATTTCGAGCTGCTGGACCGCCCCGGCCTCGCCGCGCATGTGCGGACGAACCGCTACACCGGCGGCCTCATTGACCACCAAGGCGGCCACCTGCACCCGCTCAACCTGGTCCAGGGTGAAGCCGCCGCCGCCGAGACCCTGGGCGCCCGCATTTTCGAGGACTCGCGCGTCACCTCGGTGAGCACCGGCGCCACCCCCGTGGTGAAGACCGCCAACGGCGAGGTCCACGCCAATTTCGTCATCGTCTGCGCCAACGCCTACATCGGCAACCTGCTGCCCGAAATCGGCGGCAAAATCATGCCCGTCTCCACCCAGGTGCTCACCACCGCACCACTGGGCGCCGCCGCGGCCGAACTGCTGCCCTCCAACCTCGCCGTCGAGGACTGCAACTACTTTCTCGACTATTTCCGCCGCACCGCTGACAACCGCATCCTCTACGGCGGCGGCACGGTTTACGGCGCGCAGGATTCCGCCAGCATCCGCGCCAAAATCCTCCCCAACATGCTAAAAACCTTCCCCAGCCTGCGAAACGCGAAAATAGACTTCAGCTGGAGCGGCAACTTCGCCCTCACCCTCACGCGCTTCCCGCAAATGGGCCGGCTCTCCCCCACCGTGTACTACTCCCACGGCGACAGCGGCCACGGTGTCACCACCACCCACCTGCTCGGGCGCATCCTCGGCGAAGCCATCGCCGGCCAGGCCAGCCGCTTCGATATTTTCGCAAGCCTGCCCTACTACCCCTTCCCCGGCGGCAAAACCTTTCGCGTGCCGCTCACCGTGCTGGGCTCCTGGTACTACCGCTTCCGCGACAAAATGGGCATCTGACACACTTCAAACCAGCGGCGGACGGCAACCACCATCCGCCCCAAAATTCCAGCTTAGTAACTCAACTCAATCGCGACATCCTCCGGCCGTCCCGTAACGGTCCAGGTCTTGCCTTCAACCAAGGTAATCGTCGTCTGGCTGTCGTTATGTCCATGCCGGTACAAAAACAAAACCTGCGCGGGATTAATAAAAATCTCCCGCCGGTCATTCATCTGGTCAACCTGAAATTTCACGAGTTCCGGCAATCCAACCTCCTGTTATTTTTTAAAACGGGGCAAAACACCCCACAGACCACCCTACCACGTTACACCCCCGCAAAATACCAATTTTTATCCTGCGCCACGCCCCTATCCACCACCGTATTTCCCGCCACCCACTCACCTACCTCTCACCTACCACCCACCTGCCACCCACCTGCCCCCAACCGTCATTCTCGCGAATGCGAGAATCTTCTCGCTTTTATCCAAGAATAATTGAACCGCACCACAGCATAGCCTACCAACTCGACCGCTGCGCCACATCAGATTACGATCGAGTATTTCTTTGCATTTTTTACTAGAGTCTCTTTCTGACGATCTGAATCGTTTTGGGATTCCGGCGCGACTGAAAATCTGATTCAAGCTTATTGCTGGATCGGAGGTCAGCATGGGATGG
>NZ_JABEVC010000028.1 GCF_013044125.1 Acidocella sp. | reverse complement strand
GCGATGGGGTGGGCGGGGACGCAGACGGCGTTGGCGGGGACCAGGGGTTCGACATCGCGCAGGACCGACTGCTTGGTCGAGCCGACATCGGAGAGCACGCAGCCCGGCGCCAGATGCGGCGCGATGGTTTGTGCGAGGGCGGCATAGGTGCCGACCGGGGTGCAGAGGATCACGCCATCGGCCCCGGCGACGGCCTTTGCGGCGCTGGCTTCGTAGGCGTCACCCAGGCCGAGTTCGGCGGCGCGGGCCAGGGCGGCGGGGTTGGAATCGCAGATGACGAGCGTGCCGGCGATGCCGCCGAAGGCTTTGGCGCCGCGCGCAATGGAGCTGCCGATGAGCCCGATGCCGATGATGACCAGGCGCTTGAAGAGGGGCTCAACCATGGACAAAGGCGTTCAGCGCGGCGGCGACCAGGTTGCACTCATCATCGGTGCCGATGGTGATGCGCAGGCAGGACGGCAGGCCGTAGGATTTGACATTACGCACGATAAGCCCGCGTGCGCGCAGGAACTGGTCGGCCGCGGCGGCACGCTCCGGGCTGCCAAAGTCCACCAGGGTGAAGTTGGCCTCCGAGGGGTGGATTTTCAGGCCAACCTGCGCGAGGCGCGCTTCCAGCCGGGTGCGGGCCTGGGTGTTGTGCGCGCGCCCGGCCTCCAGCCAGCCGGGCTCGGCCAGGGCGGCGATGCCGGCGGCGGCGGCGGTGACGCTGACGTTGAAGGGGGCGCGCATGCGGTTCAGTACGTCAATAACCGGCGGGGGGGCATAGGCCCAGCCGAGCCGCGCGCCGCCGAGGCCGAAGATTTTGGAGAAGGTGCGGGTCATCACCGTGTTTTCACCCGCGTCCACCAGGGCGATGCCGGGGTCGTAATCGGGGCGGTCCACATATTCGCTGTAGGCGGCGTCGATCACCAGCAGCACGTCCTCGGGCAGCCCGGCACGCAGGCGCAGCATTTCGGATTGCGGGAGGAGCGTGCCGGTTGGGTTGTTGGGGTTGGCGAGGAACAGCATTTTGGTTTGCGGGGTCACCAGGGCCAGCATGGCGTCGACATCGGTGGTCAGGTTCTGTTCCGCCGCCTTCAAAACCGTGCACCCGGCCAGCTTGCCGGCGATCTCGTAGATCGAGAAGCCGTGCACGCTCATGATCAGTTCCGTGCCGGGGCCGCCGTAGGCCTGGATCAGCAGGCTGAGCAGTTCGTCCGAGCCGTTGCCGCAGATGATTTTCGCGGGGTCGAGGCCAAATTTTTCACCAATGGCGGCGCGTAGTTTCGCGGAGCTGCCGTCCGGGTAGCGGTGCAGTTTTTCCCCCGTGGCGGCAAGGGCTGCCAGCGCGCTGGGCGGCGGGCCGAAGGCGCCCTCGTTGGAGGAGAGCTTGATGGGGTTGGCAAAGCCCGGCAGCACGGATTCGCCGCCGACATAGGAAGCGACGGAGAAAACCTCCGGGCGTGGTTGCGGGGCGCTCATGGTGTGTCGCCCAGTGGCACGGCGAAGGCGCCAATCACGACGGGCGGAGCGTTCAGCCCCGCAATGGCGCCAAGGCGGGGGTCGGTGTCCTCGATGAAGTCCTCGACCTCCACCAGGGCGAGGATCGAGGTGTCGCCGGGGATGCGTTTGACCCAGATCTGGCCTGGGGTGAAGCCGCTGTCCTTGAGGAGCGAGGTGACGCGTGCGCGCGAAGTGCCGGCGCTGAGCTCCAGCACGAGCAGGCTGCGGTCCTGGCCGGAGGGGTCGGGCCTGACGGCAGCGACGACGAATGCCTCGCCTAGCGGCAAACCTTCGGCGCGTTTGCTCCAGAAGGGGATTTTGGCGATGACGAAGAGGCGGTGCGGCGCGCTGGCGGTGAGCATCTGCCACCAGCCTCCCTGCCCGTCGTCATCCTCGGCCGGTGGTGGCAGGATGGCGAGCTGTGCCGCGTCCCGCGCCAGATCAGCCAGGGTTTGCGCCGGGTTGTGGTGGCGGCGCACCGGGGTGAGGGGGCCGAAATGTTCGCGGGCCAGGGCGAGGCGCTCGGCCCCTCCGTCGCCGTCGCAAACGGCCATGGTCTGCCCGCCCTCGATGATGAGGGCGGCGCCGAAAATCTCCCGCCAGATGCGCACGATCGCCTGGGCGGGCCACGCGCCTTTGTGACAGGCCAGAAGGCGGCGTAGAATCGCGGCCTCGCGCCCCGGGCGGATTTTGGTGCCGGTCTTGCCGCCGTCACGCGCGACGCTCTCAACCACCGCGGCGCGCGCCATCAGCAGGGCGTGAATCTGGTCGTCGATGGTGTCGAGCTGGGCGCGCAGCTGCGCCAGCGCATTGGGAGGGAGGGAGAAATCGTTCATCGTCTGGTTGATACCCTAATTGTCTTGCTGCCGCCAAGCGGGCCGGGGCGGGGATTGCACCATGCGGCCCGGCAGCGCATATCCGGTGATGAGAAATGGACCAGACGACCGCCCGATCCGAGACCCAGCACCAGAGCGTGACCTTTGCCGAAGGTTTGACGCTTGATTGCGGCCGCCATTTGGGCAGCCTGACCATTGCATACCGGACTTATGGCAAGCTGAACGCGGCCAAGAGCAATGCGATTCTCATCTGCCACGCGCTTACGGGCGACCAGTATGTGGCGGAGACCAACCCGGAGACCGGCAAACCCGGCTGGTGGGAGCAGGTGGTGGGGCCCGGCCGCCCGGTGGATACGGAAAAATTCTTTGTCATTTGCACCAATGTGCTAGGCGGCTGCATGGGCACCACGGGGCCGCGCAGCCAGCATGACGAGCATGCTGGGCAGCCCTGGGGCACTGATTTTCCGCCGGTGACGATTAACGACATGGTGCGTGCGCAAAAGCGTTTTATCGACCACCTGGAGATCGGCCGGTTGTTCGCCGTGGTGGGTGGCTCCATGGGCGGCATGCAGGTGCTGGCCTGGGCGGCGCTGTATCCGGGGCAGGTATTCGCCGCCGTGCCGGTGGCGGCGGCAGCGTATCATTCGGCGCAGAACATCGCCTTTCATGAGATCGGCCGGCAGGCGATTGCCGCGGACCCGGATTTCTGGGGCGGGCGCTACTGGGAACACGGGGTAACGCCCGCGCGTGGCTTGGCGGTGGCGCGGATGACGGCGCACATAACCTATGTCTCCGAGGCGGCGTTGACGCGCAAGTTCGGCCGCAAACTGCAGGATACGGCGCGGATCTCGGCGTTGGGCGACCGTTTCGAGGTGGAGAGCTACCTGCAATACCAAGGCTCCAGCTTCGTGCGGCGGTTCGATGCGAATTCATATCTGACGATTACGCGCGCGATGGATTTGTTCGATCTCTCGGCCGATTACGGCGGGGTGCTGCCCTCGGCCTTCGCGGGGACGAAAACGCGGTTTTTGCTGGTTTCCTTTGATTCCGACTGGCTGTTTCCCACCGAGCAGTCACGCGCGATCGCGCGGGCGCTCAATCATGTGGCCGCGAACGTTTCGTTCGTGGAGATAAAATCCGACAAGGGGCATGATGCGTTCCTGCTCGACGAGCCGGATTTTCATCGCACGCTGCGCGGGTTTCTGGCGGGATGCGCCGAGCATGCGGGGTTGAGTTGAGCGGTTCGAAAAAAATGCGTGTTGATCTGGCGCTGATCGCGGGGATGGTGGCGCCCAAGACGCGGGTTCTGGATATCGGTTGTTCCGACGGCGCGCTGATTGACCATTTGTTCCGCAATCTGGGCTGCGATGCGCGGGGGCTGGAGATAGACATGGCGACGGTGACCCTGGCGGTGGCGCACGGGCTGCCGGTGATGCAGGGCGATGCCGATAGCGACCTTGCCAGCTACCCTGACGGGGCGTTTGATTATGTGGTGCTCTCGCGCACCTTGCAGGCGGTGGAGAAGCCGCGCGAGGTGTTGCGCCAGATGTTGCGGATCGGCACGCATGCGATCGTGAGTTTTCCGAATTTTGGCCATTGGACGTTGCGGTTGCAGATGCTGTTCACCGGGCGGATGCCGATGACCAAGAACTGGAGCCGGATGTGGTACGAGACGCCCAACATCCACCCCTGCACGATCCGCGATTTCTTCGACCTCTGCGCGGCGGATGGGTATATCGTTGAGGAATGGCTGGCAGCTGACGAGGAGGGCGCGCGCGCGCCCTGGCGGCGCTGGCCGGCGCTGGCGAATTTGTTTGGTGAACAGGGGCTGTTTCTGCTGCGCAAAGCTTGAAACGGGGGCTGAAGCAGGCTGGCTCCGTATAGAGGCATGAGATGGCTGGCACGCCGAACCCGTATTACGATCCCGATTGGGCGGCCAACGCCGCGCATTGTGCCGCGCGCGCTGAAAAATGGCGGGTTGTGTGCGCGCAAATCGCCGCGCGGGACGGTTTTGGCGCCCCGCGGCATCTGCGGGCGCTGGCACAATACGAGCAGGCGAAGGCGCGCGATGGCGATGCGGACGGAGGTGATTGAGTTTGGCACGTTACGCTCAGGCCGGATCGGGGGATCCGCGGGGTCGATAACCTGCGGGAAGGGGATGTTTTTTGATGAGAATCGTGTTGCGTGGTCCTGAGGGGTGAATCGCTTCCCTCTCGGAGATCAGGAATCCGTAGGCGGCGATGCACATTGTGGCGTGATGATGAAAGCCGCGCCAACCTCGCCCCTCGTAATGGCCAAGGCCGAGTTCCTGC
>NZ_JABEVC010000191.1 GCF_013044125.1 Acidocella sp. | reverse complement strand
TGCCAGCGCCGCGCGCTAACAGGCGCAACGCTGAAAGCCGCCCCGCCCGCGCTGCCCTGGCCTTGCTGCAATGTGCCGCCCTGCCCGCTGCCGCTGAAGCTGAACCCCTCGAGCACCGGCGCCGGGGCCGGGGCCAGGGCCAGCTGCTCAAAATTCAGCTGCGCGCGCCATAACGGGCCGCTGGCGGCTGCGTTTGTGCTCAATGCGCTGGCGGCGCTGCCTTGCTGCGCCGCCTTGCCGCCTTGCATGCGTAAATCCAGCGTCGGGCCGGAGAAACTGGCGGCCCAGGCGGCATCCGCGGCGGTGGGCGGGCGCAACACGCCGGTTGCCAGTGTCCGGCCGATGTTCGCCGTGGAAAAATCCATCTGCCCGTTCTGCTCCTGGCCCTGGATGTTCAGCCCCGGCGCGGTGGCGTCGATGCTGTTCAGGGCTGCGAACTGGCCGTTGCGCAGGGTGCCGGTCAGGTCCAGCCGCCCCGCCGCCCCGGCGGGCTTGCTCCAGCCCAGATGCGGCACCCGCAACACCGCGGGGGTCAGATCCGCCTGCAGGCGCATAGTCTGCGCTCCGGTGGCCGCGCCGGTGATGCGCAAGCTATAGGGCACCGCACCTCCGGCCACGCCCGCGCTGGCGTCCAGCCCCAGGCGGCGCAGCAGCACAGGCCCGGCCAAGCTGCTCAGGGTCATGTCCTCGCTGCCGCCCTTGCCGGCAAACCCAACCTGCACATCGAGATTTGCCGGCTGCCCGGCAAATTGCAGCGCCGCCTTCGCGCTCAGCCCCTGCGCCGTGGCCACCAGCCGCCCGCTGCCCTGGGAAAACGCCAACCCCGGCACGCCGGAGCCAAACGCCGTCTGGCTCAAATCAGCGGTAACCAGCAGCCCGGTATCCTCCAGCCGCAGGTTTTTGATGAAGGGGATCCGCGCTGTAACCACCACGTCAGCATTCCCCGTTGCCAGCACCAGCGGCGGCGGCGCTTGGCGCAGCAGGCTGAGCGGCGGCGCGTTGAGCACGGCAATGGCGTCCGCCACGCTCCCCGTAAGGCTCACATTCACCTGCCCCGCCGTCGGCGCGGGCACGCTCATGTTTGAGAGCGCCATCTGCCCATGGGTAACCACCATGCCCCCCAGCCGCGCTGAATCCGCGGTAACCAGCGCATTGTTCAAATCCTGGAACACCATGCGCCCGTTCAGGGCGGTGAGCGGCGTTACCCCGTCGAGCCAGCGCAGGGTCAAATCCTGGGCTTCGAAACTGCCGGTCACGCCCGTCAGCCGCAGCCGCCCCAGATCAGGCGGCGCCGCCAGGGTGAACACAAAACTGGCATCGCGCGCCGTTCCGGCCGTGATGTTGCGGATCACCCATTTGCGCGTCAGCGGAATCAGCGCCGGCGGCCAGTAGGTTGCGATATCCCCCGCCTGCACCGCATCGGTGCTGGTGGAAAGGCTGATATTCCACAGGCTGCCCAGGCTTGCCGCGCCGCTGAAGCTCATGCGCGGCTTGCTGGCGCCGCTACGGCTCAGGTCCAGATAACCGCCGGAGAGTTCAGCCGCCCCCGGCGTGATTTTCAGGCTGAAGCCGCCGGAATCAATGGGCAGGCTGTTCACCCCGGCGCCCAGATGCCCCGGCCCCAGCGTCACGCCGACCTGCGCGCGGGCAATATTCAGCGCCGCGCCGGGCCAAATCGCCGCCCGCAGCGAGACCGGCACGCTCGACCCCGTGAACCGCGCCTGCGCCGCCTCCACCAGCAGCGGCGCCTTCGCCTGCGTCAACGCCGAGGGGATCAGCTCCAGCCGCGCGGTGGGGATGCTCACCAGCAAATCCCCCAGCCCGTTGCGCACGGCGATATTGCCCAGGCGCAGATAAAACGGCACCCCGCCACCTTGCCGGTAGCCCGCCCACGTCAGTTCCGCCTGGGCCATCTCCACGCTGATGCCATGGCCCGAGACCGCCGTGGCCAGGCGCGAGGCCAGTTCCGGCAGAAGAATCGGCCCTTGCGAGAGCCGGAACCCGACCAGCAGAACACTCACCAGCACCAGCGTCGCCGCGAGCATGGCGATACGGCCGAGCTGATGCACCGCCTTCCCCACAATCCGCCCTGCTTGACCTGCGCGCCATTTCATCTTGTGCTGCTTGCCAGATGCACGCCCTACCCCACAACCCGCAATTTCCTGGCCCGGCTGATCGCGCCGCCGCCGCCCGGCTGCATGAGGATTTCGCTGCCCTCGGCCCTGCCCAGCGCCGCTTCGCGGCCACCCCCGCCGGGCGCGAGGTGCTCAACTGCCTGGGCGGCAACGCCCCCTATCTGGCGGATATGGCCTGCCGCGAGTCGGACTGCCTGATCCGCACGCTCAAATCCGGGCCGGATGCCGCCCTGGCCCACGCCCTGGAAAACCTGCGCGCCCTGCCGCTGGCCGCCAGCCGCCGGCAGCTCGCGGCCCAGCTACGCGAGGCCAAGCGCCAAGCCGCCCTCGCCATCGCCATCGCTGACATCGGCAGCCTCTGGCACCTCCCCAAAATCACCGCCGCGCTCTCCGAATTCGCCGAAGCCGCCTGCCGCGCCGCGACCCGCCACCTGCTGCTCAGCCTGCACGAGGCCGGGCAGATTACCCTGCCGCACCCGCAAGACCCTGAGCGCGACTCCGGCTTCACCATGCTGGCGCTCGGCAAACTCGGCGCGCGCGAACTCAACTACTCGTCCGACATTGACCTGGTGCTCTTCTTCGACCCGCAATCGCCAGTCTATGATGAAGACGCCCAACCCATCATGGCCCGCCTCGCGCGCGACTTCACCAGCCTGCTCGCCACCCGCGACGCTGACGGCTACGTCTTCCGGGTCGATCTGCGCCTGCGCCCAGACCCTGCCGCCACCCCGCCGGTCATGGCCCTGCCAGCCGCACTTGCCTATTACGAGAGCCAGGGCCGCACATGGGAGCGCGCCGCCTTCTCCAAGGCCCGCCCCATCGCGGGCGACATCGCCATGGGCGAGGCCTTCCTCGCCGCCATCCGCCCCTTCATCTGGCGCAAGAACCTGGACTTCGCGGCCATCTCCGACATCCACGACATGAAGCGCCAGATCGACGCCGGGCATAACAGGCCCGGCATCCTGGGGCGTGATGTCAAACGCGGCCAGGGCGGCATCCGCGAAATTGAGTTCATCGTGCAGACCCTCAGCCTGGTCTGGGGCGGGCAGGACAAGCAACTGCGCATCCTGGCCACGCTGGATGCCCTCCCGGCGCTGGTGAAGGCCGGCCACCTGCCCGCCGCCGTGGCGCGCACCCTGGCCGCTGACTACCGCGTGCTGCGCCGCGTGGAACACCGGCTGCAAATGGTCGCAGACCGCCAGACCCACACCCTGCCCGCCACCGAAGACGCGCTGACCGCCTTCATCACCTTCCTTGGCGCGCCTGACTTCCGCACCAGTTTTCCCCGCCTCCTGGCCCGCGTACACCGTCACTTCCTGGCCTTTTTCGATGCCGGCGAAGACGCCTCCCCCCACAGCCGCATAGACCCGGGAGCCGAGGGCCCGCCGCCCGCTGCCTTCACCGCGCGCGTACACGGCCTTGGTTTCAACGGCGATCAACACATCGCCGAGCGACTACGCGCCTGGGCTGGCGGCCAGGTCCCGGCCCTGCGCTCGGAGCGCGCGCGCGAACTGCTGGACAATATCCTGCCTCCGCTGCTCGCCGTGCTGGGCGAACAGCCCGAGCCGGACAAAGTCTTCGCGCATTTTGACACTTTGCTCTCCCGCCAGCGCGCCGGGGTGCAACTTCTCTCCCTCTTCCAGCGCAACCCTGCGGTGCTGCGGCGCATGGCCGCCGTGCTGGGCGCCGCCCCAGCCCTGGCCGAGCATCTGGCCGAGGACCCGCACGCCCTGGAGGCGCTGCTCTCCCCCACGGCCCGCTTCGCCGCCCCCAAACCGGTGCTGCGCCACCTGCTGCGCGACGCGGACGATCTGGAGGACGCGGTGGCCCTTACCCGCCACTTCGTCCGGCGCGAGGAGTTTCATCTCTCGGTCGCCACGCTGGAGGGCCGTCTGGACGCCGACTCCTCCGGCCGCCTGCGCAGCAACCTCGCCGCCGCCGCCCTTGGCGCCCTGCTGCCGCGCGTGCTGGCGCAGCATCAGGCCCGCTACGGCAAGGTGCCGCGCGGCGCCTTCGCCGTCGTCGCCATGGGCAAGGCCGGCAGCGGCGAGATGCTCGCCGGGTCTGACCTCGACCTGATGCTGATCTACGATCACGCCCCGATGGAAACCGCACCCACCCCCTATTTCGTGCGTCTGGCCAACGCGCTCACCACCGCGCTCACCGCCCGCGGGCCGGAGGGGCCGCTCTACCATGTGGACATGCGCCTGCGCCCTTCTGGCAACCACGGCCCGGTTGCCGTCTCGCTCACCTCCTTCCGCCGCTATCAAGCGAACGACGCCTGGACCTGGGAGCGCCTGGCCCTCACCCGCGCGCGCGTACTCGCCGCCACGCCGGGCTTTGCCGCCAAGGTCACGGCCGAGATCACCACCGCCCTCTCGCGCCCCGATTCCCCGGCCAAAATCCGCGCCGACACCATTTCCATGCGCGATCGCATCGCCGCTGAGCTTCCGCCCCGCGGCCCGTTTGACATCAAAACAATCCCCGGCGGCATGCTGGAACTGAACTTCATCGCCGCCGCGCTGCAACTCATCCACGGCCCGCACGCGCCCGTGCTGTTCCACCCCAACACCGCCGCCGCCCTGCGCGCCCTGGCCGCGGCCGGGCACTTGCCGCAGGCGCACGCGCAAGACCTCCTCGCCGCTGATCATCTCTGGCGCAGCGTGCAGGGCATCAACCGCATCACCGGCCTGTCGGACCGCGCCCAGAGCGTCCCCCCCGCGCTGCAAATCCCGCTGCTGCGCGCCACCCGCGCGCCCAGTTGGGAGGCCATGCTGGAGACCATGGCGCAGGCAGCTCAAAATGTGACAAATTGTTTCGAAACCTATATAATCAAGGGAGTTTCCTCATGAGCCTCAGCATCGGCGATACCGCGCCGGATTTCACCCTCCCCGCCTCGGGTGGGCGCACCGTCAGCCTGGCCGGCCTCAGGGGCAAGCCCTTCGTGCTGTATTTCTACCCGCGCGCTGATACCCCGGGCTGCACCAAGGAGGCCTGCGCCTTCCAGGAAGCGCTGCCCCAGCTTGGCAAAACCGGCGTCACCGTCATCGGCGTCTCCAAGGACAGCATGAAGGCAATCGAGAAATTCGCTGAAAAATTCAGCCTCACTTTCCCGCTGGCTTCCGATCCCGAAGCCGCCGTCATCGCCGCCTATGGCGCATGGCAGGAGAAATCCATGTATGGCAAAAAATACATGGGGATCGAGCGTTCGACCGTGCTGGTCGACGCCGAGGGAAAAATCGCGCACATCTGGCCGAAGGTAAAAGTTCCAGGCCACGCTGATGAAGTTTTGAAAGCCGTGCAAGCCTTCCAATAATGCGCTGGTATTTCGCCATCGATGAAGCGGGCGGCCTGGGTGAAACCGGCGCCCTCGCGCGCCTGATGGTCTTGAGCGCGCGCGCCATCGGCGGGCTGGAACCTGTTCTGCTTTATCATGGCGCTCCCAGCAGTTTTACGGAATGGATGCAACGCCACGGGGTGCGCGTAGTCCCCGTCAGGCCGCGCTTTCTGGATATGTTCACCCAGGCGCAGGCCGCCGGCACCTTTGCGCCCTATTCCATAGGCCATTGGCTGCGCCTTGAAATTCCCGACATCGAGCGCGAGCATGACTTTGCTCTCTACACCGATTGCGACATCATTTTCCTGCGGGGGTTTGATCTCTCGATGCTGCGCCCGAAGGTTTTCGCCGCCGCGCCGGAAATGCTGCCCGAAAACTGGAATTATTTCAACTCCGGTGTCATGTTGCTGAATGTCCCCGCCATGCGCGCGACCTATCCGGCGTTGGAGGAGCAGATAAAACAACGCATCTTATCTGGTGATATGCTCCGCTATGACGATCAGTTCGCCCTGAACGAAGCCTATCACGGATTATGGGATCATCTTGATCCGCTCTTCAATTATAAGCCCTATTGGCCGTTTACCAACCACGCGGCGATTTTGCATTTGCATGGCCCAAAGCCAGGAAATCTCGAAGCCATGACCAGTGGGCAATGGCATGGCGAAGACCATACCTCGGTGTTTTTTGGTAAAATTTTGAATGCCAGTTCGCGTCATTATTTAGATTGGTGCAGCTGGCTCGGCGATTTTTTGCAAACCGTTGATTTTTTAGAGGCCATTCGCTTCGCCCGGCGGGCCTCCTTACTCACTCGCTACCGGCGCGAGGTGCCCACGCACACGGACAGCGGTTTCATGAACCCCAAAATGTTTGCACAGGCCCCCTGAATGCGCTGCCGGCACATGCGTTAACATTAACAACAGCCTCCACATATTTTTATATTTTCTTAATCATTACGAACCTAACATCGGCCTATCCAACGGAAAGGTTTAGTGCCGTGAATGAAATTTTAGCCTTACGCCGTCCCGGAGCCGCCAATGCGCCATTCAGCGCCCCCGTTCTGGACGATGATGAATCCATCCGCTTGCAAGCGCTGGATGCCTATGAAATCCTGGATAGCGAGCGGGAGAAATCCTATGATGATATCGCGCGCCTCGCGGCCTTCATCTGCGGCACGCCGGTCGCGCTCATCTCTTTTTTTGACCGTGACCGCCAATGGGTCAAGGCGCGCTTCAGCAGCAGCACCTTCGCGCAAACAACCCCGAACCTGCCGCGCAGTCAAGCCTTTTGCGATCTGACCATCGCCCAGCCGGAGCCGGTCATCATCGTGGCGGACATATTGCAGGACCCGCGTTTTGCCGGTGCCGCCAACATCATCGCCCCGGCGAAACTGAGGTTTTACGCCGCCGTGCCGCTGGTTGCGCCCACCGGCGCGGTGCTTGGCTCCCTGAGCGTGCTTGACCGGCGCAGCCGCACCATCTCGCCGGAACAAACAAGCGCTTTGCAAACCCTGGCACGCCAGATCATGGAACTGCTGGACATGCGCCGTACCGTCATCGGTCTCTCCGCCGCCAATGCCCGGCTCGGCCAGCAGAGCATCACCGATGCCCTCACCGGAATCCCCAACCGCCGCGCCTACGACCAGAAGTTGAACGAGGAGGTCTCTCGCGCGCGGCGCACCGGTTCGCCGCTCTCCTTGCTGATGGTCGATATCGATATGTTCAAGCAATATAACGATACTTTCGGCCATATGGCAGGCGATACCGCTTTGCAGTCGGTGGCGCGGGTTCTGCTGACGAGCTTGCGTCCGTATGATTTCCTAGCCCGTTACGGCGGTGAGGAATTCGCCATTATCCTGCCCGCGACGGATTTGTCAGATGCCATTCTGGTCGCCGAACGGGTACGCGCGCTAGTGTCAAATTCCGAGTTCCCGCACCGCAAATTCACCATCAGCATCGGCGTGGCGCGGCTAGACCTTGAAGCAGGGCTGAAGGCCATGGTGCAAACCGCTGACAACGGCCTCTACCGCGCCAAGGCCAGCGGGCGAAACAAGGTGGTGGTCGGTAATCTCGAAAAAATTCTAGCCGCGGAATGATCACTTCTGGGTTTTCGGGCAGTAGAATGTGCTGCGCCCCGCCTGCACAATCTGCTTAATTCCCAAGCAATCCGGCGGGCCGGGGCAACGTTCGCAAGGCTCCCCGGCGCGGCCGTAAACTTTCCAGGCATGTTGGAAATATCCTAATTCACCATTTGGCTGAACATAATCGCGCAAGCTCGATCCCCCGGCGGCGATGGCATCACGCAGCGTTTCCTTCACCGCCGTTGCCAGCCGCTCCGCCGCCGGTCTGCTCAAGCTCCCCGCCAGCCGGCGTGGCGAAATCCTGGCGCGGAACAGCGCCTCGCTGGCATAGATATTCCCGATCCCGGCGACGATTCCCTGGTCCAGCAGCGCGGCTTTGATCGTGGTGGCCTTCCCCTTCAGCGCCGCCGCCAGCACCGGGCCTGAGAATTCGTTCCCCAGTGGCTCTGGCCCCATGGCGGAGAGGAGCTTGTGGGTATCCTCGGCGCTGGTGGCGATCAGGTCCAGAGCGCCAAAACGGCGCGGATCGACAAAGCCGAGTCGCGTTGCGTCGTCCATCTCCAGGGTCAGATGCTCATGTTTGGCGGGCGGTGCGTCAAAGATCATCCGGCCGGACATGCCAAGGTGGATCAGCACCGAAACTCCCCGGTCCAGCCGCATCAGCAGGAACTTGCCCCGGCGGCGAAACCCCAGCACGCGCGCGCCGGTCAAGGTTTTGGGCAGCTCGGGGGGGATCGGCCAGCGCAGGTTCGCCCGGTGCAAGCTTGCGCGTGTTATTACATGGCCAGTCAACCTGGCGTCCAGCCCGCGCATCACGGTTTCTACTTCGGGGAGTTCCGGCATTTGCAAACATGGCTATACTAGGATCATGACAAGCAACACCCCCGAGACTGTCGATTTTGGCTTCACCACAGTGGACCGCGCGAAAAAGCGCGAACTGGTGCGCGAAGTTTTTGATTCCGTGGCCGGAAAATACGACATCATGAACGATCTGATGTCGCTTGGCGTGCACCGGCTGTGGAAGCGCGAGTTCATCCAAGCGCTGGACCCACGGCCCAACCGCACCTTGCTGGACCTGGCAGGGGGCACCGGGGACATCACCTTCGGCTGGCTGAAAAAGGGCGGTGGACCGGCGATTTTGTCAGACATCAACGCCGCCATGCTCTCTGTCGGGCGCGACCGCGCCACCGCCAACGGGCTGTTGGGGGAAATCAGCTTCATGGTGACAGATGCCGAGGCAATTTCCCTGCCCGATTCGTCGGTGGACCGGGTTTCCATGGCCTTTGGCCTGCGCAACTGCACCAATAAGGACAAGGTGATCGCCGAGGCGCGGCGGGTGCTCAAACCCGGCGGCAAGTTCCTGGTGCTGGAGTTCTCCAAGCTGCAGATCGCCGGGCTGGAGAAGCTCTATGATGCATGGTCGTTCCAGGCGCTGCCAAAAATCGGCCAGATCGTCGCCAGGGATGCGCATAGCTACCAGTATCTGGCGGAGAGCATCCGCATGTTCCCTGACCAGGAGACGCTGAAGGCGATGATGGAGACCGCCGGGTTGGAGCGCGTGAGCTATCGCAACCTCTCTGGCGGGATTGCCGCGATTCACCAGGGGTGGCGGCTGTGAAACGCATCCTGCTGATCGTCAGCGGCGGGATTGCGGCCTACAAGGCGCTGGAGCTGGTGCGGCTGCTGAGCAAAGCAGGTTATGGGGTGCGTTGCGTGCTGACACCTGCGGGGGAGAAATTTGTCACCCCGATGGCGTTGCAGGCGCTCTCCGGGGAGAAGGTCTACACGGATTTGTTCTCGCTCACCGATGAGAGCGAGATGGGGCATATTGAGCTCTCCCGTTCGGCGGATTTGGTGGTGGTGGCCCCGGCGAGCGCGGATATTCTGGCGAAAATGGCGGCCGGGCTGGCGGGGGATTTGGCCAGCACGCTGCTGTTGGCGACCGACAAGCGGGTGCTGGTGGCGCCTGCGATGAATGTGCGCATGTGGGAGCATCCGGCGACGCGGGCGAATATGGCGCGGCTGGAGTCACGCGGGGTGCTGGTGGTGGCACCCGATTCGGGGCCGATGGCCTGCGGCGAGTTTGGGCCGGGGCGGCTGGCGGAGCCGCCGGTGATTCTGGCGGCGATTGAGGCGGCGCTTGGGGTTGCGGGGCCGCTGAGCGGCAGGCATGCGATCGTCACATCCGGGCCGACGCATGAGCCGATTGACCCGGTGCGCTACATCGCCAACCGCAGCTCGGGCAAGCAGGGCCATGCCATCGCGGCGGCGCTGGCGGCGCTGGGCGCGCGGGTGACGCTGGTGAGCGGGCCGGTGAGCATCGCGGACCCGGCGGGGGTGCAAACGCTGCATGTGGAAACGGCGGCGCAGATGCTGGCGGCGGTGGAGGCGGCGCTGCCGGCGGATGTCGCGGTGTGCGCGGCGGCGGTGGGCGATTGGCGGGTGGCCACGGCGGCGCAGAAGATGAAGAAGGCTGGCGGCGCCCCCCCGGCGCTGCAACTGGCTGAAAACCCTGACATTCTGGCGCAGCTCTCAGCGCCGGGGCCGCTGCGCCCGCGGCTGGTGGTGGGGTTTGCCGCCGAGACGGAGCATCTGGCGGAATACGCGGCGGCCAAGCGGGCGCGCAAGGGGTGTGACTGGATTGTGGCCAACAATGTTGGCGGCACCGGGATTATGGGCGGCGAGGAAAACGAGGTGTTGCTGCTCAGCGATGAGGGCGCGCAGGCCTGGCCGAAGCTGAGCAAGCGGGAAGTGGCCGGGCTTCTGGCTGAAAAGATAGGGAAAATTTTTGCATGAGTGCCGGGTATGAGGTGAAAATCCGCCGTTTGGCGCATGGCGTTGGGCTGGCGCTGCCGGAATATGCGACCAAGGGCGCGGCGGGGATGGATTTGCTCGCGGCGGTGAATGAGCCGGTGCGGATTGCGCCGGGCGGGCGGGCGCTGATCCCCACGGGGTTTGCCATCGCGCTGCCGCCGGGGTTTGAGCTACAGGTGCGTCCGCGCTCGGGGCTGGCGCTGAAGCATGGTATCGTGATTCCAAATTCTCCAGGCACGATCGACGAGGATTACCGGGGGGAGGTTTGTGTGATCGTGTTGAATGCGGGGGCGGAGGATTTTACCGTGACACGCGGGATGCGGATTGCGCAGGCTGTATTGGCGCCGGTTTATCGCGCGGTTTGGGTGGAGGTTGAGGATTTGGACGAGACGGCGCGCGGGGCTGGCGGGTTTGGCAGCACCGGGCATTAGGGGGTGCTTCACGTGGAGCGTTTGTGAAGAAAGTTACGTAATAATCTGTTAGTAAAACTTAATTTTTTACTTGCACCCCAATTTGTGCGGGTTTGGTACGGAAGTGGAATGAATTGGCTGGGCGTGGGGGTTCTGGCTGGTGTGAGAGGCGCGTTTATTTGCTTGAATAGGCGTTAATTGCCGCTGTGACGCCGAGGCTTTGCATCATGCGGGTCAGGTTTTGGCCGGATTCAATAGCTGCTTCCGTCATTTGCTGGCTGATGCTGTCGCGGTTTATTGAGTCTTTCGTGTCGCCGACTGCCGCCAAGTTGAAAAGGGCGTAAGCAATGGCATAATTCTGCGGCACACCCTGGCCATTGGCGTATACGGCGCCCAGGTTGAATTGCGCAACGGCATAGCCATTGTTGGCGGCCACTTGCAGCGATTCGAGCGCCGCGGGATTTTTGCCCGAGGAGGCTTGCGCGAAGAGTTGCGCTTCTTCCTGGCTGGTCATGGCCTTGGCGGGCGGGATGGTGAGGGCGAGGCAGAGTGTGATGACGGCGAGGCTCAGCGCTTTGCGGAGATATGATTGGTTCATCCGATGGCCGCCATTTCGATATCCTCTCGGCAACGAGCTGATTTGCCCAGGTTTATCAGCATGATACCGGGGTTTTGCCCGCCCGGGAAGCTGATTTTACGAGATTGCTTGCGGATTGTTGCGGACAGGCATTTAATGGTGGCGTGACGTAAGCCTGGACCAGGGGTTAACCCCGGCGCGCATACTGCGGAGTGTTTGGTTTGGCACAGCACGGAGAATTGAAAATGAACAAGAATGTTGGCGGGATTGACCGGATTTTGCGCATTGTGGTGGGGCTGGCGCTGATTGCGGCGGCGTTGCTGCATTATGTGGGGTTGTGGGGCTATATTGGCGTTGTGCCGCTGGCGACCGGGATTATCGGCTGGTGCCCGGCGTATCGGTTGCTGGGGATGAAGACCTGCCGCTCGGCCTGAATTGGATTGAGCCAAACCCGGGGGAGGTTCATGAAAGCGCAACCACCGCCCCGGGTGACAAAAGAGCCCGACGTGGCTAAGGGGGAGCAGCGGAACAACCCTTAAAGCGCCAGGCGGCACGATGACCAATTATACCCCCCCTGCCCTGGCCGGACGCCGGTTGCCCAACCGCTGGGACGGGGTGGCGCTGCTGTTGGTGATGGGGCTGCTGATCGGCCTGGTGGATGTGGGGCGCGGGACCATTGCGACGCCGATTGCGGCCATACAGAATACGCCGATCCATCTCGACCCCAGCTATTTGCCGTACTATGCGCTGCGCTCCACGGCGCGGATGTTCGCGGCGCTGTTCTTCTCATTCACCTTCACCTTCACCTACGCCACGCTGGCGGCGAAGAGCCGGCGCGCGGGGATGGTGCTGATACCCATACTCGATATTCTGCAATCCGTGCCGATTTTGGGGTTTCTGACCTTTACGGTGACGTTCTTCATGGCGTTGTTCCCCGGCCAGGTGATGGGCGCGGAGCTGGCGGCGGTGTTCGTGATTTTCACCAGCCAGGCTTGGAACATGGCGTTCAGCTTTTATCAGGCGCTGACCACGCTGCCCACCGATTTACAGGAGGTGGCGCGCAGCTTCCGGCTCTCGCCGTGGCAGAAATTCTGGCGGCTGGATGTGCCCTTCGCGATGCCGGGACTGATCTGGAACACCATGCTCTCAATGTCCGGCGGGTGGTTTTTCGTGGTTGCCTCCGAGGCGGTGACGGTGGGCAACACCACCTTCGCGCTGCCGGGCATTGGCTCGTATGTGGCGACCGCGCTGGCGCAGCGGAATGTGGCGGCGATCGGCTACGCGATTGTGGCGATGCTCGTGGTGATTTTGCTTTATGATCAGTTGATCTTCCGCCCGCTGGTGGCGTGGTCCGGCAAGTTTCGTTTTGAGACGACGGCCAGCGTTTCCGCGCCGGAGCCATGGATGCTGAAGCTGCTGCGCCGCACGGCGGTGCTCCGCGCCATCGGCGATGCGGTGAGCGCGGCGCTGGAGGCGGTGTTCCGGCTGCGCCTTGGGGCCGGGGTGCGGGTGCAGATCGACGAGAACCGGGAGCCGTCGCGCATTGTTGATGGGGTGTGGTTCGGGGTGATCGCGCTGGTGGCGGCGTATGCGGGGTGGCGGATTGTCGATTTTGTCGCGGCCTCGCTGCAATGGCATGATCTGGGAACCGCGGTGCTGATGGGCGCCTATACGATGACGCGGGTGATTGTGCTGATGAGCGTGGCGGCGGTGGTTTGGGTGCCGATTGGCGTATGGATAGGGCTGCGGCCGGGGGCCACGCGCATCGCGCAGCCGATTGCACAGTTTTTGGCCGCCTTCCCCGCTAATTTGCTGTTTCCGCCGGTGGTGATCGCGATTGTGTATTTCCATGTGAACGCGAGCATCTGGCTTTCGCCGCTGATGCTGATCGGCACGCAATGGTATGTGTTGTTCAACGTCATTGCCGGAGCGGCGGCGTTTCCGGGGGATATGAAGGAGGCGGTGGCGAATTTCCGGGTGCGCGGCTGGTTGTGGTGGCGCAAGGTGATGATACCGGGGATTCTGCCGTATTTCATCACCGGGGCGCTCACGGCCTCGGGCGGGGCTTGGAATGCCTCGATCGTGGCCGAGGTGGCAAGCTGGGGCAACAAGAAACTGGTGGCGCAGGGGCTTGGCGCGTATATCGCGCAGGCGACGAACAACGGCGATACGGCGCGCGTGGTGCTGGGGGTTGTTGTGATGTCGGTATTTGTTATCGTATTTAACCGCATTCTCTGGCGGCCGCTGTATGCCTACGCGACACGCCGCACCACTCTGGGATAACGCATCATGGACCAGAATTATGAAGGCCCGCTGCTGACTGTGCGCAACTGCCGGCAGTCCTACCACAAGGAGGCCAGTGCGGATTTGGTGGTGCTGGATGATGTGGAGCTGACGCTGGAGGAAGGCGAGATTGTGGGGCTGCTCGGGCGCTCGGGCTCGGGAAAATCCACGTTGCTGCGCATTGTCTCGGGGTTGCTGAAGCCGACGGCTGGCGAGGTGAAGTGGCGCGGCAAGGAGTTGCGCGGGCCGGCCGAGGGCGTGGCCATGGTGTTTCAGAGTTTCGCGCTGTTTCCGTGGCTCACCGTGCAGGAAAACGTGGAGCTAGGGCTGGAGGCGCTGGGCGTGCGCAAGGATGAGCGCGAGGAGCGCACGGAGGCGGCGATCGACCTGATCGGGCTGGGCGGGTATGATACGGCCTACCCGAAGGAGCTTTCGGGCGGCATGCGCCAGCGGGTGGGGCTGGCGCGCGCGCTGGTGGTGCATCCGGACCTGCTGCTGATGGATGAGCCGTTCTCGGCGCTGGATGTGCTGACGGCGGAGACGCTGCGGACCGATTTGATCGATTTGTGGATGGACAAGAAGCTGCCGGTGAAATCCATCCTGATTGTGACGCATAACATTGAGGAGGCGGTGTTGTTGTGCGACCGGATTTTGGTGTTCTCCTCCAATCCGGGGCGGGTGGCGCATGAGCTGCGGGTGCCCTTCGCGCATCCGCGCAACCGGTTTGACCCGGCGTTCCGCCAGCTGGTGGATGATATATACGGGATTATGACGCGCCGTGCGCCCAAGGAGGTGCAGGCGGCGCCAGCGGCGGTGCCGACGGGGTTTGCGACGCCGCTGCATCCGGTGGGCACGAATTTGATGTCCGGCCTGATAGAGACGCTGCATAACCCGCCTTATGACGGGCGGGCGGATTTGCCGGCGCTGGCGGCGGCGCTGCAATATGAGGCCGATGAGTTGCTGCCGCTGGGCGAGACGCTTGGGATGCTGGGGTTTGCCGTGCTGGAGGAAGGCGATTTGATTCTGACAGAGACGGGGCGGAAGTTTGCTGAATCGGAGACCGAGGACCGCAAGGTTATTTTTGCCGCGCAGCTGCGCGCGCATGTGCCGCTGATCTCAGCGATTACCACGGTGATTAACCAGCGCTCCAACCACCGGGCGTCAGCCGTGCGCTTCCGCGACGAGTTGGAGGACCATATGTCCCCCGAATATGCGGAGGAAACATTGCGCACGGTGATCGCCTGGGGGCGGTATGCGGAATTGTTTGAGTATGACGAGGAGGCGCAGCAGTTCGGGCTGGAGGAAGAGGATGATGAGACAAGCTAAACCTGGGATGAACCAGGTTCAGCTTGCCGTGTGACCCTCTATGAATTGCCGGTGGTGACATCCCCTTCCCAGCCGCCGCCCAGCGCCTGGTAGAGGGTTACCAGGTCAGTGCCCAGGGTTTCGCGCGCGAGGGCCTGGCCCTGTTGGGCGGTCAGATACGCCTGTTGCGCGGTGAGGACGGTGAGGTAGTCCACCAAGCCTTGTTTGTACTGGTCCTCAGCGAGGTTGAGGGCGAGCTGGCTTTGCTGCGTGTCGGTGGTGAGGGCGTCCAGGGTCGCGTGTTCCTGGGTGTAGGCGCTTAGGGCGTTGTCCACCTGATAAAACGCGGTGAGCACGGTTTTGGCGTAGCCGATGGCGGCTTCCTTCTGCTGTGCCTTGCGGAGTTTGAGCTGGCCGTGCAGCTGCCCGCCCTCAAACAGCGGGATGGTGAGCGTGGGGCCCACCGCGTAGGTGAGCGCGCTCAGCCCGTTCAGGTTTTTGAGTTGCAGCGCCTGGAGGGAGACGGAGCCGGTTAGAGAGAAATCAGGGAAGAACTGCGCCACGGCGACGCCGACCTCGGCGGTGGCGGTGTGGAGCTTGTCCTCGGCCTCGCGGACATCGGGCCGGCGGCGCAGAAGGTTGGCCGGGAGGCCAACCGGCACGCTGGGCGGGGTGAGCGGCACGGGGGTGGCGGCCAGCAGCGCGGGCGGGAAGCTGTTGGGGGTTTGCCCCAGGAGCAGGCCGAGCTGGTTGATCAGCGCGTCGCGCTGGGCGGTGAGCGTGGGGATTTGCGCGGAAATTTGCGCCGCGGTGGCGCGGGCGTTGGCGACATCGAGCGCGGTGGTGAGGCCGGCCTGCTGGCGCTCAACCGTGAGGCTGACCAGCTGTTTGGCCGAATCCAGGTTTTTTTGCGTGATGGCGAGCACCGCCTGGGTGCCGCGTAACTGGATGTAGTTGCTGGCGACCTGGGTTTCGACATTGAGCAGCGCGGCGCGGCGGGCCTCCAGCGAGCCTGCGGCGGCGGCAACGGCGGCCTCGGCGGTGCGGCGGTTCTTGCCCCAGAGGTCAAGGTCATACGTGGCCTGGAGGCCGTACTGATAAACGTCAAACGGGGGGACGGCGGCCACGGGAATGCCG
>NZ_JABEVC010000190.1 GCF_013044125.1 Acidocella sp. | reverse complement strand
CCGCCACACTCTCACGCGGTCTCCGGCGCTATCATGAAATCAAATACGGCGCGCGAATAGCAGCCGGAATTGTGTGAATCGGATAGGTTAAAAACGGGGGGATTACCCCGGGGCGACGAATAAACACCGCTGCGATAGGCATAAAGGAGCAGTGCCACCATCGTGGCCGGATGATAAGGCGGATAGCCCTTCATCTCGGTGTAGGCCCCCATGATCGCGGAAAGATCAAGCTCCTGGCTGACAAGATCGCAGATCAGGTGGGCCGGATGACGCGCGAAGATGGGGAATTTGTCCCTTAGCGCCTGGGGGTTGAAACCCGCCGCACGGGATTCAGGCGCAAGGTGGTCATGCCAGCGTCTCCGCCCAGAAGGACAGGGCCTGCTGCAACGATTCACGCTGGGGCGCGGGGAGATCGGCCCCGTCCACGATATCGGCGGCGAAGGCCTCGATCAGCATCCGCCGCGCTTGAGGCGGGGCGAGGCCGCGCGATTGTAGGTAGAATAGGGCGGTCTCATCGAGGGCGCCGACCGTGGCGCTGTGGCTACATTTCACGTCATCGGCCAGGATTTCCAGGCGCGGGCGCGTATCCACCCGCGCGCCGGGGCTGAGCAGGATGTTACGGTTGGTCTGGCCGGCATTGGTGCCATCCCCCCCTTCCGGCACGCCGATATGCCCCAAAAACACACCATGCGCCGTGCCGCCCAGCACGCCTTTCACCAGTTGGCGGCTGGTGCAGTTGCGGGCGAGGTGCAGCAATTCGGGCACAAAGCTGGCCTGCTGCTTGCCCCCCAGCAGGTAGGCGCCGCGTAGCGAGGCGGTGGCGCCTTCCCCGGTCAGCGCCGTTGTCACCGCCTCACGCGAGACGCCTGCGCCCAAAGCGAGAATGACGGATTCATGATCCGCGCCCGCGCCCAAAGTCAGTGTCATGGCGGAGAGATGCACGGAATCGGCCGCCTGGGCCTGGAGCTTGGCGTGGCGCAGCCGCGCCCCCGCCCCCAACACGGCGTGGGTAACATTGTTGCTCCAGCCCGAGCCATTGGCGCGTTCCACCAGCGTGGCGGAAGCGCCCTCACCCAGTAGCACCAGCGCGCGCATATGTACGGCGCGGCCCTGGTTGTCGTGGCTGACCTCCAGCGGCGCATCGAGATGCAGGCCTGGCGCCACTTCGAGCACATAGCCGTCGCTAAACATGGCCAGATTGAGTGCCGAGAGGGCATCCGCGCCTTCGGGCAGTGCCAGCAACGCTTCCAGGCGCTCCGGCGCTTGCGCCAACAGCGTGGAAAGGCGGGTAAAGGTTACGCCCTCCGGCGCGGCGCTTAAGGTAAGGCGCGCCGTGCCACTGGGGGCGCGGGCAGTGAGGGCGTGCAGATTGGTGAAGCGCCAGGCTTCGTCCTTGGCCGTGGGCAAGCCCCGTGCTGCAAAACGGTCCATGGCAACTGCACGGCGCGCCGTCAGCCAGAGCGGCTCGGCCGCCAATACCGCCGCGCTCATGCCGCGCGTTCCAGATGCGCGTAGCCGGTCTTCTCCAGTTCACGCGCGAAGGATTTATCGCCAGAGGCGACGATGCGCCCATTGGCCAGCACATGCACAAAATCAGGCTCGATATAATCCAGCAGACGCTGATAATGCGTGATCATCACGATCGCCCGGTTTGGGTCTCGTAATTTGTTCACGCCATCGGAGACGGCACGCAGGGCGTCAATGTCCAGCCCGCTATCGGTTTCGTCAAGAATGGCTAGCTTGGGTTCCAGCATCGCCATCTGGAAAATCTCGTTGCGCTTTTTCTCGCCGCCGGAAAACCCGACATTGACGGCGCGTTTGAGCAGATCGTCCTTGATGTCGAGCAGCGACATCTTTTTTTTTACGAGCTTGAGGAATTGCGAGGCATCGAGATCCGGTTCGCCCCGCTCGCGCCGGATGGCGTTCACTGACGCGCGCAGGAAATAGGTGTTGTTCACGCCCGGAATTTCCACCGGATATTGGAAGGCCAGGAAGATGCCTTTGCGGGCGCGCTCATCGGCGGCCATATCGGCGATATCCGCGCCGCCGTAGCTTATGCTGCCCGCCGTGACATCATAGCCCGGCTTGGCGGCGAGCACCGCCGAGAGGGTGGATTTGCCCGCGCCATTGGGGCCCATGATGGCATGAACCTCGCCCGCCCCCACGCTGAGCGAAATTCCCTTGAGAATGTCGCGCCCGCCGGCAATGCGCGCGTGCAGGTTCTCAACTTCGAGCAGCTTGGTCATGGCGTGACTCCTTGTGCAAAACGGTTCATCCGACGCTGCCTTCCAGGCTCACGACCAGCAGTTTCTGTGCCTCCACGGCGAATTCCATCGGCAACTCTTTCAAAACTTCCTTGCAGAAGCCGTTGACGATGATGGAGACGGATTCCTCTGGCGTGAGACCTCGCTGCAGACAGTAGAAAAGCTGTTCGTCTGAAATTGTTGAGGCTGTGGCTTCATGTTCCACGCGCGCGCTGGGGCTTCGTGTGTCGATATAGGGGATGGCATGCGCGCCGCAGGTCTTGCCGATGAGCAGGGAGTCACATTGCGTGTAGTTGCGCGCGCCATCGGCGCCGGGCATGATTTTGACCGCGCCGCGATAGGTGTTCTGTCCGTGCCCGGCGGAAATGCCTTTGGAGATGATGGTGCTCTTTGAGTTGCGGCCGAGATGGATCATCTTGGTGCCGGTGTCGGCCTGCTGATGGTTGGCAGTCACCGCCACGGAGTAGAATTCACCGACGGAATTATCGCCCTCGAGAATGCAGCTGGGATATTTCCAGGTTATGGCCGATCCGGTTTCCACTTGCGTCCAGGAGATTTTGGAGCCATCGCCCCGGCAGATGCCGCGCTTGGTAACAAAATTGTAGATGCCGCCGGCACCGTTGGCATCGCCCGGATACCAGTTCTGCACTGTGGAGTATTTGATTTCGGCGCCCGCCAGAGCGACCAGCTCAACCACGGCGGCATGCAGCTGGTTCTCATCGCGGCGCGGAGCGGTGCAGCCCTCGAGATACGACACATAAGCGCCTTCATCGGCGATAAGCAGCGTGCGCTCGAACTGGCCAGATTTTGCCTGGTTAATGCGGAAATAGGTGGAAAGCTCCATCGGGCACCGCACGCCGGGCGGGATGTAGGCGAAGGAGCCATCCGAAAACACTGCGGAATTCAGGGTGGAGAAGAAGTTATCGCCCCGCGGCACCACGGTGCCGAGATATTTTTGTACCAGTTCGGGATGCTCGCGCACCGCCTCGCCGAAAGAGCAGAAGATGATGCCCTGCGCCGCCAGCGTACTCCTGAAGGTGGTCGCGACGGAGACGGAGTCGAACACCGCATCCACCGCGACGCCGGCCAGGGCCGCGCGCTCACCCAAGGGGATGCCGAGTTTTTCATAAACTTTTAAAATTTCAGGATCGACCTCGTCGAGCGATTTTGGTCCCTCGGCGGTTTTGGGTGCGGAGTAATAGGTCGCGCCCTGGTAGTCGATGGGCGCAATGTTGAGTTTGCCCCAATCGGGCTGCTTCATATTCTGCCAGCGGCGATAGGCTTTCAGCCGCCACTCCAGCAGCCATTTCGGCTCCTGTTTCTTGGCCGAGATGAAGCGCACCGTGTCTTCGCTCAGACCCGGCGGCGCGGTGTCCGATTCTATATCTGTTACGAAACCGTATTTGTATCTATCGCCGCTGCCACTTGCGATTTCGCCGATGGTTTCGAGATGTGCGCTCATTCCCGTTACTCTCTCCATCCGCTCTGGAAGGTGTTACTGCAAGCGCCGTGCCAGTGCCGGGGCGGCGCTTGGTTAGGCTTCGCTGGGCGTGCAGCCGCTCTTTGTCGGGTTCTCGACAGTCGAATTTGCGACGTGCATGCAATCGGCGGGCGCGGGTTCATGCACGCCCGTGCCGGCAAAACTCTGCCCGGCATCATGCGGGTTGCCGGCTTGGTTGCGCATCCAATCCGCCAGATTGGCGAAATTCTCGGTGATCTCGGCGCGCGCCTCGGCGTTGGCCACGGCCGAAGTCAGGGCGGCACTCATGCAGTTCATCCAGTCGTCGCGCTCAGCCGCACCGATGCGGATATGCATATGGCGGCGGCGCAAACGCGGATGGCCCTTGGCGGACGAGTAGCTGGCCGGGCCGCCGGTCCATTCCATCAGGTAAAGCTTCAGCACGTCGCGCGTGGCGGCGAGATATGGCGCATGCAGTGCGCGCGTGGCTGCGAATTCCGGGCGTTGCTCCATGTTATTATAAAATTCGTCCACGAGCCGGACGACGGCTTCCGCCCCGCCCAGGCGCATAAAAAGGGTCTGTTCCGTCATGATCTTCTCCATTCTATTACGCCCCGGCCAAAGCCTCTGCCTTCACTTGCGCAAAAATCTCCTGCCCCAAGGCAAGCCCCATCTGGTCCCAGGATTTGCGAGTGATGCGCGCCAGCAGCCGGGCTTCGCCCACCCCCAGCACCACCAGCACATGCGGCCCGGTTTGAATATCCGCCGCCAGAATGCGCGTGGGAAGCAAATTGAGGACGCTGCTTGACGCGGGTCTCCGCAGCAGGCTGACATCGCTGGCCCGCACCCGCAGACGAATTACCGCCCCCACGGCCCCCAACCACCCTGGCACGGTAAGACAGAGCGGGGGCGCGCCGGCGAGTGTCAGGCCATAGGTTTCGTCATAGGCGCTTACGGTCAGTTCCAGCACCGTGGCCGCACCGTCACGCGCGGCAAAGGGGAGTGAGAGGTCCGTCAGCAAATCGGTTAATGCCCCCGCAGCCATGACGCGCCCGGCGCGCATGAGCAGCAAATGCTGGGCGATGCGTTCAATTTCATCCATCTGGTGCGAGACATAGAGCACCGGCACACCAAACCGCGCCGAAACTTCACGCAGACGGGGCAGAATCTGTTCGGCGCTCTCACGGTCCAGCGCCGCCAGCGGCTCGTCCATCAGCAGCAACCGCGGTTGCGCCAGCAGGGTGCGGCCGATTGCCACGCGTTGGCGCTCGCCGCCCGAGAGCGCCGCCGGATACCGCCCCAGCAGCGGCGCCAGACCGAGAAACTCCACCACATCCGCTTCGGCGATACGCCCGCCCCCCGCACGGCGCAGCCCAAAACGAAGATTATCGCGCACGGAGAGATGCGTAAACAACCGCGCATCTTGAAACACATAGCCCACGGCCCGCTTGTAGGGCGGCAGGAAATACCCGTCTTCCTGCCATACCTCCCCGCCAACGCGCAGGTTCCCGCCTTGCAGGCGGACAAGCCCGGCCATGCAGCGCAGCACTGTGCTCTTGCCGCAGCCCGACGGGCCGAACAGACCAGTTCTTCCGCCGGCCGGAATGTCAAAGCCGGCGTCGAGCCTGAAACCCCCGAATGAACCTTGGAAACTGGCGATGATGCGGCTCATGTCCGCTCCGTGCGGTGCCCAAGCCGCAGCGTGGCCAAAATGACCAGGAAGGAGAATAGTGCCAGAACCGCGGAAATCCGCCCGGCTTGGTTCCAGTCGAGATTCTCCACGTCGTCGAAGATGACGATGGAGAGGACATCGGTTTTGCCGGGAATATCGCCGCCGATCATCGTCACCACGCCGAACTCGCCCAACGTATGGGCGAAAGCCAGCAGCGCGCCGGTGGCGATGCCGCCGCGTGCCAGCGGCAGTGTCACCGAAAAAAAGGCGTCAAGCGGGGTGGCGCGCAAGGTGAGAGCGGCTTCCCAGGCGCCCTGACCCAGCGCGGCAAAGGCGCCGCGGACAGGCTGCACCATGAAGGGCAGGGAATACACGCAGGAACCGATGACCAGCCCTGGAAATGAGAAGGCCAAAGTGGTCAGGCCAAAATGGCTAAGTAACGGGGCGAACGGCCCATTGGGGCCAAGCAGGATAAGCAGATAGAAACCCAACACAGTGGGCGGCAACACCAGCGGCAACGAAACCACGGCGCCAACCACCTCCGCCCACCAGCCTTTGGCATAAGCCAGGCCCCAAGCCAGCGGCACGCCGAGCATGAGCAGAACCAGCGTCGTGAGACTCGCCAGCTCCAGCGTGAGGACGGCTGCCGCTCCCATGGTTATGGCTTGGTGGCGTAGCCGTAGGAACGGATCACGGCCAGCGCCTCGGGGCTCTTGATATAGGCGAGGAAGGCCTTGGCCACCGGATCATTATCACCGGCTTTCAGCAGCACCGCGTCCTGGACGATCGGCTGGTAATCAGCGGCGGGCACCAGCCATTGCGAGCCGCCTTTGGCATTGATGACCTGCGAGAGCGCGACAAAGCCCAGCTCGGCATTGCCGGTGGCAATGAACTCATAGGTCTGGGCTATGCTCTTGCCCGTGACGATTTTCGACATCACGGTATCATAGAGACCGAGTGCCTTAAGCGCCTCGATGCCGGCGGCGCCATAGGGTGCTGCTTTAGGGTCGGCTATGGCGATATGCGCGAATTTGCCGCTGGCGAGCACCTTGCCGGCTGCATCCACATAGCCGGGCTTGGCGCTGTAGAGGACCAGCTTGCCAACTGCATAGGTGAACAGGCTGGATTTACTGGCAAGGCCAATAGCAGCCAGCTTTTCCGGGCGCACGGCATCGGCGGAGAGAAACACCTCATAGGGTGCGCCTTGCGTGATCTCGGTGACGAACTGGCCTGAGGAGCCAAAGCTCAGCACCACATTGTCGCCGGTCTTCTGCGCAAAAGCGGCCGCCAGGCGCTTTGCGGGTACAGTAAAATTGGCGGCGACCGCAATGGAAGTGGAGGCCGCACGGGCGGGAGCGGGAAGAACGGTCAGCAGCGCCAGAGCGGCGGCGGCGAAACCAAGGGCACGGCAGTTGAGCGGAAATCCTGTCGTCTTCATTTCAGTCTCCTTTAAGGCCAAATACTCACCTTATCCTTGATACCGGCCTGGCCAGAGGGCGCTACCCAGGCATATCGCCATATTCGTGATTCACGAAAACCATGGCCAAAATGACAACAACCCTTGTCGGGTTTCTGACAAGGCCGCGTCGTTCACAGTCCCGAGCCGAAGCCCAGCAGCTCAATCTTCACGTCTTCCGTACCCAGAAAGGTGGCCTGACAGGCGAGGCGGGATTTCGAGCCGATGCCGACGATCGTATCCAGGCGCTCGTTTTCCTCGCGGGCGATGCGGGACACGCCCTTGCGGCCCTCCTGCACATAGATATGGCAGGTGCCGCAGGCGGCCTTGCCTTCGCATTTATGGGTGATCGTTTCGTCAGCCGCGAGGATGGCGGCGAGCAAGGTGGTGCCGGCGGCGACTTCAGCGCTCTTGCCGGACGGCATGATGGTAAGCGTGGACATGACAATTTCCTTTCGTTTCAGGTTAGGATTCAATCGATGGCGGTGCCGGCGCCGATATTGATCGAGACGTCTTTGAGCGTCTCTACAATGAACTCGATCTCGCCGGCGGTGAGGTGGGCGTGGAAGGGGAGTGTGATGGCGCGGTTGGCGATTTTTTCCGTCACCAGAAAATCGCTGCGCCGGTAGCCGGCATCTAAATACGGGCGCTGTAGATGCAGCGGCGAGGAATAGGCCAGCACCTCAACGCCGGCGCCATGCAGACCGGCGGCAATGACATCGCGGCTGGAGCGCGAGAAGCGCGTGCCCAGATGCACGAGATAGAACATCCAGTGCATCTCGCTCACCTCTGGCGCGGCGGATATATTCGGCGCGCACAATGCCTGCGCCACGGCGGCGAATTCCAGGGGCGAGATGCCGGGGTCCGAGAGCAGAGTGCTCAAGCGCCCCTCCGCTGCGCCAGCAGCACGCCGCTGGCCTGGGCGGCATCCGCCACCACATGCACGCAATGATTCGAGCAGTCGAGGAAATGCAAATCCGCCTGCGCGTAGCTGCGGAACGGCTCCTCCGTCACGTCGTCGGCATCGCAGGAGAGCCAGCGCAGATACGGAAAGGCTTCGCGCAGCTTCGTCAGGGTCTCCGCCACACCAGCGGCGTTCGCCAGCGCGCGATCAATCGCGGCAAGGTCATCGGCGCTCACGGCCATACGGTTGTCCCTTTCGAGCGAAGTCTCAAACCTGACAATGCAAGTTCACTGCCAAAATTTCCGACTGGCATCCTCGGTCAGCACCGCCAACAATTCGTGCAGCGTGCCGAACACATTCACGAGCAGCCATTCACCCGCTTTGTGGTTCTTGCGCGACAGGCACCATAGGCGCTCGGCTGCATCATATTGGATCAGAGCGATGTCGATGACGTCTCCCTCGGTATCGACATTGCGTGAGCAGCATGGGCTTTCCACCTTGTAGCCACCCGCTTCCGCCACCACACGCGGCGCCACATAGCGGTAGCGCACGCGCCGCGCCAATGCGCGCTCGATGCGGTGCTGGTCAAATTCGTTGGGATGCGGCGCCATGGCTAAACCGGGGAGATTTCCTCTTCCAGGCAGCCCACCACGCGGTTGCCGGAAAATTCTACCAGATAGATCGGGAGGTTGGCATCCACATGGGTGCCGACATTCACAATCTCGCCACGCTCGCTCACCTCGACCAGCTTTGCTCCTGCCTCGGCACCGGGAAAGCTGCCATCGTTGAAAAGATCTTCTGCGGCCAGCACAGGCTGGCCCCAGCCATATTTGGGTACGCGCGGTTCGATCATGTGCGGTTCCTTCCGGGCAAGGGGATGTCGTCGTCATCGCTAATGGGGCGGACGGGTTCCAGTTCACGCCGCTTCATGCCGACGCGATGCCCCGAGGTCGTGAATTCGACACCGTAAATGTAGAATTGCTGCAGGAATGTCCCGATGCTGACAACGAAACCTTCTTCGCCCTTCTTTACCAATTGCTCCCCGATCTCCTTGCCGGGATACGTGCCGTCATTGCGGATGACGCGGCGCGAGCGGACCTTCTCTCCATAATTGAAGGCAGGCGGGCTGGAGAGTTCAACCTCGTCGCTGTCGCGCACAATGTTGGTCATGACACCGCCGCCAGCATCCGTTGTTGTGCGGTCTCGGCCACTAGCGGGTCGGGATCGCCGGCCAGTTCGGCAGCTGCGGCGCGCGGACCACGTTGCGCCACTTCCAGCCGCACGCGCCAGCTTGCATCGGCGCGCAACTGGACCAGCAGGTCGGCCGGCAAACGCTGCGCCACTTCGCGGCGCACCAGCTCATCGGGGTCGGCAGCCAGCAGCAGGAGATGCTCCACCGGCAGACGCGACGCAGCAACCCGCCTGACCTCGGCTTCGGGGTCTTGGATAAGACTGAGCAACAGCGCCGGCGGCACGCGCCACGCGGCCACCAGGCGCACGTAATAATCAGGATCCCAGAGCATGGGCGCCAGATCCGCGCCCTCCAGCCGTGTCGCCACGCGGATGCGCACTTCGCGGTGCGGGTCGTTGCGCAGCTTCAGGCAATGCCTCTCGGGCAGACGCCGCGCCGCGTTCCAGCGCACGGTTTCATCCTCAGCCTCCAGCAGCGGCGGCAAGCGGAAGATGTCGGCATGCTTGGCCGCGATGGCACGCACTTCGAAATGCGGATGGTCCAGATAGAAATTGGCCAGCGCCGGATTCCAGTCGAAAAAGCGGTCGATGCGCCTGGCGTAACGGTCCTGCACGCAGGCGCGCAGCAGGCCGCATCTGGCCTGGCCGTGCTGCGGGCATGTGGTGCAGTCCACGGCATTGCTGCGCCAGTCGAGGGCTTGGTCGATATCAGTCATCCTCGGCCTCCTCCGCCCGTGCCAGGACATCCAGCAGCACCTGTGCGCCGATCTTATCCAAGAGGTCGAGTTCTAGAAGTTTCTCCAAGGCCAGGCAGCCATCGGCCAAATCGCCCACACGCATGCGCAGATAGGCATAGACTTTGAGCGAGAACAGGAAGAAGCGTGGCGCCATCCTGCAGCATGGGGCTCTCGGCATTGAGGAACATCGTAATTCCGGCAAGCTCGAGCCCGGCCTCGCCCTCGGCGGGAGCGGCCCACACCGCGATCTCGGCGTTCAGCCCCGAGCAGCCACCCGGTGTAACTGCCCGGCTGAACCCTGCCCCTGGCCCGCCATCGGCCAGGAGCCTGAAGCGGATGAATTTCTGCGCCTTTGGCGTGATGGTCAGATTCATGATGTTACGCCTTCGGCTGATAACGCGGGTAGGAATTGTCGATGACGCAGGTATCGTCCACCGGGCAGACCGCGACGCATTGCGCGGTCTCGAAATAGCCGATGCATTCCGTGCATTTCTTCGGGTCGATGATGAAGGTGCCGCCCTTCTCCCTGATCGCGGCATTGGGACATTCCGCCTCGCAGGCCGAACAGCCAGTGCATTGTGAGGCGACAATTTTGTAGGCCATATCTTTGTCCCTTCCTATGCGGCGGAGATGAGCGCGCCCTGGCGGATCTGCGCATCGCCACGGTTGACATGCTTGATCCCGCCGCTCGCCACTTTCGCCAGATACTTCTTGAACCAGACGAGCGCGGATTTCTCGATGAACTCATGCGCGTAGCCATCCACCGCCTCGATCCCCGCAGCGGTGAGGTCCGCCTTTGGGCAGCCGCCTATTTTAGCGACAAATACGGCATGGCAATCGTTAATGGCGTGGATCACCGTATCCAGTGTATCCTCTTCGCCATAACCGCCCTGACAATACATATCGACGCGGCGATGCCCGGCAAATTTGGCGCCCGAGGTGGAGAGCTCGTAAATCTGGAACTCCTTGGCATGGCCAAAATGTTCGTTGATGAGCCCGGAACCCTTGGTGGCCACGGCGACGAGCAGGGAAATATCGCTCTCCTCGCCGGCGAGCTTGGACAGCTCCTCATGCTTGGCGGCGGACTTCGCCTGGCGCTCCTCCTCGACAGCCTCCTGATAGACGCGGCGGGCGTCGAGATCGTAAGTCACGTCCATCGCCATGATCTTGTCGGTGGTGAATTCGGCCGAGCGATCCTCGCCCAGCAGCCCTACCGCATCAGCGCGGCACTGGCGGCAATGGCGCATCATGTTCATCTCGCCCTGACAGTCATCTTGCAGAGCCTTCAGCTCCTGCGCGCTCGGGCCGCGCTGGCCGTTCAGGCCGAATACAGTGCCGTGTTCCGGCGCGGAGATGAGCGGCATGATGTTGTGCAGGAAGGCGCCACGCGATTTTACCGCCTTGTTGACCTCGATAAGATGCTTGTCGTTGATGCCCGGGATCATCACCGAGTTGACCTTGCACAGAATGCCGCGCGCGGTGAGCATCTCCAGCCCGCGGAGCTGATGATCTGTGAGGATGCGCGCAGCCTCAACACCCGTGTAGCGCTTGTGATTGTAGAAAATCCATGGATAAATTCTCGCGCCGATTTCGGGATCCACCATGTTGATGGTGATGGTGACGTGGCCGATGTTGTACTGCGCGATGCGGTCCACGTATTCGGGAAGCATCAGGCCGTTGGTGGAGAGGCATAATTTGATATCCGGCGCGCCCTGAGCCACCAGCCCGAAAGTCTCGAAGGTTTTGGCCGGGTTGGCCAGCGGGTCGCCCGGGCCGGCGATGCCCAGCACGGTCATCTGCGGAATCACCGAGGCCACGGCGACGACTTTCTTCGCGGCCTGCGCGGGCGTCAGTTTCTCGCTGACGACGCCAGGGCGGGATTCGTTGGCGCAATCATATTTGCGGTTGCAGTAATTGCACTGGATATTGCAGGCCGGCGCCACAGCAACATGCATGCGCGCGAAATGGTGATGCGCCTCCTCGGAATAGCAAGGGTGGTTCTTCACCTTTTCCCAAATCGCGGCGGGCAGATCGCCTTGCCCGGCGGCGGAGCCGCAACTCGCCTTGCCGGAATTGGCGGTGGTGCCACATCCCTTATGCCCGGCCACCTGTTGTATCACTGCATCAATGTTAGGGCTGGAAGTCTGCGCGATCATCTCAACCATGTCGGCTCCTTGCTGTTGGTTGCCGCCGGGCATTTCTGCTCCGGCGACCGTGGATACACGTCCCGCAACAAACCTTGCAAACCGCGTGCCAACGAACATGCCTTGATTTTCCAACGATCTGCGGTCTTTCAGACATGGAACGGTGTCAAGAACACGACGTCACAGACAGGACAAAAGTTCCGAAATGGCATCGTTGAATGGCAGCGTCACGGGGATAATGCCTTGTTCGGTCAGGAAGCGGCTTTCGTTGCGCGTGATCTCGCCCTCCGGCAGCAGCGCGTAATGCGTGGCGGTGCTGCGCTTCATAATCTGGCGCGCGTAGGAGCGCAGCATCTGGTCGTGGAAGCGGCAGCCGAGAAACAGAAAGCTGCGCCCGGCGCGGCGGTGCCTCACCTCCTCGGGGATCGGGGTCTGGATGTCGATCTCGGTCAGCACCTCGACATAATCGGCATCGGAAATGAGATAGTTACGCGCGGGCGTGACACCGCCATGCGGGCGGTAAAGCAGCGTCGTCCACTCTGCGGCCTGCGTCGCGCAGGTCGCCTCACCCGCGGCATTATAAAAGCGGAACCAACGATCTTCGCCGATGCCAGCGCGCGTGATGCCCTGGACCTCGCCCCAATTATCCAGCCCTGCCAGGGCTGAACGCATGGCGTCGTCATACCAGCTTTCCACAATCAGGGGCAGGTTAAGCTGCGCCAGCGCGCTGTGCAGCGGCGCCGGCGGCACCGGGGCTGCGAAGGCCTCGTTCATCAGTGCTGTCACCGTATTGCGGTGCTTATAGCTCTCAATGTGCTGCGCTGCCGCCCAGACATTTCCTTTCGCCCGGCGCGGCAACGCCACTTTGGTGCCAAGGAACGCGGCCAGCGCTTCAGGTGTGCGCCGGCCGGGGGCGCCTTGCGCCACGGCTGGCCCCAGATAGGGCACGGCGCTGCCGGTTTTCAGCAATTCCGCGATAGTGCGCAATGCGGTGCGCGCTTTGGCAAATGTATCAAGCGCTGCACTCATTTTATTCCTCCTCGCCGCGCTTGCGCGCATTTACGGTAATGGGCAGGCGCGTATCTGCTGGCATGTCCGGCAGGTCGAGCACCCAGCCATTGGCCACACGCACCCAGCCACCCCACAGACTCTCGCGCTCCACCTCGACGATGGGCTCCTCAAGATCCTTTTTGGGCACATAGATGCACAGCCCGGTGTCCAGCGAACGCCGGATCATCACCTTCACGCCGGCACGCAGGTATTATCGACGGGGCAGACCTCGGCGCATTTAGGCGAATCAAAATGATCCTTGCACTCGGTGCATTTTTTGGGGTTGATGATGAAAGTGTCGCCCTTCATCGAAATGGCGGTATTGGGACATTCAAACTCGCAGGCCGAGCAGCCGGTGCATTGCGAGGCGATAATCTTGTAGGCCATTGTCGGACTCCTTCCGGTAAGACATGTTCTACCCGGCTATCAGCAAACCGCGTGCCATTCCTGAAGCCCGCCGCCGGGCTACAAAAATGGCGGCGCCGCGACAAACACCGTCGGTTTTGCGACGCCGCCGGGCATTACAGGACAGTGGCACGCCAGTTGCTGGGGATTCTCCGCGCGGGACGCTTGTCGGGCGCATCTTGTCGTAAAGCCGACACAGGAGACATACATGATAAATTCAGCAGTCAGGAAGCGCAGGGACACGGCATGCGCGCCGAAATTTCCTATGCCGTGCTGAGTGGCACAACCCGTACTGACCGCCGTGCCGCGGAAAAATCTCCCCGATCGGCAGGACTTCAGCGGCGGCTATGACGCCATGCCGCTGTGCCGCAATGATGTGGCGGGGCGATGGTGGGAGGGTATGATGCGCTGGGGCAGACTTTACCGTCCTGCACTCCAGCGTGCCGAGGCGTGACGGCTTACTTGCCGATGATCACGTCAGAGGATTTGATGATCGCGCTCACTTCATCACCAATGGCAAGGGCGAGATCCTCAACCGATTCATTGGTAATGGAGGAGGTGACCATCTGCCCGGGGGCGATCTCAATTTTGATGTGAGAGGTGGTCGCGCCCTTGGTGATGCTAACGATTTTGCCCGGAATGATATTGCGTGCACTCAGCTTCATGATTCACCTCTGTTTGCCGAAGTAGCTATAATACAACAAGGCTTGACGGAAAGGCGCCAAGCCTGTGTCCGCATGGTATCGAACACGCATCATCGCCACAAGTGACGATGGCGAAAGATCAGAACCGCTTGATGGGTATGTTGTGCTTGCGCAGCGCGTAACCGATCTGCCGCGGGGTCAGCTTTAGCAAACGCGCCGCCTTGGCCTGTACCCAGCCTGTGGCCTCCATGGCCTGGACCAGCTGCTCGCGTTCCATCTGCGGTTCGCTATTGAGCGAGCGGCACGCTTCCACCTGAGGGCAATGGGTCGGATCAATCACTGGCTCCGGCCCGGCGGGGCCGGCGGGCGGCGGCGTCATCCGCTTATTCTCGGGCGGAAGGATGTTGAACAGCTCCGCCACAACGGCGCCGCGCCACAGCGTGGCGGAAAGGCATTCATCATGCCGGCAGGCAAAATCATCCGCCACAAGCTCCTGGTGCCGGGCTAATGTTGCGGTGCGCCGAACGCAATTTTCCAGCTCGCGGACATTGCCAGGAAAGCCGCATTCCTTCAGCAGCCTAGTTGCCTGCGGCCCCAGGCTGAGCTCGGTGCCGTGCTCCGTGTTAAAGCGCCGTAGGAATTCGCGCGCCAGCGGGGCAATATCCTCGCTGCGCGACCGCAGCGGCGGCAGCAAAATCGAGACGACATTGATACGGTAATAGAGGTCGGCGCGGAACTCCCCCTTGGCCACAGCCTCTTCCAAATTTTTGTTGGTAGCGGTGACAAGACGGACATTGATCTTGATGGTCTTCATGCCGCCGACACGCTCGAACTCGCCCTCCTGCAGCACACGCAGCAGCTTGGCCTGGAAGGCGGGGGAGATTTCGCCGATCTCGTCGAGGAACAGCGTGCCGCCATCGGCCAGCTCGAAGCGGCCCTTGCGCTGCGCGATGGCACCGGTAAACGCCCCCTTCTCATGGCCGAACAGCTCGGATTCCAGCATCGATTCGGGCAGTGCGGCACAGTTCACTTTGATGAACGGCCCGGCATGGCGCGGGGAGAGATCATGGGTGGCGCGCGCGAACAGCTCCTTGCCGGTGCCCGACTCGCCGCGCAGCAGCACCGTGGAATGGCTCCGCGCCACAACGCCGATTTTCTCGATGACGGCGCGTATGGCCTGGCTTTCGCCAATAATGTCGGACGGGACAGCGGCACGCTCACCCTTGGCGACGACCGAGAGTTCCTTTTCCAAACGCCGCTGCTCGGTCATCAGGCGCTCGCGGTCGCGCCCCACCACATCGTACAGGCGGATGGTCTGGCCGACCAGGTTGGCGATCATGGCGAGGAAGCGCACATCCTGGTCCATGCCGAAGGTGGCGTGGCGGTCCCATACGCGGTCCAGCGTGATGGTGCCGATTACCTTGTCGCGGACCTTTATTGGCACGCCTATGAATGAGACCAGCGCCTCGCTATGGCCCCATTCCACCTCCCACCAGCCCGCGAAAAGCGAGCTCTGCTTGATATTCTCGATCACCACGGGCATTTTTGTGGTCACGATCTGTCCGACGGCCCGTTCCGGCAGACGGCTGAAATGATGCTTGGCGTTTTCCTCGCTCCAGCCGGAGCCGACCGCGATGTCGGGCAAGCCATCAGCATTCAGCAGCGCGATGATGCCGTGATGCATGTCCATGAAACTGGAAAGCACGCCGAGCACGTTGGAAAGCGTCGTCTCCAGCCGTGCGGGCGAGGCCAACACCTTGGAAACCTCGTACACGCCGTGCAGGGCAATTTCGGCACGGGTTGAGTAATGGCCCAGGCTACCCGGTATAGCGGCCGCCCCGCCTGTATTGCCGGGGGCCGATACGCCGCTGTCTGCGGCAGCTATTCGTTTTGTTTTTTCGCCTATCTGCATAGCAACCCCCTTACGTCAGGTCGCTTCCCCCAAGCTGCGGCCGCAAAAACACTTCTGTCACTGTGGCGCTCCTGGTTCGAACCTCGCAGAACCTTGCTAAAAACTCAAGATTTTCTTGCCCCGGCGGGAATGTTTTAATCCTATCCACGTGCAGCCATTTCCATTTTTACACTGATATCAAGTGGTTTCGCTGAAAAGGGCGCGGAAGTGACCATCGTGTCCACGCCTGCTGCCGCATAAGCCGCCGCATTTTGCGCGTTCACGCCCCCCGCCGTGGCGATGAAGGGGCGGCCATCGGCGCGGCGCGTGACCGCGCGCACCGCCTCAGCCGCCGCCTCGGGAGAAAATTTTTCTAACTGGATGACATCGGCCCCCGCCAGCGCCGCTTCGCGTACGCTGGCCTGATCCGTCACCTCCACCATCACCGCGCGCTCGGGCGCATGGCGGCGCGCCGTGGCTACCGCCTCCGCCAGGCCGCCGGCGAAGAACACCAGGTGCTCAGGGAAGATCATGATTGTATCATGCAGCCCCAGCCTGTGGATTTCCGTGCCACCTGCCAATGCCGCCTTGAGCGACAGGGCCCGCGTGAACGGCGTTGACTTGCGCGTCACCATTACGGGGATGCCGGCTGCTGCCTCGACAATTGCCGCTGCCTCGGTCGCCACGCCGGAGGCGAATTCCATGACGAGCTGGGCCATCTTCCAGCCCGCATGCAGACCGCAGGCCGGACCTGTGGCAGCCAGCACAAGCTCGCTCGCCGCGACGTCAACCCCGCTCACGGCACTGAAGGTGATCTCCGCCCCCAATCCGGCCAGCATCTGCGCCGCTTCCTCCACACCGCACAACCGCAAGGCCCCGCGCGCGGCAAAGCTGATGCGCCCTGGTGCGGCGCCAATGCCCAGCGCGCGCGTGGTGAGATCGCCGAAGCGAATGTCGTCTTCCAGTAGACCGGCCAGCGCCGGACTGGTCATCGGCCAGATCATGATCGCCACACTCTCAGCCAAACTTATAGAGGATGCCATAGCCCCCGCGCGGATACTGCCACTCGATCTCGCCGGTCTTGGCCGTAACGACACGGCAGGTGCCGCATTCCATGCAGCCATCGGCGACAATCTCGACCTGCCCCCTATCGTTGGTGCTGTAACACCCGGCCGGGCAGGTGGTGACCAGCGAACGCAAAGCCGCCGATGGCTCCGCCCCCGGGATCACCTTAATATGCGGCCGCCCGGCATCCACCAGGTAACGGTTCTGAAACAGTTTTTCTTCAACTTTGGGACCAGCGTCCCCGGCATTGCTCACAGCAGTCATCGCCACGCCCTCGCTAGTTTGAATGCGTCCCCCAGAAGGCCCGGCAGCGACCGGCCCTTGCGGAAGCTGTTGAAAATTTCGACCTCCTTGGCCCTCTTATCCTTGCCGTCGACGCGGAACCAGGTCTGTGCCGCCTGCGCGATGAGGCGCGGGTAGAGGGTGAACACATGCGCGCCGCTCTTGTGCAGGAAGTCGGGGATGTTCTTGTATTTCTTCAAGTCCTTCATGACGAAGCTGGTCTCCAGGCGGCGCTGGTATTCGGTCAGGTTCGCGGCCGTGGCCGGATCGCGCCGTGTTTTCAGCCAGGAAATCGTTTCACCGGCAATGCGCCCGGTCGTCATGGCCAGGTTCGAGCCTTCGCGGTGCACGGCGTTGACGAACTGTCCGGCATCACCCACCACGACCCAGCCATCGCCATAGAGCTGCGGAATGGAATTGTAACCGCCTTCGGGGATGAGATGGGCGGCGTATTCCTTGCATTCCGAGCCTGCCAGCAACGGCTTGATGCTGGGATGGTTCTTGAAGGCTTCCAGCAACCCGTAAGGCGTCTGGCCAGTGCCCTCGAAATCGGAGACGATGCAGCCAATACCCACAGAGATGGACTCGCCATTGGTATAGAGAAAGGCCGTGCCGGTCATGCCGTTGGTGATGGTGCCCATCGCCTCGATGACCACGCCCTCATTGCCCTTCAGGTTGAAGCGCTCGTCGATGACCTCGCGGGGAAGAAAATGCATCTCCTTTACCGCCAGCGCCACGCTCTCGGGCGTTACCACCGGGCGCAGGCCCGAGCGCTCGCCCACCAGGCCGTTCACGCCCTCGGCCAGCACGACGACATTGGCATAGGCCAAGCCATCGGCACGGTCGGTGCGCACGCCAATCACCTTGCCCTGGCCGTCACGCAGCAACTCCGTTACCGTGGTTTCGCACAGCAGGGTCACGCCGGCGTCACGCACTTTGCGGCTGAACCATTTGTCGAACTGCGCGCGCACGATGGTGTAGCGGTTGGGCCGTTCCTCGTTGAAGCTGTCGTCGCGGTAATGCATCCCGACATGCGAGGTCTCGGTCATCGTCCACTGCCGCTGCTCGATGATATGGCGCTCCAGCGGGGCGTCGTCGCGGAAATCGGGGATGATCTTCTCCAGCGCGTCGGCGTAGAGAATGGCGCCCTGCACGTTCTTGGAACCCGGATACTCGCCACGCTCAAGCTGCAAAACCTTCAGCCCCAGTTTGGCCATGGTATAGGCGCAGGCATTGCCGGATGCGCCCGCCCCCACCACGATCGCGTCAAATTTGTCCTCGATCATTGCTCTGCTCCTCAGCCAGCCAGGCGGTTGACGGATAAATACGAACGGAACGCCTCGGTGAGTTTAGGGAGGAACTCGACGGCATCCGCCACAATCCCCAGATGCGCGAATTCAAAAATCTGTGCCTTGGGATCGGTATTGATGGCGATGATCATGTCGGCCCCCTCAACGCCCACGCGGTGCTGAATGGCCCCCGAGATACCCGCCGCGATGTAGAGTTTCGGGCGGATGGTCTTGCCTGTCTGGCCGATCTGCCGGTCAGTGGTGATCCAGCCTTTCTGCACCAGCGGGCGCGAGCCGCCATATTCGGCACCCAGCACTTCGGCCAGGGTTTTCACGAGTTGGAAATTATCCACCGAGCGCAGACCAAGCCCGCCCGCCACGACAATGTCAGCATAGGTTAGCTGGGCCTTGTTGGAGTCGCGGTCAGCGATGAATGTTATTACCTTGGTAATAATATCATCCTCGCTCATCCCCAACTCCCTTGCGATGATCCGCCCGCTGCGCCCTTCCTGGTGCGGCGGCATGACCAGCACGCGCGGGCGCACCGTCGCCATCTGCGGCCGGAAGTTCAATGTCATGATCGTGCACAGCAGCGAGCCGCCAAAGGTGGGGCGGGTGGCCGCCAGCGAGCCTTCTTCGTCAATCGCCAGCTCCGTACAGTCGGCGGTAAGGCCCGTTTTGAGGGTGGTGGCCACCGAACCGGCGAGGTCGCGGCCCAGATTGGTGGCCCCCAGCAGCAGGATTTCCGGCTTATGGGTATTCACCAGATCGGTGAGCCCCTTGGTATAGGGTTCATTGCGGTAATGCGTGAGCACCGGATCGATGATGGTGTACACAAGGTCCGCACCATATTCAAAGCAGGATTGCGCGGCCTCCGCCACGCTGGCGGCGTCGCCACCCAGCACCACACCGGCCAGTTCAGCGCCGCGCTTATCGGCCAGCTTGCGGCCTTCACCCAGCAGCTCGAACGACACCGGATGGACAATGCCATGCTCTAATTCGATGGCGACCCAGACATGCTTGTAGGCCTTGAAATGCTCGGGCAGCTCCTTCCTTGTGCTGGCGCGGCTGGATTCGGACATGACCGTTCTCCTTTACTGGCCAGAGGCAAACCGCATGAGGTCCGCCTCCAGGGCTGGCTGGCGCTTGAAAATCTCGTTCATCAGGGCGGCGGCGGCGTCATAGCCATCCTCCACGGGCAACATCGTTGCTTTTTCGGCGTGGGCCTGGGGGGCGAACACCTTCTTCACGATGGTCGGCGAGCCGCGCAGACCGCATTTGGTAATATCCGTGATGCCAGCATCTACTGCGCTCCAGGTAACGATTTTCGCGGAAACAGCACGATAGGCGTCGGCCAGGGAGCCGCGGCGGATTTCGTTGGTGCCCTCCAGCATGGTGATGAGCACCGGCATTTTAGTGGAGAGCAGCTGCACGCCACCCTCGGCGCGGCGCTCCACGGTGATGGTCCCTGCCGCCGTATCCAGCTCATTGATGCGCGACACATAGGTGAGCTGGTTCAGGTTCAGCCGCTTGGCGATGCCGGGGCCGACCTGGGCGGTGTCGCCATCGATGGTCTGCTTGCCGGTGAAGATGACCGGCATCTCGCCGAATTCCCGGGCAATCTTCTCCAGCGCGGCCGCGAGCGCAAAGCTTGTCGCCAAAGTGTCGGAGCCGGCGAAGAAGCGGTCGGTCAGCAGCACGGCGCGGTCGGCGCCGAAAGTGAGCGTCTTACGCAGCGAGTCCTCGGCCATTGGCGGCCCCATGGTCAGCACCGTCACCTCGCCACCAAACTTGTCGCGAAGGCGCAGGGCCTCTTCGAGCGCGAACAAATCATATGGGTTGATGATGGTCGGCACGCCCTGGCGCATGATGGTGTTGGTCACCGGATGCACGCGGATTTGTCCGCTGTCGGGCACCTGCTTCATACACACGGCTATATGCATCACACGGTCTCTTTCCTGGCTGATCCAGCGCCGCCGGCGCTCTGTCGTCTCCGGCTCGCAAAACTGAAAGAGCAAACACCGTGCCAAATGCCGCCGCAGGTAAAACGCCGGCATTGTCCCGCGGCGCAGGCGGATTTCGACGCAGGCGGCGCATAAACCCCACCATCATGTCGCATCGCCGACATTCCTACGCACCTTGCACGCCGGTCAGCATGCTGAGTGGCACAAAAGGTTTCTCCGCGGCCGTCTTAGGCGCGACAGCATCCTTATGGACTTTGAACAAACGCTCCTGGATTGGCGTGGATACGACAAAATCCTGGTAGGCCTTGGCCAGATGGTCGCGGCACAGCAGGCGCACCTGCGCATTGTCCATCTTGTTGAAGATTCCGCGTGCATCGCTCTCGCGCAGATACTGGCCCATGCGGCGCAAAATATGCAGGCGCGAGACGTGGACCACCGCCGGGTCGTAGGCCACATCGAGATAGGCGAAAAACTCCTCGGCGGCGGAGAGTTTAGCGAGATCTTTAAGTATAGTCATGTGTTTGTCTCCAAGCTGAGGCGGAACGCAGACGCTGCGCCCCGCGCAGATGCGCCACCTGTGTTTCTAGGAAGGCGATGCGATCGAGCATGAGGGTAAGAACTTCGCCAACAGGATCGGGGATGAGATGATGTTCCAGGTCTAGGCGGCCATCGGCCAGACGCCTGTCGCGCAGTTCGCGCACAATCCGCCCGGGAATGCCGACCACGGTCATGCTCTCGGGCACGTCCTCCACCACCACTGAATTGGCGCCCACGCGGGCGCCCGCGCCGACGGTAATCGGCCCCAGGATTTTCGCGCCCGCGCCCACCAGCACGCCATCGCCAAGCGTGGGGTGGCGCTTGCCCGGCGACCAGCTCACCCCGCCCAGCGTGACGCCGTGATAGAGCGTGACATCGTCGCCAACTAGAGAGGTTTCGCCAATGACGACCCCGGCGCCGTGGTCGATGAAGCAGCGCCGGCCGATGGCCGCGCCGGGGTGGATGTCGATATTGGTGACGAGCCGCCCGAACCAGGACAGCAGGCGCGCGGGAAAGCGCATGTCACGCCGCCACAGCGCGTGCGCGAGGCGGTAGTAGAACAGCGCGTGCACGCCGGGATATGTGAGTATGATTTCCGCCGTGCCGCGCGCCGCCGGGTCGCGCCCGCGCACACAGGCGACATCCTCGGCCCAGCACGCCAGCGGGTTCATTGCGGCGCCCGCAGCGCCACATCATGGGCCGCGTGGTAGAAGGCCGCCAGCTCCATGTCGCTCACCACGCGCTTGGCGGCCTGAGCGCGGGCGCGGACCCAGGCCAGCACGGTCTGCACCTCGTCCCGGCTGGGACAGAAGCCGAGCCGCTCCAACGCATTCCCCACGGCGGCCGTGCCGGAATGTTTACCCAGCACAATTTCGCGGTGGCGCCCGACGCGGACCGGGTCCAGCGCTTCGTAGCATTGCGGGTCGCGCAGCAGGCCGGAGACGTGAATCCCGGATTCATGGGCAAACACCGCCGAACCGACAATGGGCTTGGCGGCATCTATCGGCCGGCGCGCCGCGCGCGCTACCAGTGCGGCCAAGGCAGGCAAGCGGGTCAGGTCAACATTGGTGTGCATTCCCAGAATGGGCGAAAGTGCGGCCGCCACCTCTTCCAGCGCGGCATTGCCGGCGCGCTCGCCCAGGCCCAGCACGCATACGCTGGCATGCGTGGCCCCGCCCCGCAGCGCTGCTAGTGTGTTGGCCGTGGCCAAACCCAGATCATCATGGCCATGGAATTCCAGCTCGATGCCGGTATGTGCCCGCAATGTCTGGAATATGCCATACGTCGCAAAGGGGTCGAGCACGCCCAGCGTGTCAGCAAAGCGTAACCGGTGGGCGCCGGCCTTGTCGGCCGTCTCCAGCACCTGCAGCAGAAATTCCATATCCGCCCGGCTAGCATCCTCGCAGCCCACGGCTACATCCAGCCCGGCATCGCGTGCCAGCCTTGCTACACGGCGCAGACGCGCGAGCGCATCGGCACGGCCCGTGCCGAACTTCGCCTGGATCTGGCGATCAGACACTGGGATCGACAAATTGACGCGCGACAGCCCGGCCCGCTGCGCCGCCGCCACGTCGGCCTCGCTCATGCGGCACCAGCCAATCACCGCCGCCTGGCGTACTTCGGCGCACACCGCGCTGATGGCGGCGATCTCGGCCTCACCCATAGCCGGGATTCCGGCCTCGATCTCGTCCACTCCCGCCTCATCCAGCGCACGAGCGATCTTCAACTTTTCCTTCGGCGTGAAGGCTACGCCCGGCGCCTGCTCACCATCGCGCAGCGTGGTGTCATTGAAGATGACGGGAATAGGATTCGGGGTCATGTCCTCAGCTCCTCAAGTAAAGTTCACGGCTTTCAGATGATCGGCCCAGAGCGGCGAGCGCTCCCGCGCCTTGGCGGCAATGCCGGGCAGCACCGCCAGCACATAGTCAATCTCGGCCTCGGACGTTTCGGCCGAGAGCGAAAAGCGCACGGCGCCGTGCAGCGCATTAAGCGGCACGCGCATGGCGCGCAGCACATGCGAGGGCTCCATGCTGCCCGAGGTGCAGGCCGAACCGGACGAAGCGGCGATGCCCGCCCTGGCCAGATTGTTCAGCACGGCTTCGCCATCCACATGCTCGAAAGCCAGATTGCAGGTATTAGGCAGGCGGTTCGCCGCATCGCCATTCACCCGGCAGCCGGGTACTGCCGCCAGTATCCCGGCCTCCAGACGGTCGCGCAGCGCCGCCATGCGGGACCAAGCGGCGCTATCCACAAGCGCCGCCGCCGCGCCCACCCCCACAATGGCGGGCACATTCTCCGTCCCCGCCCGGCGCCCGCGTTCCTGGTGCCCGCCGCGCAACAGGGGGCTGAACTTTATCCCCTTGCGGACATAAAGCGCACCCACGCCCTTGGGACCGTGGAATTTATGTCCAGAGAGGGAGAGCATGTCGATCTGCGTGCCCGCCAGCGCTATGGGCAGCTTGCCAATGACCTGCACAGCATCGGTGTGGAACAGCGCCCCGGCCTGGTGCGCCATTTTCGCCAATGCGCCCACAGGGAACACCGTACCCGTCTCGTTATTCGCCCACATCAGGCTGACCAGCGCCGTGCGCGGGCCCAGGGCAGCACGGTAAGCGTCAAGGTCCAACCGTCCATGGGTATCCACAGGAATATGGCGCAATTTTATGCCGCGCGTTTTCTGTGCCCACGCCAATGGCGCGAGAATCGCCGCGTGCTCGACCGTGCTCGTGATGATCTCGTCGCGTTCGGGCAAGGTCTCCAACGCCACGTGAATAGCGGTATTGTTGGCTTCGGTACCACCGGAGCAGAAGACGATCTCCTGTTCCTGCGGTGCGCCCAGCAATGTCATCAGCTGGCGCCGCGCAAGGCGCAGGGCCCCGCTGACACCGCCACCCAGCCCATGCACCGATGAGGCATTGCCGAAATACTCGCTAAAATACGGCATCATTGCCGAAACCACGGCCGGATCGGTGCGGGTTGTCGCGTTGTTGTCAAGATAGACCTGCATAATGCCCCCTTGCTGCTGACGGATCAGTAGGCTGACTTGACGCCTCCGGGCACGGGCACCAGGCGCACGAACTCGCCTAATTTCTCTGCGACACGGCTCTGGATTCCTGCCAACGTGGCACCGCTGAGCTTGCAGAACATGCACGCACCTGTGAGCCGCACCTGCACGGTCTTGCCCTCAATGCCGACCAGCACGCAGTCACCGCCATCACGGCGCAGAGTGGGGCGGATTTCCTCGATGGCGGCTTCGATCAGTTGCCGGCGCAGATCATCGCTGGCGGCGGTGAGGGATGATGCCTCTTGCTGAACGAACATGGCGCCCCCTACCCGAATGATTTGCCGCACGAGCAGCTATTGGTGACGTTGGGATTCTCAAAGGTGAAACCAGAACCTTGCAGCGCCACCACAAAGTCGATGGAGGTGCCAGCCAGCAGGCCGCGGCTCTTGGGGTCCAGAAATAACTTAATGCCGTCGCGTTCCACTACCTCGTCATCAGCATTGGAATCGGGAATCAGACCCATCATGTATTTGTATCCGGCGCAGCCACCGGTCTCTACCATGATGCGCAAACCCGCCACCGGGCCGGGTGCGCCTGCCATCGCTGTCCGCACCGCATTCAACGCGCTGTCTGTCAAGTTGATGCTGTCTGTCAAGTTGATCATGGGTCACTCCGTTGTCCTGGCGCGGCGTACCGCGGGTCTACAGGGGCTTCAATGCAACCCCCGTGCCAATACCAAACAACATAAATTGTCAGGCTTTTTTTCAAGCGTGTCGGGCTTTGCCGCGCCATGTCGGCTTCCCGACACGCGTAGCTGTCGGTTGGACGACACAGCCCCCCAAACCGCCCCTGCGGCGGCGCATAATTTCGGCACGCTCCTTGCCTTAGAGCCCAGAGCGCAGTGACGCGCCCACGACCAGCTAAGACAGGAATTTTTGTATGACCAGTATCGAGACTACGGCGCTGAATCGCTTGGAGCAGGAACACCGTTTGCTCAACGCAGTGCTCAAAGCACCAACCACAAAGCCCGGGCGCTTTGGCTTCCGCGGCGACATCGCACTTAAATTCCAGCAGCAACTGGCCGATGAGAAACGCCCGCCCGAATACTCCATCGAGCAGGTCTTCATCATTGCGTCCGAGGATAACAGCCCTCTGCCTTTTCTGGCCGGCTACCTGCACTCCTTCGCGTATCTGGCCGATGCCGCCAAAGTGCTGAGCGGCCTGCTCTCACCCACAGGCACCTACTTCATGTTCTGCAACAACATCGATCTTCTTGCCAAATACCGTGTGAAAATGGGTAACATCACTTTCAACATCCTGCCGCTCGACGAATCCACCGTGTGGATGGAGTTGATGGAGTTGATCGGCTTAGACAAAACCGACATGAAAAAGCTGAGCACCGGCGGCAAGCTGGACCAACTCGCCGATAAGGCGATCAGCTTCGTCTCCGACTATCAGGAGAAGTCCTTCGAGGAGGTCTTGAAGCTAACAACTCCAGTGCGAAACAGAAACGAAAATCGCCCGGTTTAATCCTCGCCTGGTTCCATCAGATCAACGCCGAGGAAGCAGATGTCTGCATCCTCGACGCTGACGGGAATTGAGATGAGCGCGGCGCCGGCGCAGGGGCCGACGATGCACCGGCCGGTATCCAGTTCAAACAGCGCGCCGTGCTTGCCGCAAATCAACCGCTCGCCAGCACCATCCATGAACTGGTCCTTTTCCCAGTCCAGCCGCGTGCCCTGGTGCGGGCATTTATTCTCATAGGCAAAGACATGCCGGCCCCAGCGCACAATAAACACGGGCCAGGGAATCTCCTCCCCCGCTCCGCCGCGCCGCGCGAGCAGAAAGCCACGCGCCTGGCGGCTGGGAATATCCTCAAGACGGCAGATGACATAAGCAGTGGTCATGTGTTCAAGCTAGCCCCGGACGCCGCATGGATTCAAGCCGCCGGCAATGTAGAACCGTTGCTCACGCGCGCTAGCAGGGTCTCGCCATCCTCGGCACCGAAGCAATGATCGAAATCATCACAATCCGAACACACCGGAGCGGCGCACAGCGTGAAGCCGTCCGAGCGGCAGACCATCCGGTAGAAGAACTTCTTCCATTTCATATCCTGGCTGTTGCGCGCCGCGAGGCCCGGAAAATGCCGCGAAATGAGGGCTGAACCCTCGGCCCGGTCGCGCAGCCCCATATCCTGCCACAAATGATTGGGCGATTGCGCGCGCCGCGCCACCATGGCGCCGACCCATTTTGTCAACATTGATGTGTCACGAGCATATAGGCGGAACAGATCGCGCAAAGCCTGCTCCTCCTCTGGTACATCGACGCTGATGCTCGTATCGATAGCGGAGAAAATCCCAGCGGCCCCTGGGAACATGCCGGCCACGAGCTGACCCAGCGCGCCGTCGCTCAGTCCCACTTGCGCGCACACATCGCGCAGATTGCCGCCGGCTTCGGCCAGCCCCACCGCCAGAATGCTGGCAATGGCGTGACGATCCTCCGCATCATAGCCGGGCGATGGAGCGTCCATGAACCAGGCATAGGCCACAGCCGCATCCATGCTCAGCCTGCTCCGTGTGTCTGGCAGTTGGTGGTGCAGACGCGCGCGCAGGCGCCGCAGCCGATGCATGCACCGGCTGCTGCCAGCACCATCACCTTCTTCTCAATCTCATAATCATCGTCATCATCAAGGTCTACATAATCTCCATCCTCATTCAACCCTTTGAGCGTCATCACATCACGGCCGCAAACTTTGTAACAACGACCGCAGCCAATGCATTTTTCAGGGTTAATGGCCAGAAGATATTCTGGCTTCCAGATGCTTCCGTTGCGCGATGTCAGACTCATCGTGTCTCTCCTTAGGCTCATTCTGATTCCAGTTCCTTGAGCGCCGCCCGTTTCTCCTCCAGCGCCTCAAACGCCTCATGCGTGCGCTGGGCGATGCCGATGACTGACTGCCAGTTCAGCGGCAATTCTTCGGAGAGGTCATGCAGGTCCATCTTTGCCTGCATCGCTTTCGCCGAAAGCTTCTTGATCTCCGCTTTCAAGGTTTCAACATCGCTCATCAGCAATTCGCCACTTCGGGAAATTTCGTAATCATCTCGACACCCGCCTGCACATATTTGTCGCCCTCTTCAGCAAGCTTGGCCAGATTGTCAAAGCCGAACCGATGCACGTCGCGCAGTTGCTTGTTCACCACAATCAACCGCCCGCCGATCAGCACCATACGGCCGAAGCCCTCATGGCTCATCTTCAGCATTGGCGTGATCATCACACATGTCGCGCGCTCAATGCCCAAACAAACGGCATTGAAGAACAATTCCAAACGCCAGATCGTCTCCGGATCGGGATCGCCTATAATCGGCAGATCGCGGCGCGCCTCCTTGTCAAGAATATATGGCGTCAGCAATTCAATGTCCGGCTTGCCGTCCCAGGTGCCGTGTGAATCCTGGGCACGCCAGATATTGATAAGCTCCTTAACGAAGGGGACATCCACGGTATCAATCACATCAGGCATGCTATTAATCCTCAAAATTTAAGATTTTTTCTTTATCCTTCGCTAATGCCTTGCGCAGCCATGGCGGCGGTGTTCCCGCAAGGACCTCTTGCAGTTTCACCAGCAGTTTATCAATCGGCTCAGGTTGATTGACCTTGATGGGATGAATGTTGCTGGCCACCACGCGTGCCGCACCGGAGCCGCCAATGGCCGCGACATATAAAATGGCGCAATCCCGAATCGCATTCAGTTTGGGCGCGAGCTTGTCCTCGTTACCATCTTCGGCGAGGTCACCGTCAAACGTCAGATCCTGAAGAAATTTGGAACCATCAGGGGTGACCTCATAGATGACGATATGGCGCGCCCAGCCGAAATGCGCATCGACGCGCTTCTTATCCTGTGTAGAAAATGCGATTTTCATACTGCCTCCTCTTGCGCCGCTCGGCGCCACGAATCCGGTGTGGGCTTGTGATACGTTTCATTGTGTTCCATCAGCAGATTGGCCATGCTGAAAATAAGATTGCGCGTGCCTTTATAGCCGACAGTTACAATATGCGCCGCGCCAAGCCGGTCGAATATCGGCAGGCCAATGCGGAAAAACGGCAATTCCAACCGTGCCGCCATCTGCCGCCCATGCGCGTGAGTGAGCAGCAGATCAGCTCCACGAGCGCTGGCGCGGATTTCCAAATCTTCCAGGTCGCCAATGAGGACTTCATCAACCGCGAGTTTTTCCAGAACCGGAGAGGCCGTCGTCGTCACCGCCGCGACGATCTCGGCTCCCATCTCGTGCAGCAGCGAGGCAATGTCGTAAAGAAGGTCTGGCTCCGCGCCGATGGCAAGCTTTCGCCCGCCGGTATAAAAATGTCCATCGAGCATGGCGTCGATCAACTGGCTGCGCTGGCGGCGGTATTTTGCTGGTACCGGCCGGCCGCTGATCTCGCTCAGGAACGCAAAGAATTCATCATTCGGCCTTAAGCCGCACAGTCGCTCAAACAGCCTGAACGGAACACCCGAGCGGGCTTGCAGCGCCTGCGCCGCGGCACTCATCTGTGCACCAATCGCAATGGTCCAGTTCGCCGAGCCCATTTGGACGATCTCATCAACGCCAATTCCGCCCAGCGTGGTTGGCGTGAAATCATCGGGGATATGGCCATCAAGAGACCCTGATAGATCTGGCAAAAATACCGCCTCCATCCCGAAATTCTCAAAAATCTCGTGCAATTCGTCGATGTCTCCGGCCGTTATGTGGCAGCCAGGCAGAACATTCACATGGCGCGGGTCGCGCGCAAGAACCTGTGCCGGTACAAGCGCTTCAATAATCCGCGTCACGGCCTTGTCCCAGCCATCCTGAAAGGCGCCCGAAAAGTCTGGTGTTGAAACATAGACGATCGGGTAGTCCGTGAATTCAGGATGGTTCATCCGGAAGAGCTTGATGAAGCCCTCCACGTCATCACCTTTTATTTCGGTAACGCCAGTTGAGCAAATGCCAATGAGATCTGGCTTTGTGCGCTTATAGATGTTCAGGATCGCCTGCTCAATATTCTCGTAACCACCGAGAACTGTTGCAACCTCGCTCATCGCGGTGGTTTGCAGTGGAATGGCTTCCTTGAAATGCCGAACGAAGAGGACGAGGCCGAATGAGGTGCAGCCTTGGCTGCCATGCAGCAGCGGCATTGTATTGCGCAACCCCATGAAGGCCAGCGCCCCCCCGACGGGCTGACTCATCTTCAGCGGATTCACGGTACATGATTTTCTGATGGTGGTGACAATGGCCATGCCGCCTACTCCGCGGCGAGCGGCAGCGCGGCAGGCGCGGCCTGCGCCTTTTTCTGCCAGCTCTCACCATTCACGTCCCACGGCGCCGGCTGACGCACCTGCTCCCAGATCGGATTATAAAGGCTCTTCTCTATTTGCCGGACAAGGTCCACCATGCCGACATAGCCCATATAGGCGTGATGACGTTCCTGGTTGATATCGAGCCATGGCATTGCTGCCTTCAGCGCCACGAATTGCGAGCGTCCGCCAGAGAGCATGATATCGGCGCGCGCCTCGCGCAGCATCTTGTACATCTCACGCGGCGTCATATCGTCGATCATATGGGCATCCTCGCCCATGATCTGCTTGATGCGCTCCTTGTCTTCCTTCGTCGATTTCTTGACGCTGGTACCGACAATTTCCAGCCCGGCTTCCTGCAGCGCCGCCACCACCGACCAAGATTTAACCCCGCCGGTAATCAATAATACGCGCTTTCCTGCAAGCTGGACCTTGAACTGCTCAATCGCGGCAAAGGCCTTCTGCTCCTCGCGGGCGACCAGTGCTTCGGTATGAAACATCAGTTTGTCCGGTGCACCGCGGCTGATGAGCAGGCGGGAAATTTCGCGCAGAGAATCGCTTGTGTCGCCAATGCCGTAGAATGACCCCTCGAAGAATGGGATATTATACCGTTTCTCCATTTTGCTGGCGACGTTGATCATGGCGCGCGAGCAAACCATCATCGCCGCTTTGGCGCGATGGGAATAGGCGGCCTCCAGATATTTTCCGTCGCCGGAAATGCAGGAGAGAATGCGGATGCCAAGCTCGTCCAGCAGCGGTTTCACCTGCCACAGCTCGCCGGATAAATTGTATTCGCCAATGATATTGATGTCATAGGGCGTGGTATATTCAGGCTCGGCGGTGCCGATGACGTGGTCAAGAAGCGCTTCTCCAGCGAGCTTATTACCTAGATTTTTTTGCCCCACAAAGCCCGGAGAATTCACCGGAATCACCGGCCGGCCGAATTTTTTGGCCGCGGCCTTGCATACGGCGTTGATGTCATCGCCGATCATGGCGGGCACGCAGGTTTGGTACACGAAGATCGCGGCGGGATCGTATTTCTCGCCGATTTCCTTGATCGCCTTATAAAGCCGCTTCTCACCGCCGAAGACGATGTCCGTTTCATTCATGTCGGTTGTAAAGCTCATGCGCCATAGTGCCGATCCGGAGGATTTTGAACCGCGATTATCCCAGGAATTGCCCTCGCAGGCGATCGGACCGTGCACCAGATGCGCGACATCCGTGAATGGCTGCAACGCAATTTTGGCACCATCGAAGGCGCAACCACCCGCCGCGCCGCCAGGCTGCAACTGCTTCGTGCACCCCTTCTTGCGTTCTTTCTCGGTCTTGTTGTGATTAACGCCGCAAGCGGGCTCGTTGAAAACCTCCTGGATCTTAGCATTCAGCGAAGTCATGCGGCGTGCTCCTTCTGTTGCGCTCAGTGGTCTCCAGTTGGTTCGCCTCCGCCGCATATTGGCGGCGGAGGCTTGGCATCATCAGCGGATGATGTCGTAGCTATAGTCCGTCTGGCCTGCAACGTTCGTCTTTGCATCCATCGTATCGAAGATCTTGTCGAGGATGGTGATCAGTAAGTTCATGCCGCCCTGGTAGCCCCATACCGGCCGGCGATGATGATGGTGCCGGTCGAAGATGGGGAAGCCTATGCGGATCAGCGGCGTACCGGTATCGCGTTCCAGATATTTTCCGTAGGTATTGCCAATAAGATAATCGACAGGCTCGGTGAACAGCAGTGAGCGCATGTGCCACAGATCTTTCCCCGGATAAGCCTTGCAATTGGCGCCGAAAGGCGAGCTGTCGAACAGCGCCTGCATCTTCGCGGCCCACGCCTTGTTGCCATTGGTCGCTAGCACATGCACGGGTTCCGCGCCCAGTTCAAGCAGGAACGCGGCCAGCCCATAGGTCAGGTCGGGGTCGCCATAGATGGCGAATTTCTTGCCGTGAATATGGGCGTTTGAATCGGCGATGGCATCCACCAGCCGGCCGCGTTCCTTCTCCAGCTCAGCCGGGATCGGCTTGCCGGACAGGCGAGACACTTCCATGAGGAAGTGGTCGGTCCCGGCGACACCCACCGGGTGGTTGAAGGCCAGCACTTCATGGCCATGATTACGAACAAGTTCCAGCGTCTTTTCGGTACAAAACTGTTGCATCGAAATGGTCGCCTTGGCGTTTACAGCATTCGCAACATCATTCAGCTTTGTGCCACCATCATACATGCGGAACTCGCCATCGGTCGGCGTATCCCACACATCGGAATTATCGCCGATGATGGTGTACTCAACTTGCATCAGATCGAAGATGCGCTTGACCTCGCGAATGTTACCGACGGTATAGCCGTCAAACCCGCCGATGAAGTTGATGGAGCCGTTCTCGGCCCGCTCCAGCTTGGGCACGGTACCGGCCTTGCCATCCCAGAAATGCTCGATCACGCCCTTCATCGCGTTATCGTAGCCGGTCACATGGCTACCGACGAAGGCCGGCGTATGCGCGAAGGTGACGTCGAACTCGGCGGGAACGGAACCTTTTTCCTTGGCAGTCTTGATGAAAGCATTGAGATCGTCGCCGATGACTTCCGCCATGCAGGTGGTGGAGACAGCGATCATCTTGGGCTTGTACATGCTGTAGGCATTGGCCAGGCCGTCAACCATGTTGTTGAGGCCGCCGAACACGGCCGCATCTTCCGTCATCGACGAGGAAACGCACGAGGTCGGCTCCTTAAAGTGGCGTGAAAAATGGCTGCGGTAATACGCAACGCACCCCTGCGACCCGTGCACAAAGGGTAGCGTGCCCTCAAAGCCCACGGCCACGAACACCGCGCCCAGCGGCTGGCAAGCCTTGGCGGGGTTAACCACCAGTGCCTCGCGGGCGAAGTTCTTCTCCTGGTATTCCTTGGTTTTCGCCCATTCGCGCACCCGGTCAACCTCGGCATCAGGGTGCGTGTTTTCAAAATTCGCCCTCTTATTGGCGAACATTTCCTTGTATTCCGCGCCGCGGAACAGCTCGAAATGGTCGAGTACCTTATCTGCGTCCTGGGTCATGATGAAGCCCTTTCCTTAAGTCCTGAGAATGACCGTTTATTCCGCGGCAAGCTGCAGCGGCTGCGGCTTGGGGGGCCACGGCGCCTTGGTCAAATTCCACACGGGGGAATTGATCGCCATGTCCATGTCGCGGGCGAAGATGGCAAAGCCGTCATAGCCATGATAGGGACCCGAATAATCCCAAGAATGCATCTGGCGGAACGGCACCCCCATCTTCTGGAAGATGTACTTTTCCTTGATGCCGGAGCCAACGAGATCGGGCTGCACCTTCTCGACAAATTTCTCAAACTCGTAGCCAGTGACGTCATCGTATATCAGCGTTGCGTCCTTCACGTAATGCTGGGCGGTGCGCTGATAATCGTCGTTATGGCCAAACTCGTAACCCGTGCCGACAACATCCATGCCCAGATCCTCGTAGGCGCCAATCACATGGCGCGGACGCAAACCGCCAACATAAAGCATTACCGTCTTGCCCTGCAGGCGCGGCTTGTACTTGGCGATGACGGCATCAACCAGCGGCTGGTACTTGGCGATGACCTTCTCGGCGCCTTCCTTGATCTTGTCGTCAAAGTAGCTGGCGATCTTGCGCAGCGATTCAGCGATCTTGGTCGGGCCAAAGAAATTATACTCCACCCAGGGGGTGCCGTATTTCTCTTCCATGTGGCGCGAGATGTAGTTCATAGAGCGGTAGCAATGCAGCACATTCAGCTTGGCGCGCGGCGTGGCTTCAAGCTCGGCCAGCGTGCCGTCGCCCGACCATTGCGCGATCACGCGCAGGCCCATCTCTTCCAGCAGGATGCGAGAAGACCACGCATCGCCGGCAATGTTGTAGTCACCGATGATGGCAACGTCATACGCGCTCGGCTCAAAGGCCAGTAGCTTGTCGCCTATCTTGTCGAACACCCAGTCCCGCACCGCATCGTTGGCGATGTGGTGACCGAGCGATTGCGACACGCCGCGGAAGCCTTCGCAGCGCACGGGCACGATGGTCTTACCCTCATATTCCTTGGACTTGGTCTTGGAGATTGCCTCAATATCATCGCCGATGAGGCCGATAGGGCATTCGGACTGCACCGAGATGCCGCGGTTGAGCGGGAACAATGCCTGAATTTCGTCGATCACCTTGGCCAGCTTCTTGTCGCCGCCGAAGACGATGTCGTTCTCCTGGAAATCCGAGGTGAACTGCATGGTGCCGAAAGTATCGATACCGGTGATGCCGATATAATAATTGCGGCGCGCCGCCCAGCTATACTGGCCGCAGCCAACGGGGCCGTGGCTGATATGGATCATGTCTTTGATCGGACCCCACACCACGCCCTTCGAGCCAGCATAGGCGCAGCCACGAATCGTCATCACGCCAGGGATAGACTTGATGTTCGACTTCACGCCGCAATCGGCCTTGCCCTCCTCGTGCACGTTCAGGTGCTTGGCCCGGCGCTTGGCGGTTTTCTCCGGATAGACCCGGAGCACCTCTTCGACCAGTTCCTTGTTGCGCGCCTTGATGTCTTCGACGCTCAGGGTTTCTACAACGCTCATCTTCTTGCTCCTTGGCTTATCCGTTTGGGGACCCTGGCCGTTCCAGTCAGCCAGGGCGTTTGGCCTTAGGCGACCAGTGCGGCTTCAGCGACCAGTTCCGCGGCGGACTTGCCTATGAGCGACTCATCCACCTGCTTCATGATGCCGTGTTCCATCAGCATGTCCTCAAGCTCGTCCATGGTGATGGGCGTCGGGATCACGCCATTGCCGGCGTTGGCGTGGACCTTGCGGGCCAGCGTGCGGTATTCCTCGGCCTGCTTGGAATCCGGGGCGTATTCCAGCACGGTCATGCGGCGCAGTTCGGCATGCTGCACGATATTGTCGCGCGGCACGAAGTGGATGAGATGCGTGCCCAGCTTCTTGGCCAGGGATTCCGCCAACTCCAGCTCCTTGTCGGTCTGGCGCTCGTTGCAGACCAGCCCGCCCAGGCGCACGCCGCCGGAATTAGCGTATTTAAGAATGCCCTTGGCGATGTTGTTGGCGGCGTACATGGCCATCATCTCGCCGGACATGACGATATAGATTTCCTGCGCCTTGTTCTCGCGGATGGGCATGGCGAAGCCGCCGCACACCACGTCGCCGAGCACGTCGTAGGACACATAGTCAATGTTCTCGTAAGCGCCGTTCTCCTCCAGGAAGTTGATGGAGGTGATGACGCCGCGGCCGGCACAACCAACGCCCGGCTCCGGGCCGCCCGACTCAACACAACGGATGTCGCGGTAGCCGACCTTCATGACCTCTTCCAGCTCGAGATCCTCAACCGAGCCGGCGGCGGCGGCAAGACTGAGGATGGTGTCCTGCGCCTTGGCGTGCAGAATAAGACGGGTGGAGTCCGCCTTGGGGTCGCAGCCCACGATGAGGATGCGCTGGCCCATCTCGGCCAGGGCAGCGAGGGTGTTCTGCGAGGTGGTGGACTTGCCGATACCCCCTTTTCCGTAAAACGCGATCTGTCTCAATTTCGACATTTGTGTCTCCTGTGAGTTCGTTGCCAATCTCCGCGCTCGTCACGCGGTCCATCTCTTTCGGTAACGTGCTCGCGGTCACGGGAAGGAACACAGCGCTCGTCCTGCGCGTCTGCCTGTGTTCAGCCCTCACTCGCCGTCCCGTAGACCACGATGCAATCGCCATGCCAAACCATACATCAAGAAAATTCAAGTGTTTTTCTGGTGGTTTAGAAAGTCATGGCGATGTGTCGAACCTGACAGCCCGTGTCGGCCCTGTCTTAAACGGGACAAAATACCAGCTTGCGGCGCGGGAATGGTTCTTGCTTTCCCCTTTGGACCAACGCAGATGGAGGTTAGGGGTGCAGATCGGAGTGGATACAGCCAGGGCGGTCGATCAGCGCCGCGTGTTCATCGTGGAGCCCGATGAAATCACCCGCGCGGTGCTGCAGTTTATCCTGCAGGACGAAATCGAGACCCATGAAATGTCCTCCCCCGAGGAGGTGTACGAAAAGGGACAGGATTGGCTAAAGCCCGACCTGGTGCTGCTCTCTGCAGGGGTGGTGGAGGCGCGTGGGGCTGCTGTGGTTGACGACCTGACCACAGCCTATCCTGGCGTGCGGGTGCTGGTGGTGCACGACAAGAACACGGAAGCGCCCGCGCTGGCGGCGTTGCGGGCCGGGGCCCATGGCGCGCTGGCCAAGCCCTTGGGCATAGAGGCCGTGCGCAAGAAGGTGGACACGGGGCTCGGCCGCGGTGGCGCCCCGCTCATCCAACTGAGTCTGTAGCCATGGAGATCGTGTTCTATGAGAAGCCAGGCTGCGCCGGGAACGCCCGCCAGAAGGCGGTGCTGCGTGCGGCAGGGCACACGGTCATCGCCCGCAGCCTGCTAGCCGAGCCGTGGACAGCGGAACGTCTGCGTGCCTTCTTTGGCAATCTGCCCGTAACGCACTGGTTCAATATGTCTGCACCGGCGGTCAAATCAGGAGATGTCTCGCCAGAAGCCCTCGTCGCTGACGATGCCCTGGCGCTGATACTCAGTCAGCCGCTTCTCATCCGCCGGCCGTTGCTACAAATCGGCGAACGCCAGTGCACGGGCTTCGTGGCGGCCAGCCTTAAAGACCGGCTAGGCCTTGAACTGCCGGAGGCACCGGACGGATGCGCGCACCCGCCTAGTCTTACTATGTCATAAATTTTTTCGATTGAAAATTTGTTGGCAGCATGGGCAACGTGGCAGCGTGCGGGAGATCGCGCGGGCGATGGCGATGCGGACGGAGGTGATTGAGTTTGGCACGTTACGCTCAGGCCGGATCGGGGGATCCGCGGGGTGGATAGCCTGCGGGAAGGGGATGTTCTTTGACGAGAATCGTGTTGCGTGGCCCTGAGGGGGGAATCGCTTCCGTTTCGGAGATCAGGAATCCGTAGGCGGCGATG
>NZ_JABEVC010000027.1 GCF_013044125.1 Acidocella sp. | reverse complement strand
GGTGCAGGGCGCGCTCGCCCGCCCGCGCACGGCGAGCGGCTATGGCCTCGCCGTGGCACTCAATATTCCGGCGCTGGAGGATCTGGCCGCCAGCCTCCCGCCCGGTCTGACCGGCCCCCTGCCTCCCGTGCATGACATCGCGGCTACAGCCCGGATCACCGACCAGGATTCAACCATCCCGGCAATCGATGACCTTTCTGTCAAAGCCGGTACCTCTGATCTTTCTTCTCTCCGGCCGGGGCTGACGCTCAACGCGCTGGATATTGAGATGGCATCGCTCAACCAGCCGCTTTCGCTCAGCGCCGCGGCCACGCTGGGCAGCACCCCCCTCACCCTCGCCGGCCATTTCGGCCCACCCCGGGCGCTTTTGAATCCCGCCCTGCTGCCGGCGCGCACCGGGCCGCAAGGCAGCTTTCCAGTCACAATCAATGCGCAGTTCGGGTCGGCCAAGGCCAGCCTCACCGGCGCGATTGCAACCCCCGCGACGCTCGCGGGCGCCGCGCTGGCGCTGAACCTGACAATCCCCGACCTCTCGGCACTCAGCCCGGCCGTGGGCGCCAGCCTGCCCGCATGGAAAAACATCACGGCGCAAACCACGCTGATAGACCCCGGCGGACTTGGTCTGCGCAATGCCATTGGCCTGGATACCCTCACCGTCAACATGGATAACGCGGCCTTCGGCGGCGATGCCGGCCTGTATTTCGGCCCCCAGCCTAGGCTGCAACTCGCCTTGCAGTTCACCGGGCTGAATGCCGACGCCTTACTGGCGGCGATGCCGAAACCGGCCACGGTGCCCGCCAATCCCGCCCCCACCGCCGCCGCCGTCTTCACCGACACGCCGCTGGCGCTGACATGGCTGAAATCAGCCCGCGCCGATGTGCAAATCTCGGTGGATACGCTGATCTGGCGCCAGATGACCTATACGGCGCTCCAAGGCCATGCCGTTCTCGCAAACGGGCAGCTCACGGTCAGCCCGCTAACCGCGCAACTCCCCGGCGGCAACCTCACCGCGAGCGTATCGGTGAATGCCAGCAAGGAGCCCGCGGTGGAAAGCCTGGCGATGAGCGCCCCCGCTCTTGCGCTCGCTCCGATGTTGAAAGCCTTTGGCCTGCCCGGCACGGCCGAAGGCACCATGCAAATCCGGCTCTCGGCCACCAGCAGCGGCGACACCCCCCATGCCATCGCCAGCGGCCTGAACGGGCAGCTGGGCTTAGCCATGGCCAACGGCGTTGTTGACGGCTCTGTCTTGCAAAGCCTGTTCGGCGGCGTGCTGCAAACCGCCGGCCTGCCCGCGGGTCTGGCCGGGGCCACAGGGCCGGTGCCGGTGCGCTGCATGGCATTGCGGGTTGATGCCGCCAACGGCATCGCCACCATCCGGGCCATGGCGCTGGATTCCAGCCGCCTGCGCTTGCAGGGGAGCGGCAGTGTGAATGCCGGGGGGGAGACGCTGGGCGTCGTTCTGCTTCCCCAGTTGCCGATGCTGCCCAATGAAACGGGCAGCCCGGTGGCGATTAACGGCAGCTTCGCCGCCCCGGTGGTTGAGGCGGCTCCAGCCGGCAGCATCCAGGCAACCGGCGGCGACATCTGCCCGGTGGCGCTGAAACTGGGGCGCTTTGGCCAACCCGGCCCGGCGGCGGCGATCACGCAGCCGCCATCCGCCGGCATGCCAGGCGCCGTTGCCCCGCCTTCCGGCGGGCCAAAAAATCTGTTGAACGGGCTGCTCGGCCCATGAAACGATTCTGGACATCAGCATCCGTCGTACCGGAAGGCGCGGATTTCATCATCCTGCTGGACAACCGCCCCCTGAAACTACCCAGCGGCGGCGCGCTTCGCGTGCCGTTCAAGGATTTGGCCGGCGCAATTGCCACTGAATGGGCAACGGCCGGCACGGATTTCACGCCCGATGACCTGCCCCTCACGCGCCTCGCCACAACAGCGCAGGACCGTATCAGCCTGCACCGCACAGAGATCGCCGGGCAACTGGCGGCTTACGGCATGAACGACCTGCTCTGCTACCGCGCCGAAGGCCCGCCGGGGCTGGCGCAGAGCGAGGCCGAGGCGTGGGACCCCTGGATCAACTGGCTGGACCGGCAGCTCGGCATCAGGCTGGAATCGACCTCCGGGGTCATGCCGCTGCGGCAAACGCCTGAGTACCATGACATCTTCACCGCGCATCTGATGCGCATGGACGAATATCAATTGGCGGGGCTTGGCGTGATCGTCCCCGCATTGGGGAGCCTTGTGCTGGCGCTCGCAGTGGAGGCCGGGGCGCTGGACCCGGACGCGGCCTGCCGTTGCGCCAGCCTCGGGGAGCTCTGGCAGGAAACGCGCTGGGGGATGGACGCCGAGGCCAGCGCACGGCGGCGGATCATCGCGCAGGATATTGCCGTGAGCGCCCGTTTCATGGTCCTCTGCCGCGCATGAAAGCCACCCATCTGTTCATCACCGGCCGGGTTCAGGGTGTCGGCTTCCGCGAATGGCTGGCAAACGAGGCGCAGCGGCTCGGGCTTTCCGGCTGGGTGCGCAATGTCGGCCAGGATGCCGTGGAAGCCCTCATCGCCGGGGACACCGTGGCGGTCGAGGAATGCCTGCGGCTCTGCCGCCGCGGCCCGCGCGCCGCCATCGTCGAAACAATCAAGGATACGATCACGGAACCGCCGGCGGAGCCCGGCTTCATAAAACGGGCCTCGCTTCCCGCCAGACCGTGAACCCGCTCAAGGCAGATATCCGCAACACCGCGTTTACACACCGGCAAAGCTTGCTAGGCTCGCCGGGCCCTTAAGGAGTTAGAACCAATATGAGTACGAACAGTGAGTTGATGGCCCGCCGCGAAACCGCGGTGCCCCGCGGTGTGGGCAATGCGCACCCGGTCTTTACTCAACGCGCCGAAAACGCCGAGCTTTGGGACGTCGAGGGCAAACGCTATATTGATTTTGCCGGCGGCATCGCGGTTCTGAACACCGGGCACCGCCACCCCAAGGTGATGGCGGCGGTCGCCGAGCAGCTCTCGCGCTTCTCGCACACCTGCTTCCAGGTCTCGCCTTACGAGAGCTATGTCGCGCTGGCCGAACGGCTGAACGCGCTGGCCCCGATTGAAGGCCCCGCCAAGACGATCTTTTTTACCACCGGCGCCGAGGCGCTGGAAAACGCCGTGAAGATCGCCCGCGCCGCCACCGGACGTTCCGGTGTCATCACCTTCGCCGGCGGCTACCATGGCCGCACCATGCTGACGATGGCGATGACCGGCAAGGTGTTGCCCTACAAGAAAAAATTCGCGCCGCTCCCGGCCGAGATCTACCATGTCCCCTTCCCGCATGCCCCCTTTGGCGTGACCGTGCAGGACAGTCTGCGCGCCATTGACATGCTGTTCCGCGCCGATATCGAGCCGGAGCGGACCGCCGCGATCGTGCTTGAGCCCGTGCAGGGGGAAGGCGGATTTATCCAGGCGCCAACCGAGCTGATGGAGGCCCTTCGCGCACTCTGTGACAAGCACGGCATTCTGCTGATCGTCGATGAAGTGCAGACAGGCTTCGCGCGGACCGGTAAAATGTTCGGGGTCGAGCATTCCGCCGTGAAGCCCGATATTATCACCGTCGCCAAATCGCTGGCGGGCGGGTTCCCGCTTTCCGGCGTCATCGGGCGCGCCGCGATCATGGATGCAGCCGAGCCAGGCGGGCTGGGCGGCACCTATTCCGGCTCACCCATTGCCTGCGCCGCGGCGCTGGCTGTGCTCGATGTCATCGAGGAAGAAAAACTGATCGAACGCGCCAATCATATCGGCGCGAAGATGAAATCCCGGCTGGAGGCCATCTCGCGCCGCAACAACACCGTCCCCATTGCCGAAATCCGTGGCCCAGGGGCGATGATCGCGTTTGACGTGGTGGCAACACGCGGAACCAACGAGCCGGACCCCGAGATGACCAAAAAGGTGATCGCCAAGGCCCGCGAAAACGGGCTGATCCTGCTGTCCTGCGGGGTGTATGGCAATGCCATCCGGCTGCTCGTGCCGCTCACCGCCTCCGACGCACTGCTCGACGAAGGACTGGACGTTCTTGAACAGGCGCTGACGGTTTAGGTCTCCTTCAAGCGGTTAGATTGAGCCTTCCGGTTTAATCTAACCGCTCAACCTTAAAAAAAAAGAAAACTCATCAGCACGTAAACCGGCGTGAGGATGAGGCTCATGAGTCCCGCGAACGCGAAAAACCCGGGCATTTTAACCGCCCGGCGCGCCGCGATTTCGCGGACCATGAGGTTGGGGGCGTTGCCGAGGTAGGTAACGGGCCCAAAAAACACGGAACCAGCCGCAATGGCCGTCAGCAGATGGGCGGGTGCGGCACTCAGGCTGGCGGCATGCCCACCCGCCGCCTCGAAAAAAATCAGATAGGTCGGCGCGGCGTCCAGAATGGCTGAGGCAATTCCCGAGGCCCAGAACCAGGACAGCGGATTGGGGGCCAAAGCGGCTGTCTGCAATAGCTGAAAAACCGGCGTGATGGTGGCAAAGATCGCAAAAAACAGCATGACGATCTCGCGCATCGCCCCCCAGGCAAAACGGTTGTGGCTGCGGATGGCGCGCGGGGTCAGAGCCTCTGAGAGCGCGATGCACCCCAGCTCAACCACGATCAACGCCAGATGCTCCCCCGGAATCTTCGCGGATAGAATGGTGACCATGCCTGGATGCCAGATACCGGCCAGAGGAATGGCGAGGACCAGCACCACCAGCAAAAAAATATTCATCCCCCCGCCGATGCGGAATTTTTGCGGACGCGGCATGGCATCCCGCCGCGCGAAATAGAGATCCGCCCCCAGGCAAAGCAGCAGTACCGGCACGGCCAGAACCAGCAGCGGTTGCCAGAGATGAACCGCCGGCCAGAAAAAAGGCACGCCACGGAGAAACCCGGCCAGCAAAGGCGGGTCGCCCAGCGGTGAGAGCGCCCCGCCGCAATTGCCAACCAGAATAATAAAGGCGAGGATCAGGTGCCGTTTCTCCGCGCGATATCCATTGGCCGCCAGCAGCGGGTGGATGAGCAGCAAGGTGGCCCCGATCGTCCCCATGATCGAGGCCAGAACCGTGCCAATGACAAGAAGCAGCAGGTTGCCGCAAGGGCGCCCCCAAGGGCCGCCTTTAATCGAAATCCCCCCGCCAAGCGCATAAAGCGCCAGCAGCAAGGTAATGAATGGCAGGAATTCGGCCAGCGAAACCTGCCAGAGCGTCTGCGCCGCATTCATCAGGCCGCCTGAGAGCATCCGCAACATAAAGCCCAGGGCAACCCAGCCGCCGATGACCGCCGCCATCCACCTGTGCCATAAACGCGGCGCCACGCCCGGGAGGATTGCGAAACTGAGCAGAACGCCCGCAAAGGGAAACGCGGCGGCGAGTTGCCCCATCAGCCCAAGCCGGATACGTAGCTGGAAACCACTCTCATCACCGCCCTCACCTCATACTGAAAAAAAGGATCTACCACATGAGCGCTGAAAACCACGGCCACGACCCCAGCAACCCGCATTATTTCGGACTTCCGCTTGGCGTGATTCTCGCCACACTGGTTGCCATTGCCGCTGTTGGCATCACTTTGCTGAAATTCCTCAAGTAGTACCGGCGCTCAGACCACGCAGCCGGCGGCACTGCGCGGCAGCCTGCCAAAGTGAACCACGAATTGCGCCGCCGCGCTGATCAGCGACTCGGCGGTTTGCGCCCCGAGTTCAGCTGAGGCCAGCGGCCACGCGGCCTGCGTGGCTGCACGCGGCACCTGGTCGAACTCGACCGGAGCATCAATCGCAAGACCGTGAAAATCCACGGTGCCAAAGCCTGAGACCGGCAGGCCGAGCACGGTCTCACGCCCATGCGCCGGCGCCTCGCCGGGTTGCACAAAAACACCGCGCAACGCCTTGGTGAGCGAGAGCAGCGGTTCCGCGCCATGGCCAAAACGCTCCTGGCTGCCCGCGCCAAGCTGGGCCTCCATAAGCTGGCGCGCAATTTTCCATAAATAAAATGACGGTAGAATGACATTTCGCGTCCGCCGTATCTCCAGCGTCACCTCATGAATCACCGGCACATTGCCGCCATGGCCGTTCAGGATAACAATATTGCTCAGCCCATGTCCGAGCAGGCTGGCCAGCAGCTCCGCCAGCACCGCCCGGAAACTGGCCGGGGAAAGCGCCAGACCGCCCGGCGTGGCGCCAAAATAATCCGCAACGCCAAAAGGCAGACAGGGGGCGACGAAGGTTGCAACACCTTTGCCCGTGGCGGCCTGCGCAATACGCACGGCAAGCTGCTCCGCCAGCAGGTAGTCACCCATCGGTAAATACGGACCATGATCCTCATGGCTGCCAAGGGGCAGCAGGACCACGGGGTTTGCCGCCGCTGCTTGCGCGAAAGTTGCAGCCGTCATATCGCCAAGCCGGAAATTTTGTCTGGAATCGCTCATGATCTTGTTTTGCCGTTTCCAGTTAACAATCGTAAAGAGCCAAATTTAATTTCGTTGTACAACGGCAGGATGCATCATGGACTTCGCAGAACACGGTCAGAAAATTATCCCCGTGATCCTCTCCGGCGGATCGGGCACGCGCTTGTGGCCTGTCTCGCGCAAGAGCTTCCCCAAGCAGTTCTGGCCGCTCATTTCGCAGCACTCCATGCTGGCGCAAACCGCGCTGCGCGCCGCCGGCGCCCGCTTCGCCGCCCCGATTGTCGTGACCAACCAGGATCATCGCTTCGTCGTCGCCGAGCAATTGCGCAACGCGGGCATTGAGGGAGCGCAGATCATGCTGGAACCGGTGGGACGCAACAGCGCGCCGGCCATTGCGGCAGCGGCGCTGCTGGCCGCGGAAACCGACCCCGAGGCGGTTTTATGGATCATGGCGGCCGACGCCTCGATCAGCGATCTCGCAGCGCTTGAAGCCGCGGTGAATACCGCTGCCAAGGCCGCGGAGGCGGGATACTTCGTCACCTTTGGCATGCAGCCGGCCGCGCCGGAGACCGGCTACGGCTACATCGCCCAGGGCGGCGCGCTGGAGGATCTGCCCGGCGTCTTTCACCTTAATCGTTTTATCGAGAAACCGGACGCCGCCACCGCCGTCCGCTTGCTGGCAGAAGGCGGCAACCTCTGGAACTCCGGCATGTTCATGTTCCGTGCCAGTGTATTGCTTGGCGAGATGGAGCGCCTGGCCCCCCGGCTGCTGGAGGCCGTGCGCGCCGCCATGCTGGCGCGAACCACCGACCTCGACTTCATCCGGCTTGGCGCCGAGGCTTTTGCGGCGGCGCCTGATATCAGCATCGATTACGCCATCGCTGAAAAAACCAGCAAGGCCGTCGTGGTTCCCGCGGCCATCGGCTGGTCTGATGTGGGCTCCTGGTCGGCCCTGGCCGATATCGCGCCCAAGGATACGGATGGCAATTTTGCCCTGGGCGATGTGGTGCTCGAAAATGTTCACGGCAGCTACGCCCGCAGTGACGGTATCATGACCGCCCTGCTCGGTGTGCGCGATCTGGTGGTGGTCACCACGCAGGACGCGGTGCTGGTGGCTCACAAGAACGAAGCGCAGAACGTTAAAAAAATCGTCGACCGGCTGAAGCAGATGAAGCGGCCGGAAGCCGACACCCACAACCGCACCTACCGGCCATGGGGGTTCTATGAGAGCCTGATCCAGGGGGACCGCTTCCAGGTGAAGCGAATCGTCGTCTGGCCGGGGCAGAAACTTTCCCTGCAGAAGCATTTCCACCGCGCCGAGCATTGGGTGGTGGTGGCCGGCTGCGCCAGTGTCACGCGCGATGCCGAAATCCTCATGGTGCATGAGAATGAAAGCGTCTACCTGCCCCTGGGATGTATCCACCGCATGGAAAACCCCGGTAAAATCCCCCTCACCATCATCGAGGTGCAATCCGGCCCCTATCTCGGAGAGGACGACATCATCCGCTTCGAGGATACCTACGGCCGCAATTGAGGAACTTCCTAATCCTGCGCCTCTTCGGGCGTGCGCAGGATTAGAGACAGCGCATGCAACCCGGTGGTGAACTCCGCCGCCAGGGCTTCATGCACCGCGCGCGAGCGCGCCACGCGCGAGAGCCCGGCCAGCGCCGGCGAGACCATCAGCACGCGGTAATGCGTCTCACCGGCCTCCAGCCCACTGCGGGCGGCATGGCTCGCATGCTTGCGGCTCTCATCGGCGATCTCCAGCCTGACCGGCTTGAAAGCCGCCACCAGCAGATCGCGCATCCGATCATCTCTCTTGCTCATATTCATCACGTCATACCTTCAATCATTCGATCGTTCATCCAATCATCGTACCGGCATCTTCTGCCCCGCGCGCATATCAGCCACAACCGAGTGTTGCCAATTTAAGCCAAGCGCGCACATTAGGGCCATGATTTCGTCAACACGCAAGCAACCAACCCGCAAGCCGCGCGCCTATGCCCCAGACCCCAGCGCCCCAGGTCAGGCGTGCGATTCGCCCGGCTGCCCGCACGAAGGCGAATACCGCGCGCCAAAATCACGGGCCGGGTCGCGGGATTTTCATTGGTTCTGCCTGGATCACGTCCGCGAGTTCAACGCCTCCTGGGACTATTACAAAGGCATGTCGGCTGAAGAGATCGAGGCGCAATTGCGCGCCGACACCTCCTGGCAGCGGCCGAGCTGGCCGCTTGGCCGGTTGGGGCAAACATCGCGGATGGATGAGACGCTCGAAGCCGAATTGCACGCCTTCGCCTTTGGCGCCCGGCCCAAGCCCGCGCCCAACCCAGGCGTTCCGGCTGATATCCGCGAGGCTCTCAGCGTCCTGAACCTCACATGGCCGGTCACGCTGGCCACCGTGAAAGCAAAATACAAGGAACTTGCCAAGCGCCACCATCCGGATTCAAACAATGGCGACAAGCACTCCGAGGAAATGTTGAAATCGATCAACCTTGCCTATGCGGCGCTTCGTGGCAAACTGGCCGCAAAGCCTGCTCAGGCATCCCAAACTTCCGGCCGTTGAGCATATTCGCCCAATTGCCCCACGCCGCTACCCAAGTACGAAGCAACAGGATTGAACCTTTAATGAACAACATCGCCGCACTCACCGAAACCAGCAACTCAGGCCCCTCGGCGATCAACATGCCCGATATAAAGGTTAACGCCCGCGAGGTTTTTGGCATCGACGTTAATCTGGAGGTTCCCGCTTTCTCGGTCCGCACTGAGCATGTGCCCGAGATCGACCCCGCCTATCAGTTCGACCGGGAGACGACGCTTGCGATTCTGGCCGGCTTCGCCTTCAACCGCCGGGTGATGATCCAAGGCTACCACGGCACCGGCAAGTCGACCCATATCGAGCAGGTGGCGGCGCGGCTGAACTGGCCTTGCATCCGCGTCAATCTGGACAGCCACATCAGCCGTATCGACCTGATCGGCAAGGACGCGATCGTGCTGAAGGACGGCAAGCAGGTCACCGAATTCCGCGAGGGCATCCTGCCCTGGGCGCTGCAGCACCCCTGCGCGCTGGTGTTTGACGAATACGACGCCGGCCGCCCGGATGTGATGTTCGTGATCCAGCGCGTCCTTGAGGTCGAGGGCCGGCTCACCCTGCTCGACCAGAATAAGGTAATCCGCCCGCACCCGGCCTTCCGCCTGTTCGCCACCGCGAACACCGTGGGCCTGGGCGACACCACCGGGCTCTACCATGGCACGCAGCAGATCAATCAGGGGCAGATGGACCGCTGGAACATCGTCGCCACGCTCAATTATCTGCCCCACGCGCAGGAGGTGGCCATCGTGATGGCCAAACTCGGCATCCCAGCCGGTGATACTGCCCTGAAGAAGCGGACCGAGAGCATGGTGGCGCTGGCGGACCTCACCCGCGCCGGGTTCATCGCCGGGGACATCTCCACCGTGATGTCGCCGCGCACCGTTATCACCTGGGCGGAAAATACAAGAATTTTCGGCGATATCGGCTTTGCCTTCCGTCTCACCTTCCTCAACAAATGCGACGAGGCCGAACGCAACACCGTGGCTGAGTATTATCAGCGCTGCTTCAACGAGGAGATCTCAACCGGCTTGCGCAAGCCGGCCTGAAACCAGATGACCGCGAATAACGACCAGGGCCGGAGCGAGGACTTCAAACGTGCCACTGCTAATGCGCTGCGGGCCATGGCGCAGACGCCTGACGTGGAAGTTGCCTACCAGCCCGGCCCCTCCGGGCTGGTAGGCAAGCGCGCGCGGCTGCCCGCTCCCTCGCGCGCCCTGGCGCCGCCGGAGATGGCAAAACTGCGCGGTGCCGCGGACTCACTCGCCCTGCGCCTGCGCTATCACGACAATGCCATCCATGCCGCCCGCAACCCCGCCTCCAAGGAGGCGCGCGAAGCCTATAATGCGCTGGAGCAGGCCCGCGTTGAGGTCTTCGGCTCCGAACACATGGCCGGCGTTGCCGCGAACCTGCGCGGCAAGCTGAACGAGGAGTACGAAAACGAGGGGCTCGACCGCATGACGCTGCGTGAGCAGCTTCCCCTGGCCAGCGCCCTCGCCCTGCTTGCGCGCGAGCGGATGGACCCGGCTTCGGTACCCGAGCCGGCCAAAAAAATACTGGCCTTGTGGCGCGGCACGCTGGGCGATGACGCCGAAGCGGCCCTGGATGAACTGGCAGCCACCCGCGCCAACCAGGCGCATTACACCAAAGCCGCGCGCAAGCTGCTGGCGGCGGTCCATCTGGCGGAGGCGGAGGCGGAAGCAACCGAGGAGGATGAATCCGAAAACGCCGAGGATTCGGGGGAGCAAACCTCGCAGCAGGACAACTCCCAGGACAGCGACGCCCAAAGCCAGAGCCAGGAGGAGGCCATGCTCGCGGCACAGCCGGAAATGACCGAGGGCGAAGCCGCCGACCAGGACACCGAGGAAGACAGCGACGCTGAAGACAGCGCCGCTGACGCCGAGGATTCTCCCGCAGGCCCCCAACAGCACCGCCCGCCCGCCCATGGCGATGACAGCACGGCCTACCGCGCCTTTACCCGCGCGCATGATGAAGAGATCAAGGCCGAAGACCTTTGCGACCCCGATGAGCTGACCCGGTTGCGCCAGCAGCTGGACCAGCAATTACAGCATCTGCATGCCGTGGTGGCCAAGCTGGCCAACCGGCTGCAACGCCGGCTGCAGGCGCAGCAAACCCGGGCCTGGGAGTTTGACCTGGAAGAAGGAATGCTCGACGCCGCCCGGCTGTCGCGGATCATCGTCGATCCGCTTCTGGCCCTCACCTATAAGCGCGAACGCGATACGGAATTCCGTGATACCGTGGTCACCCTGCTGATCGACAATTCAGGCTCGATGCGCGGGCGGCCGATCACCGTGGCGGCGATGTGCGGCGATATTCTGGCCCGCACGCTGGAGCGCTGCGCGGTGAAGGTGGAGGTTCTGGGCTTCACCACGCGCGCGTGGAAAGGCGGGCAGAGCCGGGAACAATGGGTTGCCGCGGGCAAACCGCCAACCCCCGGCCGGCTGAATGATCTGCGCCACATCATCTACAAATCCGCCGACACCCCCTGGCGCCGGGCCCGCAAGAATCTGGGGCTGATGCTGCGTGAAGGGCTGCTGAAGGAAAACATCGACGGCGAAGCGCTTCTCTGGGCCTACCGGCGGCTGCTCGCGCGCCCGGAACACCGGCGCATTCTCATGGTCATCAGCGACGGCGCCCCGGTTGACGACTCCACCCTCTCGGTGAATTCCGGCAACTATCTGGAGCGGCATCTGCGCGATGTAATCCGCGATATCGAGACCCGCGAACTGGTGGAGCTGATCGCCATCGGCATCGGGCATGACGTGACCCGCTATTACCGCCGGGCCGTGACGATCGTTGACGCCGAGGAGCTGGGCGGCACGATGATGCGCAAACTTACCGAACTATTCGATGAGGACGAAGCCGAGGCGTGGTCCCGCTTTGCCGGGCGGAGCGCCGCGATGATTGCCTGATTATCATCAAACCCCGCCGCGCCAGCCCCGCGCAATTGGACGTACGGCGCAGCAATGCTATAGCGCCGCGCCACTGTCATTGGTTCCCATGAACGAATCCTCGCTTACCCACCCCGCTTTGCTCCCCGCCGGCCTGCGCGATGTCCTGCCTCCCGAGGCGGAGCTGGAGGCGCGTTCGGTCGAAACCATCATGGATTGCTTCGCCGCGCACGGCTATCAACGCGTGAAGCCGCCGCTGCTGGAGTTTGAAGACAGCCTGTTCGCGGGCTCAGGCGCCGCCACGGCCGAGCAAACCTTCAGGCTCATGGACCCCGACAGCCAGCGCATGATGGGCCTGCGGGCTGACACGACGCCGCAGATCGCCCGGCTTGCGGCCACACGGCTGGCCAGCGCCCCGCGACCGCTGCGGCTGGCTTATGCCGGGCAATGCCTGCGGGTGCGCGGCTCGCAGCTGCAGCCGGAGCGCCAAATTGCCCAGGCCGGCATCGAGCTGGTCGGCCACGATACCCCCGAAGCCGACGCCGAGATCATTTTAACGGCCGTTGAAGCCCTGGCGGCCATCGGCCTGACCAGCATCAGCATCGACCTCACAGTGCCCCGGCTGGTTCTGCATCTGCTCGAAGACTTCCCCGCCGTAAACCGCCCTGCCCTTGTGCGCGCGCTGGACCGCAAGGACGCCGCCGAGGTGGCCGAGCTTGGCGGCCCCATCGCGGAGCTGCTGCTCCAGCTCCTGGAGGCCACCGGGACCGCCGAGCGCGCGATACCAGCCTTGCTGGCGATCAACCTGCCGGAGAGCGCGCGTATTCAGGCCGTGCGCATGGCCGAGACCGTAGCCGTCATCCGGCACCAGCGGCCCGACCTACCCCTAACCGCCGATCCCGTGGAATTTCGCGGCTACCAATATCATACCGGCATCTGCATGACCCTGTTCGCCCCCGGGCGGCAGGCGGAGCTTGGCCGTGGCGGACGCTATCTATGCGGCGCCGGCGAACCCGCCACCGGCATCACGCTGTATCCTGACACCATTGTCCGCGCAGCCCCCGCCCCGGCGCTGCGCCCGCGCATCTATCTGCCCTTCGGCACCACGCCAGAGCAGGCGGCTTCCTGCCGGGCGCGTAATTTTGCCACCATCGCCGGGCTGGCGGCACACGCCGCACCGCGGCAGGAAGCAGCCCGGCTTGGCTGCAGCTGTATCTATGAAGACGGGGCCATCGCTCCACTTGCCAAGGATCTGACATGACCAACGTAACAATTATCGGCGCGCAATGGGGTGACGAGGGCAAAGGCAAGGTGGTGGACTGGCTCGCCAGCCGCGCGGATGTGGTGGTACGCTTCCAGGGCGGGCACAATGCCGGGCATACCCTGGTCGTCGGCGAGCAGACGTATAAACTCTCATTGCTGCCCTCCGGCCTGGTGCGCGGCAAGCTTGGCATCATCGGCAACGGCGTGGTCATAGACCCGTTCGCCCTGCTGGCGGAAATCGCCCGCCTCTCCGCCCAAGGCCTGCCGGTAACGCCGGAGACCCTACGCATCGCCGACAATGCGCCGCTCATCCTGCCTTTGCACGCAGCGCTGGACAGCGCGCGCGAGGTTGCGCGCGGCGAGCGCAAAATCGGCACCACCGGGCGCGGCATTGGCCCGGCCTATGAAGACAAGGTCGCCCGCCGGGCCATCCGGGTCTGCGATCTGGCCGAGCCGGAGACCCTCTCCGCCAAACTCGACGAGCTGTTGTTGCACCACAACACATTGCTGGCCGGCCTCGGGGCGCCAACCTTCAACAAGGCCGACCTGCTCGCCAGCCTGCTCGAGCTGGCGCCCAAAATCCTGCCCTTCGCCGAACCCGTCTGGGAACGGCTGGCTCAGGCCCGCCACGATGGCCAGCGCATTCTGTTTGAAGGCGCGCAGGCGGTGATGCTAGATGTCGACCACGGCACCTACCCGTTTGTCACCTCCTCCAACACGGTCGCGGGCACCGCGGCGTCGGGCAGCGGCATGGGGCCGGACGCCGTGGGCCGCGTGCTGGGCATCGCCAAAGCCTACTGCACACGCGTCGGCTCAGGCCCCTTCCCGACCGAGCTGAACGACGATACCGGCCGGATGCTTGGCGAACGCGGTCATGAATTCGGCACGGTAACAGGCCGCAAGCGCCGTTGCGGCTGGTTTGACGCCGCATTGGTCCGCCAGGCCGTGAAGGTCGGCGGCATCAACGGGCTGGCGCTCACCAAGCTGGACGTGCTCGATGGCTTCAGCGAATTGAAAATCGGCGTTGGCTACCGGATCAACGGCCAGACCTTCAAGCATCTGCCCGCAGGCATGGCCGCTCAGGCCGCCGCCGAGCCGATTTATGAAGTGCTCGAAGGCTGGAGCGCTTCTACCCGCGGCGCCCGTTCCTGGGCGCAACTCCCCGCCGCCGCGATCAAATACGTCAAGCGAATCGAGGAACTGGTCGAAGCGCCCGTCACCCTGCTTTCAACCAGCCCGGAGCGTGACGACACGATCCTGGTGCAGGATCCGTTTGCGAGCTGATTTGGCGCTGCCAGCCCTCCAACCCCGCGCCGCCATGGCTTCACCCCGCTCCGCAAGGCGGGGTGAATAATGGCGAATGTGGCTTACCAAAAACTCCTGGCCGGGCTGGAAGCCTCCGTGGCGCTGTTTTCGCGCAGCGGCGTCAGCGAAAAATTCATCCGCTTCGCCATCGTCGGCATAATGGGTTTTTTCTGGGATACCAGCACGGTCTACGCGCTCCGCGGCGCCATAGGGCTCTACATGGCCGGTGTCATGGGCTTCCTGGTGGCCGCCACAGCCAATTGGGGCGCCAACCGTATCTGGACATTCCGCCACCACATCCACACCGCGCCACATGTGCAATGGATGCGCTTTCTTCTCGCCAACTCCATCGGCTTCGTGTTTAACCGTGGAACATTTTTCGCTTTGATTTCAATAAGTAAACTCTGTCACGACCAGCCGGTACTCCCCATCATTGCGGGCTCCGCCGCCGGCCTGAGTTTCAATTATTTTCTTTCCAAAAGATTTGTCTTCAGTTAACGCAACCAAAGGTAATATAAGCATTAAAAATTCAACCCTGGGGTAATTCAACGATGCTCAGGGCGCATCCCGCCGTAACAGCGAGGAAACCGCCAGCCATGCGCCTGCGTTTTTTATTTGCCTCCGCTTTACCCCAGAGCATTGCGGGAATGCCTCCTTGAAAATACCCGGTGAAACGCCCCCAAAACAACTGGCGGGCCGCCGCCCTGCCATAGACGCCTATGACGCTGACATCGTCATTTTGTCCCTGGACCAGCCCGCGGAGACAATCGAGACAATCCAGTCCGCCCTGGCGCAACGGGGCGGCATGTTCCATGTCACGGTGCTGGACCAGGGCTCCCGCCCGGAAACCCAGCAGACCCTGGCCAGATTATTCGCAAATACCCCCCATTTCTCGTTATACGCCGCCGCGGAAAATCCCGGCGTTGCCGCCGGGCGCAATCTTCTGGCTACCCTTGGGCATGGCCGGATTATCGTGGCGCTTGATACTGGCGCCGTCTTTGCCGAAAAATGGGTGCTCGCCCGGGCTCTGCGGGCTTTCAACCAACGGCCTGAATTAGGAGCATTGGGCTTCAACATCCTCAGCGCCGGCGCCCAGCCCCCGGGCAAATCAAGCTGGGCCTACCCTTTGCGTCTCATCGCCCGGTCCAACGGCCGGTTCAATGCCACAACCCTCCCTCGCGCTGGACATGCGATCCGCCGCGTAACCTGGAACGCCGCCGGCGGTTATGACCCAAGGTTCTTTTCCGCCTGGGAAGAATACGACTTCTGCCTCTCCGCCATCGCCCGCAACTGGACCATTTCATACGACGGCACGCTGGCCATTATTTACAAGACCACACCAAGCGCCCCCGCCATCGAGGCCCTCACGCATATGGCGCCTTTCGTCCGCAACCGGCTGCTCATTGGCCGCAAATGGGGCGCCTCATGGCCGGCGCTGGCCCCGCGCATGCTCGGTTATCTCGTAACGGGCTTTTGGAACGGCTGCCCGAGGGCGGCATGGGATGGCATCCGGGCCGCCTATCGCGATGATCCTCCAACCCGCCGCAAAATGTCCAAGGAGATGCGCCGCTATATCGCCGCCAACGAGACCCGGCACGAGCGCATTGTTTTCAGTGGCCTGCTTGTCCCTTCCGTCCGCTGCGCGGTGCAGCGGACTTCAGGGGCAGGACACTAACTCAGCGCGCCAGCGGATGATGCGCCTGCACTAGGCGTTGCAGGCGTTCGGCCAGCACATGCGTATAAATCTGCGTCGTGGCGATATCCGCATGGCCCAGCAGTTTTTGCAGGCTCCGCAAATCCGCGCCATGCGCCAGCAGATGCGAAGCAAAAGAGTGCCGCAGCACATGCGGTGACAAGCGGGCCGGGTCTATGTTCGCCCGCAGCGCCACCTGCTTAAGCAAAAGGGCAAAGCCCTGGCGGGTCATCGCCTGGGCCGGATCACGGCCACTGAAGAGGTAGCGCGGCGGCGGCTTCAGCCCGGCCGATGCCTCCCGCAACCGCGCCGCTGCCAGTTTCGCCATGTCTGATAGCGGCACAATCCGCTCCCGCCCGCCCTTGCCCTTCAACATCAAAACAGCGGCATCGCTGGCCAGAGCGCGGGCCGGCAGCGCCAGCAACTCCGAGACGCGCAAGCCAGTGGCGTATAAAATCTCCAGCCCGGCATAGGCCTTCAACCCCGGCAACCCGGGAAACGCCCGCGCGGCCTGCAAAAGCCCGTCAACCTCGGCCTCGCTCAAATATTTCGGCAGGCTTTGCGGCAGGCGCGGGCTTGTCACCTCGGCGGCCGGATTATCCTCGCGTATCCCCTCGCGCAGCAGAAACAGGAAAAACTGTCGTAGCGCCGAGAGCCGCCGCGCCTGCGTGCGCGCCGCCAGCCCCGATTGGTGCAACGAGCCGATATACTCACCCACATGACCAGTGCCAGCCCCGCCCGGCGTTATGCCCCGCGGGCGCGCAAATGCCGCGAAATCGTCCAGATCCGCCCGATACGCGGCGAGCGTGTTGCGGGCCGCGCCGCGCTCGGCCGCCAACATTTCCAGGAACGCCTCGATATGGCCATCTATCGTCATGCGGATGATGTGATAAGCCTCTCTCACGATGCGACTCAACACCCAAAACCTTCCCCCCTCCGAACGGAGTATCGTGCTCGTCGGCCTGATGGGCGCCGGCAAGACCGCCATCGGCAAACGCCTGGCGGCTCAGTTGGGGTTGGCGTTTTTTGACGCCGACCAGGAAATTGAGCGCGCCGCCGGCATCACCATCGCGGAGATTTTCGCCAAGCATGGCGAGGCTCATTTCCGCGCCGGGGAGAAGCGTGTCATCCAACGGCTGCTCGCGGACGGACGAATCGTCCTGGCCACGGGTGGAGGCGCCTTCATGGACCCGGAAACCAGGGCAACGGTGCGCGAGCGCGCCATTTCGGTATGGCTGCGCTGCCCCCTGCATATCCTTGTGCAGCGGGTCCACGGCCGCACCCACCGGCCACTGCTCAACGCCGGCGACCCGGCGCAAATCCTGCAACGCCTTTCCCATGAACGCAGCCCGTTCTATGCCCAGGCGGACATCATCGTCACCGGCTCAGAGGACCCCCCGCACGTGACCACCAGCAATGTTATCACCGCCCTGAACGACTACATCGCCCCACGCCGGGTGAGCGTGCAATTGTCCCAGAGCCACTACGATGTCGTGATCGGCTCCCAGCTGCTCGCGCGCGCCGGCGCGCTGATCGCGCCGGTTTTGCCACAACCGCGCTGCGTGATCGTGACCGACACAACGGTGGCGGCCCTGCATCTGGCCACATTGCAAAACAGCCTTACCGAAACCGGTGTCAGCCACGACTCCATCATCGTGCCACCTGGCGAAGCCTCCAAAAGCCTGCACACCTGGGCTGACGTCGTGGACCAGTTGCTGGCGCGCAAGGTTGACCGCCATACCACGATTATCGCCCTCGGCGGCGGCGTGGTGGGCGATCTGGCCGGTTTCGCTGCGGCCGCCACCCTGCGCGGCCTGCCATTCATCCAGATCCCGACCACCCTGCTGTCCCAGGTGGACTCAAGCGTTGGCGGCAAGACCGGCATCAACTCGCCGCATGGCAAAAACCTCATCGGCGCCTTTCACCAGCCCATCATGGTCCTGGCCGACACCAGCATCCTCGCCACCCTGCCCCCGCGCGAACGCCGCTCGGGCTATGCGGAAATCGTGAAGGCCGGGCTGATCGCCGATGCAGCCTTCTATGAATGGTGCGAATCCCACGCCCCGGCGATGCTGGATGAGGATTCGCACGCCCTGGCAGAAGCCGTGGAGCGGGCGGTCCGCTTCAAGGCGCAGGTCGTGGGCGATGACGAGCGGGAAACCAAACTCAACAACGGCCGCGCCCTGCTCAACCTGGGCCATACCTTCGCACATGCGCTGGAAGCAGAGACCGGCTACGGCCAGGGCCTGCTGCACGGCGAGGCCGTGGCGGCCGGCCTGGTGCTCGCCACGCATTTGTCCGCCGCGCTCGGCCATTGCCCGCAGGAGGATACCAGCCGCATCGCCGCGCATCTGCGCAATGCTGGCCTGCCCACGCAAATCGCCGGCCTGCCGGCGGAGCATCTGCTCGCCCACATGAAGCAGGACAAAAAAATGCGCGGCGGGCGGCTGCATTTCGTGCTGACGCGCGGCATCGGCCAGGCCTTTACCAGCAGCGACGTGCCCGAAGAGGCCGTGCGCGCCACCCTGCTCGCCAACGGCGCGCTGTAGCGCCGCCATCCGGCGGGAAGGATTTGCCCCTTCCCGCCTTTATAGCTGTCGACGTTGCGGCTGTTTCTGCGTATGTCACACCCATGACCGACACGCCGACCGAACTGATCCGTAATTTTTCCATCATTGCCCATATCGACCATGGCAAATCCACCCTTGCGGATCGCCTGATCCAGTATTGCGGCGGCCTGACCGCGCGCGAGATGACCGAGCAGGTGCTCGACAACATGGACATCGAAAAAGAGCGCGGCATCACCATCAAGGCGCAGACCGTGCGGCTGGAATACCCGGCCAAGAACGGCAAGACCTATGTGCTGAACCTGATGGACACCCCAGGCCATGTCGATTTTGCCTATGAGGTGAGCCGTTCCCTGGCCGCGTGCGAGGGCTCGCTGCTGGTGGTGGATGCCTCCCAGGGCGTGGAGGCGCAGACGCTGGCCAATGTGTATCAGGCCATCGACGCGCACCATGAAATTGTCCCGGTCCTGAACAAAATCGACCTGCCCGCCGCCGATGTGCCGCGTGTGAAGCAGCAGATCGAGGACGTGATCGGCATTGACGCCTCCGATGCCGTGGAAATTTCCGCCAAGACCGGGCTGAACATCGAGGGCGTGCTGGAAGCCCTCGTCACCCGCCTCCCCGCTCCCAAGGGCGATGCCGAGGCCCCGCTCTCCGCTTTGCTGATCGACAGCTGGTACGACCAGTATCTCGGCGTTGTCACCCTCGTGCGCGTTAAAAACGGGCGGCTGAAACGAGGCCAGAAGGTGCGCATGATGGCAACCGGCGCCGTGCATCCCATCGAGCAGCTCGGCGTCTTCACCCCGAAAATGCGCGCCGTGGAAAGCCTGGGGCCGGGCGAGATGGGTTATATCACCGCCGCCATTAAAACCGTGGCGGATTGCAAGGTGGGCGACACCATCACCGACGACCGCAACCCGGTGGCCGAGGCGCTGCCTGGCTTCAAACCCTCGATCCCGGTGGTCTGGTGCGGGCTGTTCCCGGTGGATGCCGATGATTTCGAGAAACTGCGCGACTCGCTGGGCAAGCTGCGTCTGAACGACGCCAGCTTCCACTACGAGGCTGAAACCTCGGCCGCGCTCGGCTTTGGCTACCGCTGCGGCTTCCTCGGGCTGTTGCATCTGGAAATCATCCAGGAACGGCTGAGCCGCGAGTTCGACCTCAACCTGATCGCGACCGCGCCCTCCGTGGTGTATAAGATCTTCAAGACCAACGGCGAGATGGAGGAGTTGCACAACCCCTCCGACATGCCCGACGGCAGCGTGATCGACCATGTCGAGGAGCCCTGGATCAAGGCCACCATCATGGTGCCCGATGACTACCTGGGCGCAGTGCTGACCCTGTGCAACGAGCGCCGCGGCCAGCAGGTGGACCTCACCTATGTTGGCACCCGCGCCATGGCGGTGTACCGCCTGCCACTGAACGAGGTGGTGTTTGACTTTTACGATCGTCTGAAATCCATCAGCCGCGGCTATGCCAGCTTCGACTACCAGCTTGAGGACTATGCCGAGGCCGATCTCGTCAAAATCTCCATATTGGTGAACCAGGAGCCGGTGGACGCACTCTCCTTCATCGCGCACCGTTCTCAGGCGGAAGCTCGCGGCCGCTCCATTTGCGCCAAGCTGAAAGATCTGATTCCAAAACAGCTCTTCAAAATCGCCATCCAGGCCGCCATCGGCAGCCGGGTCATCGCGCGTGAGACCATCTCGGCCATGTCCAAGGATGTGACGGCGAAGTGCTACGGTGGCGATATCAGCCGCAAGCGCAAGCTTCTGGATAAGCAGAAAGAAGGCAAAAAACGCATGCGCCAGTTCGGCAAGGTGGAAATCCCACAGAGCGCCTTCCTGGCCGCGCTCAAGATGGACGCCTGAGCCGCTAGTGGGACACGTCATTGAAAATGCCGTGTCCCACTAGTGTCCTGATTCGGAAGTCGTCTGCATTTTAGGCATTTGTTGTGAGGGAGCGCAGGCAGAAGCGTTGAATTGAGGCGAGGATATCGTCGGCGCTCT
>NZ_JABEVC010000189.1 GCF_013044125.1 Acidocella sp. | reverse complement strand
TTTCGATTTTCTGATTGTCGGCGCTGGCCCCGCTGGGCTGGCGGCGGCGCTGGCGGCGGTGCAGGGCGGGCAGCGGGTGATCCTCTGCGATGAACAGAACGAACTTGGCGGCTCCCTGCTCAGCGAGACGGACGCCACGATTGACGGCGCCCCGGCGGCGCGTTGGCTGAGCGAGGCCATCGCGCAGCTGCGGGCGGCGGGCTCGTTGCAGATATTGGTCCGCACCACCGCCTTCGGCTATTTCCCGCATAACATGCTGGGGCTGGTGGAGCGCCTCACCGACCATCTGCCCGGCGCCGCCGGCGAGCCGCGCGAGCGGCTCTGGCAGGTGCGCGCCAAGCAGGTGGTGCTGGCGGCAGGCGAGATTGAACGGCCGCTCGTGTTCCCCGATAACGACCGCCCCGGCATCATGCTGGCCGGCGCGGCGCAGATATATGCCAGCCGCTACGGCGTGAAACCCGGCCAGCGGGCCGTCATCGTCACCGCGCATGACAGCGCCTACCGCGCCGCGCTGGTGCTCTATCAGGCCGGGGTTGGCATCGCCGCCATCGCCGATGTGCGGGCTAATCCGCAGGGCGGCTGGGTGGATCTGGCGCGCAAGGCCGGTCTGCCGGTGCGCGCGGGCTGCACCATCACCGGCACCAGCGGGCGGCTGCGCGTCAGCGGGGCAGACCTCGCGCCGCTCGCGGCGGATGGCACGGTTGGCGCGTCCGAGCGGGTGAGCTGCGATCTGCTGCTGATGTCGGGCGGGTTTACGCCCAGCGTGCATCTGTTCTCGCAGAGCCGGGGCAAGCTGGTTTATGACGATGCCCTGGGTGCCTTTGTGCCCGGCACCCCGGCGGAGGATTGCTGGGTCGCGGGTGCGTGCCGTGGCGTTTCGCTGCTCAGCGAGGTTCTGGCCGATGGTTTCGCCAAGGGCGCCAGCGCGGCCCGGGCGGCGGGCGGCGCGCTGGTGCCCGCGCGCGGCTTTGCCACCACTCATGCCCCCGCGACCGGCGGCGGCTTTGCGGGTGCGTTGCCGCACGGCAAAAATCCTGCCTCGGTGCGCGCCTTCGTCGATTTCCAGAATGATTCGACCGCCAAGGACATCAAGCTCGCCATCAGCGAGGGTCTGCGCTCGATCGAGCACATCAAGCGCTACACTACCACCGGCATGGCGACCGACCAGGGCAAGATCTCGAACATGAACGCACTTGGCATCGCGACCGATGTTCTGGCCCGCCCGATCGCGCAGATCGGCACCACCACCTTCCGCATGCCCTACACCCCCACCACCTTCGGCGTGTTCGCGGGCTATGCGCGCGGCGATCTGTTCGACACCGTGCGCCGCACCCCCGTGCACCATTGGGCCGAGGCGCAGGGCGCGGTGTTTGAGGATGTGAGCCTGTGGAAGCGCGCCCGTTATTTTCCGCTGCCGGGTGAGGACATGCACCAGGCCGTGGCGCGCGAGTGCCGCGCGGTGCGCGCCGCCGCCGGGATTTTCGACGCCTCGACGCTGGGCAAAATCGAAGTGGCGGGCCCCGATGCGGCGGAGTTTCTCAACCGCATGTATGTGAACGCCTGGAGCAAGCTCAAGCCCGGGCGGCTGCGCTACGGCCTGCTGCTGCGCGAGGATGGCTTCATCCTCGACGACGGGGTGATCGGCCGGATGAGCGATGAATGCTTTCATGTCACCACCACGACCGGCGGCGCCGCGCGGGTGCTCACCATGATGGAGGATTACCGCCAGACCGAATTCCCCGAGTTGAAGGTTTGGCTGACCTCGACCACCGAGCAATGGGCGGTGATCGCCTTGCAGGGGCCCAAGGCGCGCGAGATTCTCGCCCCCTTCGTCGAAGGCGCGGATATTTCACACGCGGCGATGCCGCATATGAGCGTGGTGGAATGCCGCGTCGCCGGGGTGCCCGCCCGGTTGTTCCGTGTCAGCTTCACTGGCGAGCTGGGCTTTGAGATCAACGTCCCCGCTGATTACGGCCGCGCCGTGTGGGAGGCGATCTTCGCCGCCGGCCAGCCGGCCGGGCTGGTGGCCTACGGCACGGAGACCATGCATGTGCTGCGTGCCGAAAAGGGCTACATCATCGTCGGCCAGGAGACCGACGGCACGGTAACCCCAGACGATGCCGGTTTGAGCTGGGCCATTGGCAAGGCAAAGCCTGATTTCGTCGGCAAGCGCGCTCTGGCCCGCGCGGGCATGGGCGAAGGCGTGCAGCGCAAACAACTGGTAGGCCTGCTCACGGACGACCCGCAGGTTGTGCTGGAGGAAGGCGCGCAACTGGTCGCCGACCCGGCGCAGCCGCCGCCGATGACGATGCTGGGCCATGTCACCTCCTCCTATTGGAGCGCCACACTCAATCGCTCCATGGCGCTCGCCCTGGTTAAAAACGGCCGCGCCCGCATTGGCGAGACGCTGTATGTGCCGATGCCTGGCCGGGTCATCCGTGTGACCATCACCGGACCGGTTTTCTACGATGCTGAAGGGATCAAGCTAGATGGCTGAAACAATGGCGCGCCTGCATCCGCTGGCCGCGGTTAAAACGGTGGCGGACCCGCATTTGCTGGCGCAGGGGCCGATGGGCCGGTTCTCCTTGCGTCTGGCGGCAAACGCCGCGCCGCCACCGCTCGGCGCGCTGGGGCTGAGCCTGCCGCTGGAGCCCTGCCGCGCTGCTCAGTCGGAAATCGCCGCCGCTCTCTGGCTTGGGCCGGGCGAATGGCTGCTGCTCACCGCGCCGGAACGCGCCGCGGCGGTTGAAGCCGCGCTGCGCGCCGAGCTTGCGGGGCAGGTGTTCTCCCTGGTCGAGATCAGCCATCGCCAGACCGGCCTTAGCCTCTCCGGCCCGCGCGCGGCGCAACGCCTCAACGCCGGTTGCCCGCTGGACCTTGATCTCGCAAGCTTCCCCGTGGGCATGTGCACCCGCACCGTGTTCGCCAAGGCCGAGATCGTGCTCTGGCGCACCGGGGCAGAGCAGTTCCACATCGAGGTCTGGCGTTCCTTCGTGCCGTATCTGTGGGAGTTGCTCGTGATCGTGGGAGCTGAGACCTCATGATCAGCGTTTTCGAGCTTTTCAAGATCGGCATTGGCCCCTCCTCGTCGCACACGATGGGGCCGATGCGCGCGGCGCGCAATTTCACCGAGGCATTGCGTGAGAGCGGCCTGCTCGATGTCACGGCGCGCGTGCGGACCGAGCTGCTCGGCTCCCTGGCCTGGACGGGCGAGGGCCACGGCAGCGGCAAGGCGGTTATCCTGGGGCTGGCGGGTGAACTCCCGGAGGAGATCGACCCGGCGCACGGCGAGGCGCTGATTATCTCGGCCACGGCCGCGGGCCGGCTGCGCCTTGGCAGAACCCATGAGCTTGCTTTTGTTCCTGCACAAGACATCATCTTTGATCGCCATTCCCCCACGCCTCGCCACCCCAACACACTCAGCTTCAGCGCCTATGCCGCTGATGGCGCCTTGTTGCTGGCGCAGCGCTGGTGCTCCGTGGGCGGCGGTTTCGTGCTCCCCGAGGATGCCCCGGATGCCCCCGCGCAAGGGACGCAGGCGGTGCCCTATCCGTTCAACTCCGGCGCGGCGCTGCTGCGGCTGGGAAAATCGAGCGGCCTGCCCATTGCCGACATGGTTCTCGCGAACGAAACCGCCCTGCGCCCGCATGCGGAGGTGATAAATTATCTTGATCGCATCATCGATGTGATGATGGAGACGATTGACCGCGGGATGCACGGGCAGGGGATATTGCCCGGCTCGCTCAAGGTGCGCCGCCGCGCCGCCGGGCTGCGGGAAAAGCTGGAGGCCGATGCCGGGCTGAATAACCTGGCGCCGCATGCGATCATGGATTGGGTTAGCCTGTTCGCCATGGCGGTGAATGAGGAGAACGCCGCCGGCGGACGTGTGGTGACGGCGCCAACCAACGGCGCGGCCGGCGTGGTGCCCGCGGTGCTGCGCTATTACCGCGAATTTTGTCCAGGTGCGACACGCGATACCATGCGCCGCTTCCTGCTGGTGGCCACCGCCATCGGCGGTCTGTTCAAAACCAACGCCTCCATCTCCGGCGCCGAGGTGGGCTGCCAGGGAGAGGTCGGCGTCGCCGCTTCCATGGCCGCCGCCGGGCTGGCCGAAGCCCTAGGCAGCAGCAACGAACAGATTGAAAACGCTGCAGAAATAGCCATGGAACATCACCTCGGCATGACCTGCGACCCGATCGGCGGCCTGGTGCAGATTCCCTGCATCGAGCGCAACGCGTTCGGTGCCGGCAAGGCGATCAGCGCTGCGTCCCTGGCGCGGCGCGGCGATGGCACACACCGTGTTTCTCTCGACCATGTGGTTGACACTATGCGACAGACGGGCCAAGATATGATGACAAAATATAAAGAAACATCGCAAGGCGGGCTTGCCCTGAACTTTGTGGAATGTTGATGGGGTGGGGCACACAGGCACTTCAAATTATGGAGAAAAGCCGTGTTATATACGAGAGATTACGTAAACGATGCCGGAACGCAGAAGGACGCCGAAGCTGATTTCGGCCAGCAAAGACAGAAACATGAGCCTGCGAGGCGCAAACCACTTTCGATAGGCATTATTCTCGCGCCTAATTTCACGCTCTCGGCGCTTTCGCTTTTTGTCGACACGCTGCGCCTGAGTGCTGACGAGGCCGATCGCTCGCGCCCGATCGGCTGCAACTGGGCGGTAATGGCCAGCCGTTCCGAGACGATCCGCTCCAGCTGCGGCGTGCAGGTGAACCGCACCAGCGCCTTCAGGAATCCCAAGGAGTTCGATTATATCGCGGTGATCGGCGGCACGCTGCACAACGGGCAGGAGACCGACGAGGAAACAGTGGCCTATCTGCACCAGGCGGCGAAGCTGCATGTCAATCTGATCGGCATTTGCACGGGAAGTTTCATTCTGAATCGAATCGGGCTGATGAAAAACCGGAGCAGCTGCGTCAGCTGGTTGCATTATCAGGATTTTTGCGAGGAGTTTCCAGACCAGAAGGTTTCAGCGGATCGGCTGTTTGAGGTTGACGGCAACCGCATCACCTGCGCCGGCGGCGCGGCGGCGGCGGATCTCGCGGCATGGTTGATTGAGCGCCATGTCGGCCAGAGCACCGCGCAGAAGCCGCATCATGTGCTCCTGCTTGACCGGGTGCGCACGATCAGTTCCGTGCAGCCGCACCCGCCGATTGCCGAGGCCACGGTAAATGTGCGCATCCGCCGCGCGCTGCTTCTCATGGAGCAGCATCTCTCAAATCCGCTGCAAATCAGCAGCATCGCCGCCACGCTCTCGCTTTCCACGCGCCAGCTCGAACGCCTGTTTCAGACCGAACTCTCAACCCGCCCCTCGACCTTCTACCGGGTGTTGCGGCTGCGCTATGCGCGCTGGCTGCTCACGAATACCAGCCGCTCGGTCACTGAAATCGCGCTGGATTCGGGCTTTTCGGATGGTGCGCATTTCTCCCGGCAGTTCAAAGCGGCGCATGGCTGCCCGCCTTCAAACATCAGGGCCAGCGCAGGGCCTTTGCCAAATTCTGACAAAATTCCGCCCGTGCCGCCGGGGCTGTTGGACCAGCAGTTGGTCGGGTGCGCCGGGTCGCGGGTTTTTTAACTGATTTTCCGTCAATTTTGTCGGAAAACAGAAAGAATTCGGCCTAAAATCTAAAGACGCGCGCGGCCGGGCATCGCATGCTGCCGTTCATAAAACCTCAAGCAGAAGGCTGATAAAATGTCAGACGTCGCGATGTCGAAGCTCAAATATCTGGTACAGAACCGCCGCCCGTATCACATGCTGGAGGCGCCTTTCTATACCGACCCCGATATTTTCAGGGCCGATATGGATATGATCTTCGGGCGGCACTGGATTTTCGTGGGGCTGGAGCCGGATGTGCCCGAGCCGGGCGATGTCATGAACGTCAAGATCGGCGATGCCTCCATCCTGATCGTGCGTGATGATGACAACAACATTCACGCGATGCATAATATCTGCCGGCACCGCGGTGCGGCTCTGGTGGCCGATGAGAAAACCAGCGTGGGGCGGCTGGTCTGCCCTTATCATTCCTGGACCTACGGGCTCGATGGTGCGTTGCTGCATGCGCAATATATGCCGGAGGATTTCGACGCCAGTTGCAGCGGGTTGCGCAAGGTTCACCTGCGTTCGGTCGAGGGGTTGCTGTTCATCTGCCTGGCGGAAAACCCGCCGGAAGATTTTGAGGAATTCGCGAAAACCGTCGGTCCCTACGTGGCCCCGCATGACATTGCCAATTGCAAGGTGGTGCATGAGAGTGATCTGATCGAGCCAGGCAACTGGAAGCTTGCCGTGGAGAACAACCGTGAGTGCTACCATTGCTCAGCCAATCATCCCGAACTGACGCAATCGATCTATGAGTTCGGCTTCGGCTTTGATGCAACCGAACATGAACCTTCCCGCCAAGCGCTGCGGCGCCATTATGAGGATATGGTTGAGAAGGATCTGGCGGCGTGGGAGGCCGCGGGCCTGCCCTCCGTTGAGAATAACCAGCGCCTGGGCGAGGTTTCGGGCTTTCGCGTCGGGCGCATGACGATGGATAAGGCGGGCGAATCTCAGACCCTGGATACTAAAATCGCCTCCAAGAAACTGCTGGGCAATTTCACAGAGCCGCGGCTTGGCGATCTCTCAATTCACACCCAGCCGAACTCATGGCATCATCTGATGAGCGATCACATCGTCTCTTTCGCGGTGTTTCCGCTGAGCGCTAACCAGACCCTGGTGAAAACCAAATGGCTGGTGCACAAGGACGCGGTGGAAGGCGTGGATTACGACATGGAGAATCTTACCCGCGTGTGGCGCGAAACCAACGTGCAGGACAGCCGCTTGGTCGGACTGAGCCAGCTCGGCGCGCAGAGTCCCGGCTATGTGCAGGGGCCGTATTCCCACCAGACGGAAGGGCAGGTTGAACAATTCGCAGCCTGGTATATTGCCCGGCTCAAGGCACACCTTCCCGCATGAGAGCCGAGCATATCTTTAACAATGATGCAGATATAGCCTTGTCGTTTTGGGACGGGTCGGATGACAATACGCTGGTCTGCATCGGTGTGCGCGAGGAAACGCATGATGTCAAAACCTTTATCTTTGCGCCTAAGCGCCCGGTATTGTTTCATTTTCAACCAGGGCAGTTCATCACGTTTGATTTCGTCATAGGCGATGCGGTGGTCAACCGTTGTTACACCATCGCCTCCTCGCCCACGCGCCCGCATGTGATCAGCATCACGGTCAAGCGCGTGCCGGGCGGCCCGGTTTCCAACTGGCTGCATGATAATATGTCTCCCGGCCAGGAGGTGAACGCTACAGGTGCATTGGGCAGCTTCAGCTACACGCGCAATCCGGCTAAAAAATACTTGCTGCTTTCGGGCGGCTCGGGCATCACGCCGATGATGTCGATGGCGCGTGCGCAGTTTGATCTCGCCGGCGAGAGCGATATCGTCTTCATGCATCATGCACGCACCCCGGCGGACATCATCTTCCGTCGTGAGTTGGAGTTGATGGAGGTTCACTCGCAGAACTTCAAATTTATTCCAGTCTGCGAGGCTGATGCAAAATTCCATAGTTGGGGCGGGTTGCGCGGGCGCATCAGTGCAGGGATGCTGAACGTGGCCGTGGCGGACTATACCGAGCGTGAGATATTTGTGTGCGGTCCGCCACCCTATATGCGCGCGGTGAAGGCATTGCTGGAACAGCTCGATTTCAATATGTCCAATTACCATGAGGAGAGTTTTGATTTCGCCGCGCTAGAGCAGGAGGCGGCGCCGGTGTTGGCCGGCGGCGATTCATACGAGGTCACGTTTACCAAGAGCCAGCGCGCGGTTGCTTGCCCTGCACAAAGCACGGTGCTGGATGCGGCCCGCGCCGAGGGTATGCGCCTGCCGTCATCCTGCGCCAAGGGGTTGTGCGGCACATGTAAATCCCGGCTACTTTCGGGCAAGGTTGAAATGTCGCATCAGGGCGGCATCCGCCAGCGCGAGATTGACCAGGGTATGATCCTGCTCTGCTGTTCCAAACCGCTGAGCGATCTGGTGGTCGAACGTTAGGACATGGATCTGGCGTCACTTTCCCGGTTTGGATTCTTCACGCTTCCTGACTATTCGATGATCGCGGTCACCAACGCCATCGAGGCATGCCGCATGGCAAACCGCGTTGCCGGGCGCGAGGTTTATTCCTGGCAGTTGCTGACGATGGATGGCGTGCCCTCAACCGCCAGCAACGGCCTCGCTTTGTCGCCCTGCATGCGCCTTGGTGCCGCGCTACCGCCTGATGTTCTGTTCGTCTGCGGCGGCGTGCATGTGCGCGCGGCGGTGAAAAAACCAATGCTGGACATGTTGCGCCGCCAGGCCCGCCACGGCCGGTTGCTTGGCGCGCTCTGTACCGGGGCTTTCGCGCTTGCCGAGGCAGGGCTGCTGGAGGGCTACCGATGTGCTATCCATTGGGAAAATCTTCCAGCCAGCCGCGAAGAATTTTCAAACACAGAGTTTGTTCCCGATCTTTTCGTGGTCGACCGTGACCGGATTACCTGCACCGGCGGCATCGCTCCTCTTGATATGATGCTGAGCCTGATCCATGCGCGGCTGGGCCGTTCCTTCGCCGAGGAAGTCTCCGCCGCGTTCATTCACGAGCGCATGCGTATGAGTGGCGAGCGCCAGCCCCTGGCCGCGCATGACCGCGCCAGCTCCAGCCATCCGCTTCTGGCGCAGGCGGTGGCGCTGATCGAGGCAAATCTCGCCAATGATCTCCCGGCCTCAGAAATTGCCGAGCGGCTGAATGTCTCGCCCCGCCAGTTGCAGCGCTTCTTCAAGCGCCACATGGGCACCACGCTGGCGCATTTTGCACAGGAATTGCGTCTCAAGCGCGCCCAGCATCTGTTGCAGCAGACTGATTTGCGCATTACCGACGTCGCCTCGCTGTGTGGTTTTTCCTCCGCCGCCTATTTTTCCGCTGCCTATGCGCGCTATTTCGGTTACGCGCCCAGCCGCGAGAGCCATAAATCCGCCATCACCGGAGCATGAAATAGCATGCGTCGTGAATTTTGCTGGAAATGTCGCTTTCAGTAAAGTTGCGCGTGACGAAAACGGACAGATTAGCCAACAACCAATATTCGCTAAGAGATAAATATGAAATCCCTGCATCAAGACTCTATTGTCATCGACGGTTTGATCATCGCCAAATGGGGGCGTGAGGTTTTTGAGGATATGCGCAAAGGCGGGTTGACGGCCGCCAACTGCACCGTCTCGGTGTGGGAGGGCTTCCAGGCTACGGTACGCAACATCGCAGAGATGAAGAAAATGATTCGCGACAATGCCGATCTGTTGATGCTGGTGCGCGGCACCGCCGACATCACCCGCGCCAAGGCCGAGGGCAAGACAGGCATTATCCTGGGCTTCCAGAACGCCCACGCGATCGAGGATCATCTCGGCTACATCGAGGCCTTCGCCGACATGGGCGTGCGGGTAATCCAACTTTGTTATAACACGCAGAATCTTGTAGGCACTGGCTGCTACGAACGCGACGGCGGCCTCTCCGATTTTGGCCGCGAGGCGGTGGCCGAGTTGAACCGCACCGGCATCATGATCGACCTTTCCCATGTCGGCGCCAAAACCTCTGAGGAGACAATTCTCGAATCCAAGATGCCGGTCTGCTATTCACACTGCCTGCCCTCGGGGCTGAAGCAGCATCCGCGCAATAAGTCTGACGAGCAGTTGCGGTTCATCGCTGATCATGGCGGCTTCGTTGGCGTCACGATGTTTGCTCCGTTTCTCAAGCGCGGAATCGAGGCAACGGTGGATGACTACATCGAGGCGATTGACTACGTCATCAACATTGTTGGCGAGGATACAGTCGGTATCGGCACGGATTTCACTCAGGGCTATGGGCATGATTTCTTTGAGTGGCTGACGCATGATAAAGGGCGCCACCGCCGCCTCACCAATTTCGGCAAAATCGTCAACCCTGACGGCATCCGCACGATCGGTGAATTCCCCAATCTGACCGAGGCGATGACCCGTGCAGGCTGGGGCGAGGCGCGTATCCGCAAGATCATGGGTGGCAACTGGCAGCGCGTCTTCGGGCAGGTCTGGGGCGCTTAAGCATTTTCATTCATCCGGGAGCCATTCATGAATCCGCTTTTGCCAATTGATGTAGACGAGAAAACCGGCGTTTGGACCACCGACGGCTTGCCGATGCTCTATGTGCCGCGGCATTTTTTCACCAATAATCACGTTGCGGTGGAGGAAGCGCTGGGTCGCGCGCGCTACAGCGAAATTCTCTACCCCGCGGGCTACCGCTCAGCCTATTTCTGGTGCGAGAAAGAGGCGCAGACGCATGGGCTCTCTGGTCTCGCGGTGTTTGAGCATTATCTCAAGCGTCTCTCCCAGCGCGGCTGGGGGCTGTTTGATTTCATCTCCGCCGATGCCGCCACCGGCCAGGCACGGATTTCGCTGCGTAACTCCTCTTTCGTGTTGCAACAGCCCCAGGCGCACGGGCGGCTTTGTTACATGTTTGAGGGCTGGTTCGCCGGCGCCATGGATTTTGTCTCCCAGCAGATGAACCCGGCCTCCCCGGTCAAAACAAAAAGCATAGAGAGCCAGTGCGCGGCCGAAGGGCATGAATACTGCATCTTCACCGTCTCGCCGGTCGCGCCCTGATATTTTCTGAGGATTTTTCATGCGTTACCCAAACCTTCTTTCGCCTTTTGTGTTGAACAAACTGACCCTGCGCAACCGCATCGTCAGCACGGCGCATGCGGAGGTTTATGCCGAACCGGGCGGTCTGCCCGGAGATCGCTACATCCGTTATTATGAGGAGAAGGCCAAGGGCGGCCTTGGTCTGGCCATCTGCGGCGGGTCCAGCCCGGTGTCGATTGATAGTCCCCAAGGCTGGTGGAAATCAGTCAACCTCTCCAACGACCAGATCATCGAGCCCTTGGCCCGCCTCGCCGGCGCCATGCATCAGCACGGCGCGAAGATCATGATTCAGGCGACGCATATGGGCCGCCGCTCGGCTTTTCATGGAGAGCATTGGCCGCATCTGATGACGCCTTCCGGCGTGCGCGAGCCGGTGCATCGCGGCAACGCGAAAATCATCGAACTGGAGGAAATCAACCGCATCATCAAGGATTTTGCCGCCGCCGCCCGGCGCGTGAAGGCGGCGGGCATGGATGGAATTGAAATCTCCGCCGCCCATCAACATCTGATCGATCAGTTCTGGAGCCCGCGCACCAATTTCCGAACCGATGATTTTGGCGGCAGCCTGCAAAACCGCATGCGCTTTGGCCGTGAGGTGCTGAGCGCGGTCCGCGCCGAGGTGGGGGCGGATTTCGCTGTGGGCCTGCGCATGTGCGGCGATGAGTTCCACCACGATGGCCTGGATCATGAAACTTTGAAGGAAATCGCGCATGAAATGGCATCGAGCGGGTTGATCGATTTCCTCAGCGTGGTCGGCTCCGGGGCTGATACGCACAACACCCTGGCCAACTGCATGCCGCCGATGGCGCTGCCCCCCGAGCCTTTCGTGCATCTGGCGGCGGGCATCAAGGCGGTGGTGAACATTCCGGTGATGCACGCGCAGAGCATACGGGACGCCGGCCAGGCCGAGCGCCTGCTGGAGAGCGGCATGATCGACCTCGTCGGCATGACCCGCGCGCAGATCGCCGACCCGCATATGGCGATGAAAATCCGCGAAGGGCGCGAGGATGAAATCAAGCAATGCGTCGGCGCGAATTACTGCATCGACCGGCAATACAACGGGCTGGACGTGCTGTGCGTGCAAAACGCCGCCACTTCGCGTGAAGCAACCATGCCGCATGTCATCGCCAAATCTGGCGGGCCGAAGCGCAAGGTCGTGGTGGTCGGTGGCGGCCCCGGCGGGTTGGAGGCGGCGCGCGTGGCGCGGTTGCGCGGGCATGATGTGGTGCTCTTCGAGCGCGAATCCACTGTCGGCGGGCAGGTCAATCTCGCCGCGAAAGCGCCGCAGCGCGAGCAGATGGCGGGCATCATCCGCTGGTTCGATATGGAGACAACCCGCCTCGGCGTGGAGCGCCGCCTGGGTGTGGACGCCACTGACGCGATGATCCTGGCGGAAAATCCGGACATCGTGGTTCTGGCCACGGGCGGTGCCAGCCATATGGGCCAGGTCGCGGGCTGGGGCGCTGCCTCAGGCCTCTCGGTCAGCGCGTGGGATATTCTCTCAGGCCGCGTCGCCCCGGCGCAAAACGTGCTGGTGTATGATTCGATGAGCACCCACGCCGGCGCCGGCGTGGCGGACTTTTTGGCCACGCGCGGCAGCCGCGTCGAGATCGCGACGCCGGATGTGAAAATCGCCGATGATGTCGGCGGCACCACATTCCCCATCTTCTACCGCCGCCTTTATGCGCTGGATGTGGTGATGACGCCAAACGTCTGGTTAGATGAGGTCTACCGCGAGGACGGCAGGCTGGTCGCCGTGCTGCGCAACGAATATACCGAGGTGCAGGAGGAGCGCGTTGTCGATCAGGTGGTGATCGAGAACGGCATCCTGCCCAACGACCAGCTCTATTGGGCGTTGAAGGACAAATCCCTCAACCGCGGCCAGACGGATATGGAAACGCTGTTCGCCGCGGCGCCGCAGCCCTCTTTGTCGCAGCCGCTGGGCGGCGGGCGCTTCCTGCTTTTCCGTGTGGGCGACTGCATCTCCCCGCACAACATCCATGGCGCGATCTATGATGCGCTGCGGCTGTGCAAGGATTTCTGAGCATGCACAGCCTGGATCATCTGGTGACGCTTCTCTTCTGGCTGGCCGTGGCGGCGCTGGCTTTCGGCACAATGCGGCGCGCGCGGCTGTGGCGGGCGGGGGCGGCGGCGCCGTTTAATTGGGCGCAGCTGCTCACCGTGCCCCGGCGTTATCTGGTTGATGTGCACCATGTGGTGGCGCGCGACCCGTATATTGCGCGCACGCACATGCTGGTGGCTGGTGGCGCCGTGGCGGCGGTGGCGCTGGTGGCCCTCAACTACGGGCTGATGCTCTATTGGCCGTTGCTGAACGGCGCGATCGTGCTGGCGGCCGCGGTGATGCTTGGCGGCAGCTATCTGGTCTGGCAGCGCCGCCGCGCCCCGCTGCCGCGCCTCTCGGCCGGGCCCTGGAACCGTTTGCCCTACACGCTGGCCGCCTTCGCGCTCGGGCTGCTGGCCCTGGCGCTGCTGCCCTCCGCCTTGCTTTCAGGTTTTTTCGCGGCGCTCATCATGCTGGCGCTGCTGGCCGGCACGGCGGAGCTGGTGCTGGGCATCGGCACCGGCGGACCGATGAAACATGCGGTGGCGGGCGTGCTGCATCTGGCCTTTCATCCCCGCGCCGAGCGTTTCGCCATGCGCTCCACCGCGCTGCGCCCGCTGGACCTCGCAGCCCCGGTGCTGGGCGTGGAAAAGCCAACGGATTTCCGCTGGAACCAGCTTCTCGGCTTTGATGCCTGCGTACAATGCGGCAAATGCGAGGCCGCCTGCCCGGCCTTTGCCGCGGGCCAGCCGCTGAACCCGAAAAAATTCATTCAGGACATGGTGCTGGGTTTCTCCGGCGGCAGCGACGCGGCGTTTGCCGGCAGCTCCTATCCCGGCATCACCCTGGGCGGCCATTCCGGCGCCCCGGAGGAGCCGATACTCCCCGCGCTGCTCGCGCCGGAAACCCTCTGGTCCTGCACCACCTGCCGCGCCTGCGTGGAGGAGTGCCCGATGCAGATCGAACATGTCGACGCCATCATCGACCTGCGGCGTTTCCAGACCCTCGCGCGCGGCGCGCTGCCGGGCAAGGGGGCGGAGATGCTGGGCAACCTTCGCGAAACCGCAACGCAAGGCGGCTATGACAATGCCGCCCGCTACCATTGGGCGGTGGATCTCAACGTCCGCCAGATCAGGCCGGGTGAATCGGTTGATGTGCTGCTGGTGGCGGGTGAGGGAGCGTTTGACATGCGCTACCAGCGCAGCCTGCGCGCGTTAGTGAAGCTCCTGCAGGCGGCCTCGGTGGATTTCGCGATCCTCGGCGCGCTGGAGGTAGACACCGGCGACACCGCGCGCCGCCTGGGCGATGAGGCAACCTTCCAGGCGCAGGCCGCGCGGTTGATCGCCACTTTGTCTACCCTGACCTTCGGGCGGATTCTCACCGCTGATCCGCATGTGTTCCACAGCCTCAAGAACGAATACCCAGCCCTGGGCGGGCACTTTACCGTGCTGCATCACACCGTCTTTCTGGCCGGGCTGGCCAGCAGCGGGCAGCTGAAGCTGAGCGCAACAAGCGAGACGCGCGCCATCACCTATCATGACCCCTGCTATCTCGGCCGCTACAATGGCGAGACCGAAGCACCCCGCGCCCTGTTGCGCCAGATCGGCGTGCGCCTGACCGAGATGGAACGCTCGGGCCTGCGCGGCCGCTGTTGCGGCGGCGGTGGCGGCGCGCCGTTGACTGACATCCCCGGCACTCAACGCATCCCCGATATCCGCATCGCCGACGCCCGGGCCACCGGCGCCGGGCTGGTGGCGGTGGCCTGCCCCGGATGCACCGCGATGCTGGAAGGCGTCGTCGGCCCCAGGCCGGAAGTTATCGATGTGGCGGAGCTGCTTGCCGCCGCGCTGGAGGGCCAGGCATGAATCAGGAGCGCAAACGTCTCGACCCCCGCCGTCCCTTCGTGCTGAGCCCGGCCGGTCTGCGCCGGATCATCCTTGGCGCCACCGGCGGGTTTGATGCCTCGCTGCTGGCCGCGCCCGCGTACAAGCCCGCGCCCAAACCGCTGCGCCTGAAGGGGGATCCCGCCGGGTATCTGCTGGTCGCGGCGCACAGCCAGCGCGGCATGCTCGATGCGCACGCCCACCAGGCCATCGCCGCCGCCGCATTGCTGGCAAGCCCGCAACAGGCGGTCGTTGTGCTGGTGTTCGGGAGTTTGAATGAAGATCTGCGCGCGTATGGCGCCGATCTGGTGGCGGTGCTGCCCGGTGCCGATGAGCTGGGCTTTGCGCCGGAGCAGGAACTCGCCTGGCTGTGCGAATTCGTCACCCGCTACGCCCCCGCGCATGTGTTCATGCCTGATAACGAAATCGGCGATGGCGATCTCGGCCGCCGCCTTGCCATTCATTTGGGGGCGGAGGTTGCCACCCATGTGGTGGAGCTCAAGCCCGGCGCGGTGGCGATGTACTGGCAGGGCGGCGCCGCGCTGGCGCGCGGGCTTATGCCCCTGGTGGTGCTGATCGCCCCTGATGTGGCCGAAACCAGCCTGCCGTTTTCCGGCGCGGGTGAAACCGTGGCGCCACCCGCCGCCCAGGCGCCGCCGGGCCGTTATCAGAACCGCGGCCTGCGCGAAATCGCCGCCTCCGCCTTGGCGCTGGAGGAGGCGGATTTCATCGTCGCCGCGGGCAACGGCGTGGCCGATATTCCAACGCTGGAGGCCGTGGCCGCCGCCTTCGGCGCCGCCGTGGGCGCCAGCCGCGTGGCGGTGGACGAAGGCAAATTCACCCGCGACAAGCAGATCGGCGCCACCGGCAAGACCGTGAGCGCCAGCACCTACCTTGCCGTCGGCATCTCGGGCGCGGTGCAACATCTGCAGGGGATCAAAGCCTGCCGCCATGTCATCGCCATCAACAGCGACGCCAGCGCGCCGATCACCAAACGCGCGGATCTGAGCGTCGTCGGCGATGCCCAGGAGGTGATGTCGGCGCTGCTGGCCGAGCTGGCGCAGCGCAACTTGCCTGATACCGCGCGGGAGAGCGTATGATGTTCCCTCAACTCAAAATCGCCGCCCTGGTCTCCGTGGGGCGCAACCCGGCCAGCGGTGCGCCGCGCGCCGCGCGCAACGATGTGCTGGCGCTCGATGCCGCGCTGGCCCTCGCGCCGGAGGTCAGCGTGCTGCATGCGGGCGATGCCGCCCCCGCGCTGCATGATTACCTGGCCTATGGCGCCGCCAGCGTCGAGGTGCTGCCCCTGCCGGCCGGGGCTGATGCGCTGGCGCCGCTGGCGGCGCGTGTTGCCGGTTATGATCTCATCTTGTGCGGCCAGCGCGCCGAGGCGGGGCAGGGCAGCGGCACGCTCCCCTACCGGCTGGCGAAGGCCCTGAACATGCCGGTGGTGAGCGCGGCGTTGGAGATCACCCTGCTGGGGGATATTGTGGAGATTGTGCAGTTTCTGCCCAAGGGCCAGCGCCGGGTCGTGCGCGTCAGCCTCCCGGCTGTCATCGCGCTGCACCCGCTGGCCCCGCGCGCCCCGCGCTATGTGTATGCACGCCTGCGCGCCGGGCGTCTGCTGAGCGCGCCGGCGCTGGTTGCCGCGCCACTGCCGGTCAGCCCCTGGCAGAGCGAACCCGCGGTCAAGAAACCCCAGAAGCTCAAGCCGCCGGAAACCCGCCAAGGCCATGCGCGGCTACTGGGCGCCATCGCCACCGAAAGCAAGGGTGGCGCGCTCGTGCGCGAGGGCAGCGCGGCCGAAAAAGCGCGCGCGATACTGGATTATCTGCGCACCAACCGGCTGATCGAATTCTAGATGGCATTCATCACTCCCGCATATGACATTGTCTCGAAACGATGCGCGCATGGCTCGCCAGCATGAACCAGACCAGCCCCATCAGAGAGTCGCGGCTTTTCCGGCGCATGTTTGTCAGAGACCTGGTGCTCGACGCCTCGATCGGCGTTTACGCGCATGAGCATCAGTCGCTTCAGCGCATCCGCATCAATTTGGATCTCGCCGTGGCGGATGATGGCGGCGCGCATCGCTCGCACTGCATGGCCGGGCCTGATGATCTGGCCCGCGTGGTCGATTACGAAGCAATCGTGGTGCGCGCACGTGAAATTGTGAAATCAGGGCATGTTCAGCTGGTTGAAACGCTTGCCGAGCGTTTGGCGCGAACATGTCTGGATGATGCCCGGGTGTTGAACGTCCGGGTACGCGTGGAGAAGCTCGATGTATTCGTTGATGCGGCATCAACGGGTGTTGAGATCGAGCGCTGGAATTCCTGACGATCCGGACTGCGAGACTGCGTCGGGAACAAATAAATCAGATCGCAAATACGGCAATGCATCTGAGTTTAACAGGTATGTTGAGACTTTAACGTTTATTGGAGAACAAAATGAATATTCGGCAAAAAATTCTTTGCCTCACTGTTTCGGCCATCGCCATCGCGGCTTGCGCGCCCACGGCGAAGGCGATGAGCGGCCCAACCGCCATTCAGATTGATGGTGGACCGCTGGGGCCGCTGGAATTATCAGGCGCGGCCGATGGCATGGCCTATTTTTTTTCCGGAACGCAGCGCTACGCTGACACCGGCGGCATCGGCGCGCCTGCGACCAACAATGCGGGGCCAAAATCGGTTGGCATGCAGTTTCTGAACGGCGTAATCGAGTTGCAAAAGAACACCGGCGTGCTCCAGGCCACCATCGAGGTCGGCTCGGAGAATTACATGTATCTGGGCCTGGGTCAGACCCCATCCTCGATTCAGAGCTTCTCCACCGGGCCGCTTTATGGCGCTTACGTCACCCTGGCGCCAACCGGTTCGCCAGTCACGCTCTCGGTTGGCCAGGTCACTGGGCTGGAGGGATATGAAGCAGGGCAGGAATTCAACAACGCGAATATCTTCCTCTCGCAGATCGCCTATGTGGAAAGCGGACAAGGCCGCGGCGTGATCGCGAACTACGCCTCGGGGCCGGTGAGCGCCTCCGTGTTCTTCGGCGACGGCTACGACACCGGCGTGTTCAATTCGCTGCAGGCGGTGGCAGGTTACACCTTCAACACCAACAACAGCGTTAATGTTTATTACGGCGGCAATCTGGGCAGAACCGGTTTGCACGCCAACACCTACGGCAATGGCTCGCTGGCTTATAACAACAGCTATGTCGGCGCGGCGCCGGAATTTGAGAACTCGCAGATGGTCGGCGCCTATTACAGCTACACGGCAGGTCACCTGAACCTGGTGCCAGAACTGCAGTATGAATATGCCAAGGCCGATGCCACGCTTGGGATTCAGAAGGGAATGTCCAACATCGTAGGCGCGGTCTTCGCTGATTACAGCTTCGGCACCTCGCCCTATTCGGTCGGCGCCTGGGTTGAGTATTTTGACCAGCATGAGGGCGTGGCCGATGCCACGAACGGCACCTACTGGTTCTATGGCCCGAACGCGACGGGCGAGGCGATCTCCGTCACGCCGACCTGGCAGAAGAAAGACCTCTTCCTGCGCGCGGATGTCGGTGCGCTGCTGCTGAACCGCACCAGCGCTTACGGCCTGCCCAAATACGGCTACGGGACTCAGCACAATGATTCCTTCCAGCTGAGCGGGCTGCTGGAAGCCGGCCTGGTGTTTTAATCCCCACCGGCAGCTAGAGCGCGATCGTTTGAGGTTCGCTCAACCGAGCGAGCCGAAAGCGTGAATCGCCCTCAGAAAAACGGCTAGAGCCTGATCGCACTTAAAGCGATCAGTCTCTAGCAATCCTCGCTGGCTGCCGCCCCCTCCCACCGGCCGCACCTGGTTTCGGGCAATCATGTGCGATGCCAGATTTTCAACCGTGAAGCAGGAGTACGGCTGGTGCGGGCTGCCCAGGTCATAGAACGGCTGCAACAACTGGAAGGGCGTATGCCCAGCATCGGCGCCGCCTTGGGCATGACTCTGGTCTCCGTTCTCCTTTGGGGGTTTTCGCCCATCGCCACGCGCGACATGGTTGGAACCGGCGATGGTGGGCTTCCCCCGGTCGCCTTCATGGGGTTGTGCTACGGCACTGCCGCTGTTGTGCTGTCACCCGCTTTGCTGCTGACCCGTAGCTGGACCAGCCGGGACTGGCTTTCGGGCGCGGTTTGTGGCGTCATCGGCATCACCGGCTATAATTTTCCAGCGGCGATCGGGCAGCAAACGGTCTCAGCCGGGCTCACCGGGTTGCTGGATGCGAGCGAGCCATTGCTGATTTTGGTTTTTGCCTCCATCGCGCTGCGCAAGGCGCCAACGCCGCTGACAGTTTTTTCGGTAATCATCGGCCTGTTCGGCGTCCTGCTGCTGGCGCACGGCACGGGGCCTGCTTTGGGAACACCGCGCGGGATCATCCTGGTGCTAACCGGCGCCGTTCTGTGGTCGCTGTATTGCGTGCTGGTAACCCCCCTCATCAACCGCCGCGGCGCATTGCCCACAACCGCCGTCACGGTGTCATTCGGCGCCTTGCCGATGCTGCTGTTCGGCGCGCCCAAAATCCCTGGCATGGTTGCGAGCATGAGCCTGGCGCAAGGGCTGGTCACTTTCGCGTTTATCGGCGGCAATGCGGTGGCGGCGATGCTTTTCTGGAACGCGGGCAGCGCCGTTCTGGGCGCACAGCGCGCCGGATGGTTCCTCTATCTCCTGCCTCTGGTCAGCCTGCTCGGCGGGGCGGCGTTGCTGGCGGAGCCGCTGAGCTGGATCGAATTGCTCGGCGGCGCGATGATTCTTCTCTCGGTGTTTCTGGCGCATCTTGCGGCGAAGCCGCCCAGGTAGCGCTCAGTTGCCGTCCACCAGAATTCTGCGCAGCAGGCGGCGTTTCGTGTCGGCAAATCCCATCTTGCGGTAGAGATGATAGGCGCGGGCGTTCTGCGCCTCCACTTCGAGCAGCAGCACGCGGATGCCGATAGCCTTCGCCTGCTCGATGGCCAGGCCGACGGCTTTTTGGCCCAGCCCCCGGCCGCGCGCCGCGGGAATGAGATAGATGTCGTCGATGAAACCATCCGTTCCGCCGTTCTCCACACTGTAGCCCAGCGTGAGGATGAAGAAGCCGATGGCGGCGCCGTTTTCCTCCAGCAAATAGGCCGGCGCCAGTGGCTCTCCGGCGGCGACATGGGCAATCGTCGCCGTTGCCGCCGCGTCCAGGGGCGAGCCGTCCTCATCATGGAAGGCCCGCGACATGGCAAGCAGCAGCGCGGCATCCTCGGGCTGTGCGCGGCGCGTGCTCAGGCTCATCGCAGCCTTGGGCCGGAAAGCCGCTCCTCGGCGGCCTCCAGCGCGGCTTCCACGGCGCCGCGGGTGATGAATCGCATAATGCCGCGCGGCGGTTTGGGCCGCACCCAAAGCGGCTTGGCATTCTTGCCGCCGAGCTGTTTCACGATGGTATCGACATCGCCGAAACCGTCGATGAGGCCAAGGCTGAGCGCCCGTTCGCCCAGCATGTACCCGCCGTCGAATATCTTGCCCTGCTCGGCGGTCAGCCGCGCGCCACGCTGCGCGCTCACCCAGGATTTGAACATGCCGTGCGCGTCATCCAGCAATTCGCGGGTGAAGGCTTCGTCCTCCGCGCGCAGGGGCGCGAACATGTCCAGCCGGCGCTTATGCTCCCCGGCGGTGAAAATGCGGCGTTCGATGCCGTGGCGGGCGATGAACTGGTCTAGCCCGAACCCGCCGGTGACAACGCCGATGGACCCGACGATGGAGAGCCGGTTGGCATAGATCTTGGCACCCGCGCAGGCCAGCCAATAGCCGCCTGAGGCCCCCACATCGCCGATGACGGCGGTGATGGCAACACCGGTTTCCTTCGCGCGGCGTAGCAGGAACTGGCCGATCAGGTCCGACTGCACCGCCGAGCCACCGGGGCTCTCGATGGCCAGGACCAGGTTCTTGCTCCTTTTCGCCAGCACGAAGGCGCGCTCAATGGGCGCGGTGTAGGCCTCCAGATTGATGGCGCCGGGACGCGGCGCAATGATGCCGCGCAGGGCGAGCACGGGGATCTTCGGTTTTTGCCAGGGGAGTTGCATGCCGCCAGCTTAGCGCACTACGGCTTTAAGTCTATTCGGCCGCTCTGGGCAGCGCGATTTGGCGCTCCTTCTCCAGCATGTAGTCGCGTGTCAGCGGCACTGCGGCGTGGTTATGCGCGATCTGGATCTGAAAGTTCATGTGGTCCGACAGCCGGAACGACAGTTCCGAGCCGGAAAGGTAGAACTCGAACATCCGGCAGAAGCGCTCATCATAGAGTGCCGCGATGGTATGGCGGTTGGCGGCGAAACGGCTCCGCCAATGGGCGATGGTCTGCGCGTAATGCAGGCGCAGGATCTCGATATCGGTGCTGATGAGGCCGGATTTCTCCAACGGGGCCAGCGCCTCGGAGAGGGCCGGGGAGTAGCCGCCGGGAAATATATATTTGGAGATCCAGCGGTTGGTGGCCCCTGGCCCCGCAAACCGGCCGATGGAATGCAGCAGCGCCACGCCGTCAGGCTTCAGGCAACGCCTGATAGTGTCAAAAAAATTACGAAAATTCGGGATGCCGACATGTTCGAACATGCCCACGGAGACGATCCGGTCAAACGCCTGGTTCATGTCCCGGTAATCCATCAGCTCGAATTTCACGCGCTCATCAAGCCCGGCGGCGGCGGCGCGGGCGCGGGCCTCGGCCAGTTGCTCTTCCGAGAGGGTGATGCCGGTGACGCGGGCGCCGAAGTCGCGCGCCAGGGTGAGCGCCATGCCGCCCCAGCCGCAGCCGATGTCCAGCACCGTGAGGCCAGGGCGGTTGAGCAGCAGTTTGGCCGCGATGTGGCGCTTTTTCGCGGCCTGGGCTTCCTCCAGCGTCTCGTCGCCCCGCGCGAAATAGGCGCAGGAATATTGCCGGTCGCGGTCCAGGAAGAGCGAATACAGCCGGCCGTTGAGGTCATAATGGTGCGCCACGTTGCGCCTGGCGCGGCGCGCGTTATTGGCCTGCGAGATGGGGCGCAACAACCGGCTGATCCGCTCGTTCCAGTTGAGTATGGGCATCGGGTGGCGGGCCAGGTTATCGAGCAGCAGCGCCAGAACGTCGTGGATCGTGCCGTCCAGGGGGATGATGCTCTCATCCATATAACCTTCGCCCATGGCGAGCCCGGGGTTGAGAACCAACCGGCGCAGTGTGGCGGCACTCATGATTTTAATACCCGCGGCGGGGTTTTTGCCATCCCCGTAGAGACTTTCCGATCCGTCCGGCCAGATGACCCGGAACCGGCCCTGGCGGATGGCGTTAGCGAGAATACGATCCAACAGCTTTTTGAACAGCAAGGTCACACCCTTCTCCGTTACGGTTAACGGTCAGCTAGAGCGCGATCATTTGAGGCTCGCTCAACCAAGCGAGCCGAAAGCGTGAAGCGCCCTCAGAAAAATGGCTAGAGCCTGATCGCACTTAAACCAATCAGCCTCTAGTGTCCTGCCCCTGAAGTCTGCTGCGTCTTGCAGCGGGCGGAAGGGACAAGCAGGCCACTGAAAACAAAACGCTCATGTCCCGTGAGGGACGGTGTTTTGATGCCTCGAACCCTCGATTCGGGGCACTGGGAAGCAAGATGCAGAAAAAAAGATGTAGCACAACGAGCAATTTGTACATTGATTCGGGTTAATTTTACAAAGAAAATTAACAATCGGCGCTCGCGGCATAAAAACGGCCCCCGCGTTGCCACGGGAGCCGTATTTGGGAGCCATGCAAGCGGATGAGGCTTACGCGGCGGTGTCTTCCTCGCCAAACAGCGGGCCGAGTTCCGGCTTTTCGTCCGGTTCGGCGGCGATCGTCTCGCCGCGCGCCTGCTTCTCGGCTTCCTCGACGGAGCGGGCCACATTCACCTTCACGTCGATGGAGACTTCCGGGTGCAGTGCAACGCGCACTGCGGAAATCCCGAGCGACTTGATGGGGTGAACCAGCAGCACCTGCGCGCGTTCGATCCCGAGACCGGCGGCGGTGCAAGCGTCGGAGATGTCACGGCTGGAGACGGAGCCATACAGCGCGCCGGCATCGGAGGCCTGACGGATCAGGGTGATGCTCAGGCCCTGCACGCGCTCGGCCACACGCTCGGCCTCGTCGCGGCGTTTGATGTTCTGCGCCTCAAGCTGGGCGCGCTCACGCTCAAAGCGCTCACGGTTGGCTTTGGTCGCGCGCACGGCCTTGGACTGCGGCAGCAGGAAGTTGCGCGCATAGCCGGGTTTGACCTTGACGATTTCGCCCATCTGGCCGAGTTTTTCGACGCGCTGGAGCAGGATCAGTTCTACTTGTGCCATGTTTCTTGCTCCTCTTAGCTCAGAACATAGGGGAGAAGGGCAAGGAAGCGGGCGCGCTTGATGGCTTTGGCCAGTTCACGCTGCTTCTTGCCGGACACCGCGGTAATGCGCGAGGGCACGATCTTGCCGCGCTCGGAAAGGAACCGCGAAAGCAGCCGCACGTCTTTATAGTCGATCACCGGCGCGCCGGCGCCAGAGAACGGGCAGGATTTCTTCCGGCGGAAGAAGGGCTTGCGGGCGCCAACAGCGGGGCGGCGCAGGCCGGCATCGGGGGTGGTTGCTTCAGACATCAGATTTCCTCCTCAGCGCCGTAATCGTCACGGTCGGCGCGGAACTCGTCACGCGCGCGGAACTCCTCGCGGCCTTCATCGAAGCCGCGCTTACGGCCGGTCTCAAAGCGTCCGGCGGGCTTGGGCCCACGGAAGCCGCGTTCACGGTCGTCGGACTTGCGCGACAGAATCACGGAGGGTTCCTCGGTGATTTCCTCGATGCGCACGGTCATGAAGCGCAGCACGTCCTCGTTCAGGGTCAGCTGGCGTTCCAGCTCCTTCACGGCGGGGGAGGGCGCATCGAGCCCGAGCAGGATGTAATGGCCCTTGCGGTTTTTCTTGATCCGGTAGGCAAGGCCACGAAGGCCCCAGTATTCGCGCTTTTTAACAGCGCCGCCATCGGTTTCGAGCTGGGCGGTCACGGCGTCGGCAACAGCGTCGGCCTGTGCCTGCGTGATTTCGCTCCGTGCAATGATCACGGTTTCATATAACGGCATTGTGACTCCCTTCGGCTGGTTTCAGCTCCGGTCCGGG
>NZ_JABEVC010000026.1 GCF_013044125.1 Acidocella sp. | reverse complement strand
GTGCAACGCCCGCTCTGGCTCGGGCCTCGCGCCCCGCAACGTGGCACCCAGCATGACATTACGCAGTGCGCTGGCCCAGGGCAGCAAAAAATCCTGCTGCGCCATATAGGCGATCCGTCCGGCCAGCGGCGCGCCGTCGCTCGCCGCCACCTGCCCCGTGGCGGGTGCTTCCAGCCCCGCGATAATGCGCAGCAGCGTGGTCTTGCCCACGCCGCTCGGCCCCAGCAGCGCGGTGAATTTTCGCGCCGCGATCTCGAACCCCAACCCCTCGAAAACGGTGACGCCTCCGAAATTCAGCGACAGATCCCGCACCAGAATCCCGGGAGGCGTATTCACCTTAGGCCTTGATCTCCACCGCGTAGGTATCCAGCGGCAGAGATTTCTTGATGAGCCCGGCGGCGAACATGAAATCGCGGTAGCGGGTATAGCGCACGGCATCGAGTTTCGCGGGATCGGCCGCGAAAGCGCCCGGCAGCGCATGCCAGGAGGCGATGTCGAGTCTATCGTTCAAACTCGGATTATCCTTCAGGAACTGCGCCAGCACCGCATCGCCGTGCTGAGCCAGATACGCGGCCCCTTCCCTCACCGCGGCGAGGAAGCGCGGCAGTGCCGGGTTACCCAGCGCCTTCAGATTGGCAAGCATGATCAGCTCGTCCGAGGGTGGCACACCGTAGTCTTCGGGCAGAAAGATCACCGGGTTCAGCCCGGCCTGGGCCAGCTGAATATCCTCATAGGTGCGGTAGGTGCCGATCACGGCATCCACCGCGTGGCTTTGCAGCGAACTGACAAGATTGAAATTGACATTGACCAGCGTGACATCGCTCAACCCGAGGCCAACGGATTTCAGCATGGTGCCGATCAGCACCTCCTCCACCCCGGCGATGGAATAACCGATCTTCTTGCCCTTGAGGTCATGCAGGGTGGCAATACCCCGGCCGCCAAGCGCGGTCAGCGTGTTCAGGGGCTTGTCGATCAGCGTGCCGATGCGGCGCACGGGCAGGCCCTGGTCCACCAGCAGGTAAAGCTGGGTCTGGTAGCTGAGCGCCACATCCGCCTTGCCCGCGGCGAGCAGGCGCGGCGGCAGATCGGGGTCGGTGGGCGCGATCAGCGCCACATCCAGCCCCGCGCGGGCATAGGCGCCAATGTATTTGGCGGCGAACAGCGGCCCATGGTCCGGGTTGACGAACCAGTCCAGCAATACCGTGAATTTTTGCGGCGTTGCGGCGCGGGCAAACGGGCCGGCCAGAGCGGCGCTCGCGGCGGCGGCGGACAGCAGGGTACGGCGGTGTAGACTCATATGCACTCCCTTCGCTGGCATTACCCAGACAGGTTCAGCGGGTTTGATCTCAGCCAGCGGATTGCGGGCACCCCGGTGGCCGATGTTTTTAGGATTCCGCGCGCCGCGTCAAGCCGCCAGGCACATTGTCCTTTTACAGAAATCCGGCATGGACGTATGCTGGCCACGCTTCTCACACCAATTGGGGGCCGCCACCATGACACTTGAACAAACCGTAGCGCGGCAATACGCGCACGGCTCACTGGAGCGCGACATCTTCGACGCCCTGGCCGCCGCGGGCAAGAACCTCAACCACCTGGTCCCCGCCGATCTCTCCCCGGTTGATGAATTTCACATCGGCGGGCGGCAGGCCACCGTGGATTTCGCCACCGAGCTTGGGTTCAAGCCAGGCATGCTCCTGCTCGACATTGGCGCGGGGCTCGGCGGCGCGTCCCGCCATTTCGCTTATGAACACAACTGCCGGGTGACCGGCATCGACATCACCGAGGACTATGTCCGCCTCGCCAAAACCCTGGCGCGGCGCGTCGGTCTGGAGAGCGAGGTCGCCTATCTGCACGGCAGCGCGCTCGACCTGCCCTTCGAGCCCGCCAGCTTCGATGGCGCCTATATGCTGCACGCCGGCATGAACATACGGGAAAAATCACGGCTGTTCCAACAGATCCGGCGCGTCCTCAAGCCCGGCGCGCTGTTTGGCATCTACGATGTCATGCGCGAGGCCGGCGGCGCGCAGCTGAGCTTCCCATTACCATGGGCGGCAACGCCCGGTGCCAGCTTCGTGGAAACGCCCGCCACTTACCGGCGCTTGCTGGAGGACGCGGGTTTTATCCTCCGCAACGAGCGCAACCGGCGCGCATTCGCGATTGATTTCTTCCAGCAGTTGCGCGCCCGCGCGGCCCAGGCCGGGGGGCTGCCACGGCTGGGGCTCCACCTGCTGATGGGCGAGAGCGCGCCGCAAAAAATCGCCAATATGATCGACAATCTGGAGCGAAATCTGATCGCGCCGGTGGAGATGATCAGCGCCGCGGTGTGAATGCGCCCATTTATAAAGATAAAGGGCGCTTCAGACCTCAGGTTGGCCCACAAAGCGGGTCAATCTGAGGCCATTGCACTCTAAAACCGCCCCACGAGCATCGCCAGCCCAATTGCCAGCCCAACCTCGCGGTTGGATTTGAACAATTGCAGACACAGCGCGGGGTCATTAATGTCGAGCCGCAGGATCTGGCGCAGCAGCAGCGCCGCCGGCAGGGCCAGCAGCACAACGCCATAGATATTGAGCCCCGCCAGCGCCATCGCCAGGGCCAGCAGCAAAATCATGCCGCCGTAACACACCCGCAGCAGCCCGCGCGTGTTATGCGCGAACAGCCGGGCGGTGGATTTCACGCCGATCAGCGCATCGTCCTCACGGTCCTGATGCGCGTAAATAGTATCATACCCCAAAATCCACAGAATCGCGGCGGCATAGAGACAGAGCGAGGACCACGACCAAAAACCCCCGCTCGCGGCGGCATAGCCCATGGGGGCTGCCCAGCCGAAGGTGAAGCCCAGCACCACCTGGGGCCACCACGTCACCCGCTTGGCCAGCGGATACAAAATAACCGGCGCGAGGCTGACGACGCCCAGAATCCGCGCCGGGAAATCCAGCCGGCTGAGGATGAGCAGCCCCACGGCGCCGAGCAGCACAAGGAACACCAGCGCGTCGAGGGGTTTGAGCGCGCCCGAAGCCAGCGGGCGGGCGCGCGTGCGTTCCACCTGCGCGTCCATCCTGCGGTCCCATAAATCATTCACCACGCAGCCCGCCCCGCGCATCACCACGGCGCCAAGCGCGAACAGCAACAACAGCCACAGCGCCACACCCACGCCGCGCGCGCCCCGAATGATCGACCACAGGCCGGGCAGAAACAGCAGCCACGCGCCGATCGGGCGGTCAAACCGGGCGAGGATCGCATAGGGCAGCATCCAGGACGGCAGATGCCGGACCCAGCCGCCGGTGTGTATATCGGTAAATCCATTCATAGATGCTAATGTGCCCGTCATGAGCACCACGTCAATTCGCCTGTATGTTGAGGCCCCGCTGCATGAAGCGGCGCAAATCCCGCTGCCGGAGGCCCAGTCCCACTACCTCGCCAATGTCATGCGGCTGGCCCCGGGTGACACCTTGCGCCTCTTCAACGGCACCGCCGGTGAGTGGCGCGCCTCTGTCACAAAAGTTTCGCGTAAGGCGGTGGTGCTGGAAGTATCGGCACAAACCCGCGCGCCAGAGCCCGAACCTGACTGCTGGCTCTGCTTCGCGCTGCTGAAACGCCAGAAAACAGACCTCGTGGTGGAAAAGGCGACCGAACTCGGCGCCAGCGTCATCCAGCCGATTCTCACCGCGCGCACCCAGGCGGACCATGTGAACCTGGACCGGCTGCGCGCCATCGCCGCCGAAGCCGCCGAACAATGCGAACGGCTGATCGTGCCCGAGGTCCGCGCACCCCTGCATGTGGAAAAACTCATGGCCAACTGGCCCGCCCGGCGTCTGTTCGTCGCCGATGAGCGCCGCAGCGCCGCCATACTCGCCCCCAGCTCCGGCCCCAGCGCGCTGATGATCGGCCCAGAGGGTGGCTTTACCGATACGGAGCTTGAAGGTATCGCACGGACACCCCTTGTTACACGCGTATCATTGGGGCGCCGCATCCTGCGGGCCGAAACCGCCGCGATTGCAGGGCTCGCACTTCTGCTCGCGGCGGATGCATAAAAGGGAGCTTACGTTTGTCGAACCCCGGAGACGCCGATGACCGGCCGATTACCGATATCCGCGATTTGGCGGCTTATTTTTCCGCAGGCGCCAAGCCGCCGGCGCAATGGACCATTGGCACCGAGCATGAGGCCTTCGGCTTCGGCCTGAGCAACCTCGCGCCGCCAAGCTATGAGCAGAGGGGCGGCATAAAGGAGCTGCTCGCGGCCTTCCAGGCTGGCGGGGGGCTGAGCCCGATTCTCGACCATGGCAACACCATCGGCCTGAAGGGAGAAGGCGGCGCCTCGCTCTCGCTGGAGCCGGGCGGCCAGTTCGAGCTTTCCGGCGCCATGCTGGCGGATCTGCACGCCACCAAGGCGGAGCTTGACGCCCACATCACCCGGCTGCGCGCCATCGCCCCCGGGCTTGGCCTCGGCTTCGCGCCGCTGGGCTTCCACCCCACCGCCACCCGCGCGGACATGCCCTTCATGCCCAAGGGCCGCTACAAAATCATGCGCGCCTACATGCCCAAGGTCGGCACCCGCGGGCTGGACATGATGCTGCGCACCTGCACGGTGCAGGTGAACCTGGACTTCTGCTCCGAGGCCAACATGGTGAGCAAAATGCGCGTCGCCAGCGCGTTGCAGCCTTTGGCCACGGCGCTGTTCGCCAATTCACCGTTCTATGAGGGCAAGCCCAACGGGCTGCTCTCCAACCGCGCCCAGGTGTGGACCGATACCGACAACGCCCGCTCCGGCATCCCCGCCGTGGTGTTCGCGCCCGGATTCGGCTTTGAGGCCTATGCCAACTGGCTGCTCGATGTGCCGATGTACTTCGTCTACCGAGACGGCGAATTCATCGACGCCGCCGGTGCCTCCTTCCGTGACTTCATGGCAGGCAAGCTGCCCGCCCTGCCCGGCGTGCATGCCACATTGGGCGACTTCGCCGATCACAGCACCACCGCCTTCCCCGATGTCCGCCTGAAGAAATACATCGAAACCCGCGGCGCCGACTCTGGCCGCCCAGATATGATGCTGGCGCAATCGGCGCTCTGGACCGGGCTTTTCTACGATCCCGCCGCCCTGGCCGCCGCCGCGGCGCTGGTGAAGCCCCTCTCCTACACAGATATCCTGGCCCTGCGCGCGGCCGTGCCGGCAAGCGGCATCAACACCAGGTACGGCAAGGGCACCCTGCGCGACCTCGCGCGCGAGGTCGTGGCAATCGCCCGTGACGGGCTGAAGAACCGCGCCCGCAAAAACGCCGCCGGAGAGGATGAAGAGCCTTATCTGGCGCCGCTGGCTGAAATCGCCGCTGGCGCGCCAACCCAGGCTGAACACTGGCTAGAGCGCTACCACGGCGCTTGGAACGGCGACATCACCCGGATTTTCGCCGAAGCCGCGTTCTAACCAAACAAAGCCGGGGATAAGCCCCCGGCTTTGTTCAACCCCTTACTGCGCGGAGGCGATCTTGGTGATCTGCCCCTTCATGGCTTTCAGCAGCGCGCTCACCTGCCCGCCGTTGTCGGTCACCACCGAGGCATAATCATTACGGGTGGTGATCCGCAGGCTGGTCCCGGCCACGATCACATCAACGATCTTGGGCTGGCCGTTCACCTCGTCCACCGCCCAGCCCACATCGGCCGGCGCCTTGCCGGGGCTGGTGATGGTGGTGTGCACCACCATGTCGTTGCCCATCGGCGTCGCCCCGTCCACCACAAAGCTGAGCCCCTGATAGGCTTTGATCTGGTAGGTGATGTTGTAGGACAGCAACTGATGAAACAGGTTAAGGAACTGCGTGTGCTGATCGGGCGTGGCGACATTGAGATACCGCCCCAGCACGTAATCCCCCACCTGATCGACCGCGACGATTTTGTTGACCAGCTCGCGCAGTTCATCGGCCTTTTGCGTGCCGCTGGCGTTGCTGTTCACAACCGAAACCAGCTGCTGGCCAGATTGAGTGATGAAAGCCTTGGCGGCATCGGCCGGCACCAACGCGGCCTGGGCGAAGCTGGGCATGGCGGCCAGCACGGGAGCGCAGGCGATAGCACCCAGAAGCAAACGGCGAAGATACATAATTAAGTCCTTATGATTAGTGTCGGCGGCTACCGATGCGCCCAGGGATTGGGCACTGGCGTGTCGCGCTCATCAATTAGCTGCAACTCTGAGTCACGACTTTGGCGATAAAGGCTCCTAAATGTGGCATAGGGGTCGAGCGCGGTGGCCTTCACCTGGTCAATCGGGCCAATGAACGCAGCCCGCGTGTTGATGAGGTGCAGCCCGGTCTGTGCATAGCCGAAATCGGTGAGCGCGCCGCTCGCGGGAGCGAGTTCCATCGGTGTCGCAAAATATTCAACCGGCAGGTTCCAGATATCGCGCGCGCCGGAGGGGCCAAACACCGGCAGATACAGATACGGTCCGGCGGGCACGCCCCAGATGGCCAGCGTCATGCCAAAATCGGTATCCGTCTCAGGATAGCCCAGCGCCGCCGCGGGATCGAAAATGCCGCCAATGCCAATGGTCGAGTTGAGCAGGAAGCGCACAAACGCCGTGCCTGCGTCTGTTGGCTTGCCTTCCAGCATGAAATTCGCCCAGCGTGCGGGCTCGCCGATATTGGTGATGAAATCGCCCACGTGGTTGCGGATCGGCTGCGTGGTGATGTCCACATACCCCTGCGCCAACGGCTTGAAGGCGTAGGTGTCGATCTTGTCATTCACAGTGTAGAAAACCCGGTTGGTTGGCTCCAGCGGATCGTTCTGCTGCTGGTAGGCCTGGTAATCCACCGTATCCGTCCGCGGCGGCGGGGTGGCGCAACCCGCCAGCAGAACCGGGAGCAGCAGCCCGGGCGCCGCCAGGCTGAATACCCGGCTCAACCTTCGTTTCACGGTCATCATCATACTGTTCAATCCCAACTTAACCCAGCCACCCAGGCTGGGCGGCTCCATATATGTGTTGCTCAATAACGCGCCTTCAACCCAGATACCACAGCCAGAGACACATGCCCCTCCATCTTCGGGGACCCGGCGCAATCCATGCCCGCGAACCGTATGAAGCCCTTGCGAAAATCCGGCGGTGCTGTCACGGAACCAGCATGATCCATTCCCCGCACCCTGCCACTCTGCAACGCTGGGCCGCCGGCGCGCGCATCGCTCCCCTGCCCGCCCGCGAGGGCGCGGCCCCGCCGGCCATTTCCTTCGAATTCTTCCCGCCCAAAACCCCGGCGTTGGAGGCGCAGCTCTGGGCCTGCATCGAACGCCTGGCCACCTTGCGGCCGCAATTCGTCTCTGTCACCTACGGCGCCGGCGGCTCCACGCAGGAGCGCACCCATGCCACGGTGCTGCGCATCGTCAAGGAAACCAGCCTCACCCCGGCCGCGCACCTCACCTGCGTTGGCGCCACGCGCGAGGAGGTGGACGAAGTCGCCCGCCGCTACTGGGCCGCGGGGGTTAAACACATCGTCGCCCTGCGCGGCGACGCGCCCAACGGCGAAGCCTACACCCCGCACCCCGGCGGCTACGCCTTCGCGTCCGATCTCGTCGCCGGACTGCGGCGCATCGCTGATTTCGAGATCACCGTGGCCGCCTACCCCGAGGTTCATCCCCAAGCGCTCAGCCCGCAGGCCGACCTTGATAACCTCAAGCGCAAGCTTGACGCCGGAGCCACCCGCGCCATCACCCAGGTGTTCTTCAACAACGACATCTACCTGAACTTCCTCGACAAGGCGCTTGCCGCCGGAATCACGGCGCCAATCGTCCCCGGCATCATGCCCGTCTCCAACTTCAAGCAGGCCGCCAGCTTCTGCGCGGCCTGCGGCACCTCCGTGCCGAAATGGATGGCCGCGCTGTTCGAGGGCCTTGATGACGATATCGAGACCCGCCGCATGGTCGCCGCCGCCACCACGGCCGAGCAGGTTCGCATCCTGCAGGCCAACGGCATTGACGAATTCCACTTCTACACTCTCAACCGCCCGGATCTGGTCTATGCCATCGCGCGGATTTTGGGTGTAAAACCCTTAACAGCATGACAAGTTATCTGGATGGCCTGAACCCGGCTCAGCGTGATGCCGTGGAAACCACCGAAGGCCCGGTGCTGGTGCTGGCGGGTGCTGGCACCGGCAAAACGCGCGTGCTCACCACCAGATTCGCGCATATCCTGCTCAGCCGCCGCGCCTACCCCAACCAGATCCTCACCGTCACCTTCACCAACAAGGCCGCGCGCGAAATGCGCGAGCGCGTCGGCAAAATCCTCGGCCAGCCGGCTGAGGGGCTCTGGCTCGGCACCTTTCACGCCCTGGGCGCGCGCATGCTGCGCCGCTTCGCCGAGCGTGTAGGCTTGCAGAGCAATTTCTCCATCCTGGACTCCGACGACCAGATGCGCCTGCTCAAGCAACTGATGGAAGCCGCGCGGATTGATGTAAAACGCTGGCCCGCGAACGCGCTGATGACGCAGATCCAGAAATGGAAAGACAAGGGATTCATGCCGGGTGAAATTCCCATGGCGGATTCAACGGATTTCGCGAACGGCAAGGCCGAGGCCCTGTACCGCGATTATCAGGACCGGCTGAAGGCGCTGAACGCCGCCGATTTTGGCGATCTGCTTCTGCTCACTGTCAGCCTGCTGAAAAAAGACCCTGAAGTTCTCGCCACCTATCAAAACATGTTCAAATACATTCTGGTGGACGAATACCAGGACACCAACCTGGTGCAATATTACTGGCTGCGCCTGCTCGCGCAATCGCACAAGAACATCTGCTGCGTGGGCGATGACGACCAGAGCATCTACTCCTGGCGTGGCGCCGAGATCGAGAACATCCTGAAATTCGAACGCGATTTTCCAGGCGCGAAAATCGTGCGGCTGGAAGCCAACTACCGTTCCACCGCGCCGATTCTCGCCGCCGCCTCGCATCTCATCGCGCATAACGCCGGGCGGCTGGGCAAAACCCTGCACGCCGGGCGGGCTGACGCCACGGGCGAGAATGTGGAAGTGGTGGCGCTGTGGGATTCCGAGGAGGAGGCCCGCATGATCAGCGGGCGCGTGGATGCGTATCGCCGCGCCGGACAATCCCTGGCTGAAATGGCGATTCTGGTACGCGCCGGTTTCCAGACCCGCGCTTTCGAAGAACGCATGATCCTGCTGGGGATTCCCTATCGCATCATCGGCGGCCTGCGATTTTACGAACGCGCGGAAATCCGTGACGCGGTGGCTTATCTGCGCGTGCTGGCGCAACCGGCGGATGACCTCGCCTTCGAGCGCATCGTGAATTTACCCAAGCGCGGCATCGGCGATACCTCCCTGCGCGCCATGCACGGCAAATCCCGCACCGCGCAGGTCTCGCTCTACGCCGCCACGGCGTTGCTGGTGCAGGAAGGCGGCTTCAAGGGCAAGCTGCGCGAAACCGTGCGCGCGCTGCTGCAAAATTTTGACCATTGGCGCGCCATGCTGGAGCGTGAGGGCCATGTCGTGACGCTGGAGACCATGCTCGAGGAATCCGGCTACATCGCCATGTGGAAGGCCGACAAATCGCCCGATGCGCCAGGGCGGCTGGAGAATCTGAAAGAGCTCATCCGCGCCCTGGCTGATTTCGAATCCTTGCAGGCATTCCTTGAGCATGTCTCGCTGGTGATGGAAAACGAGGAAAACAGCGACGACGCGAAACTCTCCATGATGACCCTGCACGGCGCCAAGGGGTTGGAGTTTGACACCGTGTTCCTCCCCGGCTGGGAGGAGGGTGTGTTCCCCAACCAGCGCGCACTGGACGAGGGCGGCAACAAAAGCCTGGAGGAAGAACGCCGCCTGGCCTATGTCGGCATCACCCGCGCGCGCCACCGCGCCATCATCACCCATGCCGGGCGCCGGCGCACCTATGCCGGCTGGCAGGATTCCATCCCCAGCCGGTTCATCGAGGAACTGCCCGAGGCATCCATCACCCACACCGGCTCGGCGGCGGCTAGCCAGCAGCCGCGCTGGGGCGCGCCGGTCAGCTTTCCAGTGCAGGCCCGCGCTCCAGCAAAACCACCGGCCAGCACGAAAATCCCAGCCGGCGCGCGGGTCTTCCACCAAAAATTCGGCTATGGAACCGTGCTGGCCGCCGAGGGCGACCGGCTGGACATCGACTTCGAGACATCAGGAGAAAAACGCGTGCTGAGCAATTTCGTGGAGCGGCATGATGCCTGAGCAACTGGACTGCATCGCGCTGACCGTCCCGGCCGACGCGCTGGATTTTTTCGAGGCCGCGCTGGGCTCCGTCTGCCGCGCGGTGTCCTTCTTTCATAACGAGGATCTGAACATCTGGGACATCCAGGGCGTAAAGGAGCGCGGCGCCCATGAGGCGGAGCTGGAATCCGCCCTCGCCGTGGCAGAGATGCTCACCGGCGTCACGCCCGAGATCACCCGCGCCCTGGTTCCCGTCGGCGGCTGGCTGGCGCGCACCAAGGCGGCGTTCCCCGAGCAGACCATCGGGCGGCGCTTCGTCGTGCGCGGCACGCATATCAACGCCCCAAAAATCCCAGGGCGCATCACCCTCACGCTGGATGCCGGCCTCGCCTTTGGCACTGGCGAGCATAACTCCACCCGCGGCTGCCTCATCGCGCTGGAGCGCCTGGCGCAATACCACCACCCGCGCCGCATCCTGGACCTCGGCACCGGCTCGGGGATTCTCGCCATCGCCGCCGCCAAGCTGCTGCGCCAGCGCGTATTGGCGAGCGACATCGACTCGCGCGCCGCCCGCGTCGCCAACGCCAACGCCACGCTCAACGGCGTCGCCGGGCTGGTGCATGCCATCCGTGCCGACGGCTGGGTGGACAAGCGCATCAAGCGCAATGCACCCTATGATCTGGTATTCGCCAATATCCTCGCCCGCCCGCTCTGCGCCATGGCGCATCAGCTGGGGGAAAGTCTGGCGCCCGGCGGCGCCGCCATTCTGGCCGGGTTGCTTACCACCCAGGCCAATTGGGTCCTCAGCGCGCACCGCCGCGCCGGGCTGGTGCTGGAACACCGTCTGATCGACGGCGCCTGGTCGATTTTAACCCTGCGTAAGCCCTGAAATAAAAAAGGGGGCTTAACGCCCCCTCTTTTTAGAAGCCTCTTACGGCTGCGTGTATGTCAGCGCGGCTCACGCCGATGTCTGCCAGTTCACGGTCGGAGAGCCGTTCCAGCTCAGCTTCCGCTTCCCGGCGCTTGCGCCAGGCTTTGAAACCATCCAGCAGGCCCTTGTGCTGCTTAGCTTCCGCATACGGACGCTGATGAGCAAACAAAAGCTCGCCGAATTTGCCGAAAGAAGAATGGTTGTCGATAGTGGTCGTCATAATGGTCACCTGTTTTTTCCCGCATAACGGCCGGTTCAACGTGATCCAGCGGCGTTTATGCTGCACTGCACATAACATGGTTAGACTGTTTTCAGACAGGGTTTGGCACCAGCGCAGCCATGCACATCACGCATAACAAAGGGAACCGCATGACATCAGAACATAATGCCCGGCTTACATCCCTGCGCGCCGCCCTCAAATCGCGCGGGCTGGACGGCTTCATCATCCCCCGGGCTGACGAACATCTGGGCGAATATGTCCCGGCTTCGGCCGAGCGGCTGGCGTTCATCACCGGCTTCACCGGCTCCGCCGGGCTGGCGATCGTCCTGCCCACCATCGCGGCGGTTTTTTCTGATGGCCGCTACACCCTGCAACTCGAACAACAGACCGACCCCGCCCTGTGGGAGCGCCTGCACATCACCGAAACCAAACCGGAGGACTGGCTGGCGCGCCACGCCGCCGGGCTGCGCATCGGCTACGACCCCTGGCTGCTGAGCGCTGACTCTCTGGCGCGCTTCGCCGCGAGCGCCATGGTGGCCGCCCAGCCCAACCCGGTGGACGAGATCTGGGCCAGCCGCCCCGCCCCGCCGCTCACCCCAGCGGTGGCGCACCCGCAAGCCTTCGCCGGGGAGAGCGCCGCCGCCAAGCGCACCCGCCTGGGCGCCGCCTTGCGCGAGGCCGGGCAGGACGCCGCCATCC
>NZ_JABEVC010000188.1 GCF_013044125.1 Acidocella sp. | reverse complement strand
GGGTGGCGGGGTGGGCCAGGGCTTCCTCGGTGATTTCCGGCAGGATCGGGTAGCCGATGCTTTTGAATGCCTGGGCGATGAGGGTGGAGCAGATGGCGCGCGTGGGGCCGGCGGAGAGGAAGCCGATGGCGCGCCGCCGCCAGCGCTGCGGCACGGGGAGGGGGAAGAGGTAGCGCGCGAGGTCAACGACGTAGCGCAAATCGTACTGGGTGCCGAGTTTGCTCATCGCGAAATCAACCACGGCCTGGCGGTCCTGCGTGGAGAGGCCGATGGGGCGGCAGATGCGGACATGGTAGGGCAGCAGGTCTTCCAGGTTGAAGCGGCGCACACCGGCGATGATGTCAGCCTCGATGCAGTCCGGGCCGCCGCCGGGGGCGGCATCGCCGGCGTAGAGCGCGGAATGCGACCATGTGGACTGGGTGAGGTATTTGACCATCGAGCTGATGCGCAGGCGGCCTTCGACGAGGATGACATCGCCCGGCTGGAGCAGGGCGCGGAACTTGCGGAGGTCAACCGGGAAGACGGGCGGCGCGTCCACCGGGACGGTGAGGAAGCTGGCGATGGCGTGGCCGATGGCCTGCTGGAGGCGGCGCAAGGGTTAGAGCCCCAGGCGGCGCACCGCCGCGGCGACGCAGAGTTCGAAAATATCCAGAGAGTCGAAGGGGCGGGAGATGCCGTCCGGCGGGAGGGTGACGGGCAGGCCGCCGCCATATTCCACGCAGCCTGGGATCATGAGGTTGTCGGGCAGGTTGAATGGCTCGATGGCGAGGCCGGGGAGAGGGTCCGCCACGGCGGCGGCCTGCGCGGCGCTGCGTTCGGCGAAGGAGGCGGCGGTGTTGGAATAGCCGAACACCGGGCGGGCGCGGCCGAGGAACCAGCCAATTTCCACCAGGGTGCCGGAATCGGCCGAGGCGCCGCGGAAGGGGGTGAGGTTGGCGATCACGAGGTCGCTGGCCTGCATCATGGCGATGTCGTCAAGGTAGATCTGGCGCCAGAGGATGTCCGGCGGCAGGGACAGGTCCAGCTTGGGGTTGAAGGGCGCGAGCCCGGTGAGGCCGTGGCGGGCGCAGATGGCGATTTTTGCCGCCGCGTTGGCCGCGGCGCCAGGTAGAAATACATCCGGTCCGGCGAGGTAGGCTGTGCGCGCCATGGCGGGTCAGGCCGGTTTGAGCTGGTGTTCGGCCAGCGCGGCCATCAGCCCGGAGAAGGCCTCATCGACGGTTTTGCCGCTGGTGTTATAGGCGAAGTCAGCCTTGGCGTAGAAGGCGGCGCGGCTTTCCAGGGTGACGCGAAGGTCCTCGATGGCTTTGCGGCTGTCGGCCATCGGGCGTTGTTCGCCCTGGGCGATGACACGGTTCATGTGGTCCTCGGGGTCGGCCTGGAGCCAGATGGTGAGGCAGTTGGTGAGCAGCAGGTCAAAGGTTGAGGGGTCGCCGACGAGGCCGCCGGCGGTGGCGATGACGCAGTGGGGGTAGGTTTGCAGGGCATCCTCCAGCGCTTGGCGCTGGTAGCGGCGGTAGGCGTTGGAGCCGTAGAGGGCCTGGATTTCCACCGGGCTGCAGCCGGCGAGGCGGGTGATCTCGGCGCGCAGCTCCACGAAGGGCCAGCCAAGCTGGGCGGCGGCCATGCGCCCCAGGGTGGATTTGCCGGCGCCGCGCAGGCCCACGAGCGCGATGTGGTTGCGCCGCTGGCCGGGGGTGATGGCGCCGAAGAGCTCGGCCAGGGCCTTATGGGCGCGTTGCAGCTCCTCCGGCCCGCGGCCGTGCAGGAGCTTGCGGATCATCAGGCCTTCGGGGGTGCTGGTGGTCTCATCGCCGAGCAACTCGGCCAGGGAGGAGCCAAGCGCCAGCGCCACCTGCTGGAGCACCAGCACGGAGACATTGCCGATGCCCGACTCGAGGTTGGCGAGATGACGCTCCGACACGCCGGCCTCCTCGGCCAGCATGCGCCGGGACATGCCGCCGCGCGCGCGCAGCAGTTTGACACGCTGGCCGAGGCCAGAGAGGAGCGGGTCTTTTTCGGAGGGGTTGGGTTCCATTGCTTTGAAGAGGGATTGCGGGCTCATACGCCTGTGTATCATCGCCTTCCCGCCGCCAAAAGGGTTTTGACGAAATATATTGCAGGAGCGGAGGCTCCCTTGTCTGCGCGCGGTTGAGGTGCCATTTCTGCGGGCATGACAAATCCAAATGATCCGGTCGGCTGGCATGGCACGACAATTTTATGTGTGCGGCGCGATGGCGCGGTGGCGATGGCCGGGGATGGCCAGGTGAGCCTCGGCAATACGGTCGTGAAGGGCAATGCGCGAAAGGTGCGGCGCATCGGCAATGGGGCGGTGATCGCGGGGTTCGCCGGGGCGACGGCGGATGCCTTCACGCTGCTGGAGCGGCTGGAGGCGAAGCTGGAGCGTTTTCCCAGCCAGCTGGAGCGGGCCTGCGTGGAGCTGGCCAAGGATTGGCGGATGGACCGTTATTTGCGGCGGCTGGAGGCGATGCTGATTGTCGCCGACAAGGAGCGCGGCTTTACCATTACCGGCAACGGCGATGTGCTGGAGCCATCGGATGGGATTATCGCCATTGGCTCCGGCGGGAATTACGCGCTTTCGGCGGCGCGGGCGCTGATGACAGTGCCGGACCTGGCGGCCGAGGAGATTGCCCGCCGCGCGATGAAGATTGCCGCGGATATTTGCATCTACACCAATGAAAACCTGATTGTTGAAACACTGTAATGGAAACACCCATATATTCGCCGCGTGAGATTGTTAGCGAGCTTGACCGTTTTATCATTGGCCAGAACGATGCCAAGCGCGCGGTGGCGATTGCGTTGCGCAACCGCTGGCGGCGGTTGCAACTGCCCGAGGATATGCGCGATGAGGTGGTGCCGAAGAATATTCTGATGATCGGGCCGACGGGGTGCGGCAAGACCGAGATCGCGCGGCGGCTGGCGAAGCTGGCGCAGGCGCCGTTCATCAAGGTGGAGGCGACGAAGTTTACCGAGGTTGGGTATGTGGGGCGCGATGTGGAGAGCATTGTGCGCGACCTGGTGGAGGCGAGCATCACCATGCTGCGCGAGCAGAACCGCAAGGGCGTGGAAGCCAAGGCGGAGCTGGCGGCGGAGGAGCGGTTGATCACCTCGCTGGTGGGCGAGGGTGCCAGCGCCGACACGCGGGTGAAATTCCGCCGGATGCTGCGCGCGGGTGAGCTTGAGGACAAGGAGATCGAGATTTCGCTCAGCGAGGGCGGGGGCGCGCAGATCGGCATGATTGACATGCCGCAGAACGGCGCGATCAACCTTGGCGATATGATGAAGGGGATGTTTGGGCGCCAGGCCAGCAAGCGCAAGATGCTGGTGCCTGATGCGCGCCGCGCGCTGGAACGCGAGGAAGCCGACCGGCTGCTGGACACCGAGGCGCTGACCAAGGATGCGTTGCGCCATGCGGAGAGCAACGGCATTGTGTTTCTCGACGAGATCGACAAGATCTGCGCCAAGACCGAGGGTGGGTTTAGGGGCGGGGATGTGTCGCGCGAGGGCGTGCAGCGC
>NZ_JABEVC010000187.1 GCF_013044125.1 Acidocella sp. | reverse complement strand
CGCCAAGACCGAGGGTGGGTTTAGGGGCGGGGATGTGTCGAACGAGGACGTGCAGCGCGATTTGCTGCCGTTGATCGAGGGGACCACGGTTTCCACCAAATACGGGCCGATCAAAACGGATTATATTCTCTTCATCGCCTCGGGGGCTTTTCATGTCGCCAAGCCGGCGGATTTGTTGCCTGAGTTGCAGGGGCGGTTGCCGATACGGGTGGAGCTCTCCTCGCTCTCGCGGGAGGATTTCAGGCGGATTCTCACCGAGCCTGAGCATTCGCTGCTGAAGCAGTATACAGCGCTGCTGAACACAGAGGGCGTGAATTTGACGTTTGCCGATGATGCGGTGGATGCGCTGGCCTCGCTGGCGTTTGATATCAACGATCGGGTGGAGAATATCGGGGCGCGGCGGCTGGCCACGGTGATTGAGAAATTGCTGGAGGAGATCAGCTTCTCCGCGACTGACCGCGCGGGAGAGAGCGTGGTGGTGGATGCGGCCTATGTGAACGAGAAGGTCGCGCCGCTGGCTGCCAAGGGCGATTTAAGCCGGTTTATTCTGTGAGCGTTTGATGAGATATCGTATCGCGGGCGCGCTGGCCGCCCTTGTGGCCCTGGGTGCGCTGGGGGTCGCGTATTTCGCGCAATATGTGCTGCTGCTGACACCGTGCGAACTCTGCCTGTGGGAGCGCTGGCCTTATCGCATTGTGGTGGTGCTGGGGTTGCTGGCGGTGTTGCTGCGCCGGGGCGGCGCGCGGGTGCTGCTGGGGCTGGCGGCGCTGGCGATGATCGGGGATGTGTTGATCGCCGGGCTGCATGTGGGGGTGGAGTTTGGCTGGTGGGCCTCGCCGTTGCCTGAGTGCAACGGAATTCTCACGCCAGGCGCGGCGTTGCCGATGGTGCCGGCAACGCCTTGCGACAAGCCGGTGTATCTGATCGCGCATTTGCCTGTATCCATGGCGATGATGGATTTTTGCGGGGCGCTGCTGTTTGCCACGGCGCTGCTGGTTTATGTGCTGAAAAAACCAAGGAAGTTTAAATGAGCGCGCAGGTGAAGCGGTTCATCCGGGTGGACCATGCCGGGGAATACGGCGCGGCGCGGATTTATGCCGGGCAGCTGGCAGTGCTGGGGCGTGGCGCGCAGGGGCCGGTGATAGAGCATATGCAGGCGCAGGAGATGGAACATTTGGAGCGTTTTGCTGAGATGATTCCCGCGCGCCGGGTGCGCCCGACCGCGCTGCTGCCGTTCTGGCATGTTGCGGGCTTCGCCCTGGGGGCGGCCACGGCGGCGCTGGGGGAAAAGGCGGCGATGGCCTGTACGGTGGCGGTGGAAGAAGTGATAGACGCGCATTACGCCGGGCAGGAGGCGGCGCTGGGCGAGCGGGAGGCGGCGTTGCGCGAGACGATTGCCACGTTCCGCGCCGAGGAGCTGGCGCATCGCGATATCGGCCTGGCGAACGGGGCGGAGCAGGCGCCGGGATACCGGTTGCTGACGGCGCTGATTAAAACCGGCTGCCGCGTGGCGATTAAGCTGAGCGAGCGGGTTTAGAGCGGGATGACTTCAGATTGACCTGCTTTGCGGGCCAATTTGAAGTCTGAATCGCCTTCTGCCGTTATAAATTACAGGCGGATGATGTGAGCCTCAGTCGCACGAGGGGCAGGCCAGGCAAGGGCTGGCTTGTGCCTCGGCAAGCTGGGCGGGTCTGGTGCGCGATGCCACCACAAGGGCCAGGCCGAGTGCTGCGATGCCCGCGCCGACGAGGGGAAGCCGCGCATAGCTCATGCCCGCGGTAAGGGCGGCGCCGCCAAGCCCTGCGCCCAGGGCGTTGCCAAGATTGAAGGCGCCCTGGTTGAGGGTGGAGGCCAAGTTTGGCGCGCCGGTCGCCGATTCGACCACCCAGGTCTGCAATGGCGAGACCAAGGCGAAGGCCAGCGCCCCCCAGACCGCCAAAACGGCGATCATCGCCGGTTCGTTCGCGCCGACCAGCCACATGAGGGCCAGGATGAAGACCAGCCCGGTGAAGCTGCCGATGACGGTTTTGATCAGGCTGCGATCCGCCAGGCGGCCGCCGATGAGATTGCCGGCGGTGAGGCCCAGGCCGATTGTGAGCAACGCGGCGGTGACGCTGCGAGGAGATAAGCCCGTGACCTGCTCCAGGTAAGGGGTGATGTAGGTGAAAACGCTGAACAGGCTGATGGCGGCGATGGTGGAGACGAGCATGGGCAGCAGGACGGGCCAGCGTCCCATGGTGCGGAATTCCTGGGCGAGCCGGTTGCGCGACCCGGGAATCCCTGAGGGGATGAAGGCCCAGATTGCGGCCATTGCGCCGGCGCCGATGAGGACCACGGCCCAGAACGCCATGCGCCAGCCCGCTGCCTGCCCCAGCGCCGTGCCGAGCGGCACGCCCAGCACGTTGGCCAGTTTCAGCCCGGTGAACATGAGCGCCACGGCCTGCGCGCGCTGCTCGCGCGCCACCAGATCGCGCGCGACCACGGCGCCGATGCCAAAAAACGCGCCGTGCGCGAAGGCCGTTACCACGCGGGCGGCCAGCAGAAAATTGTAGTTTGGCGCCAGGGCGCAGCCGATGTTGCCGATGATGAAAATGGCCATGAGGCTCAAGAGGGCTGTTTTGCGGGGCATGCGGCTGGTCGCCATTGCAACCAGCGGGGCGCCGACAACCACGCCCAGCGCGTAGCCGGAGACCAGATAGCCGGCCATGGGGACGGTGACGTTGAGGTCATGCGCGACGTTGGGCAGCAGGCCCATGATCACGAATTCAGTTGTACCGATGCCAAAGGATGCGATGGCCAGGGCCAGGATGGGGAGGGATAACAAATTGAGAAATCTCCGTGCAGGGCGTGGCCTGGCTGATTGTGCGGTGCAGCGAAGCGTAGCAGGGGGAAGTTGGGCGCGGGAGGTTGAATTTTTACATGCCAGACAAGAGACATTTGCGCGGCGCGGCCGGTGGATTCAGGCCGCGGCCCAGCATTGCCGGGCAATGGCGCGCAGTTGCAGGGCTTCGCTCCAGCGGTCTGTCTGGTCCTGCCCGTCGGGGCCGGAGATTGCGTATGGCGCGGGGCCAAGCTCACAGGTGAAGCAGAATTGCTCATCCTCTCCGGCGCGCGCCTTCCAGCTGCGCATCAGATAGGTCCACCACGCGCAAAACTGCGCCAGCATGGGCTGGTGCTGCGGGAAAGAGATTTCGACCTGGACCTGGCCGGGTGAAGCCACGCGCCCATGCGCGGCCCAGGAGCGGTTTAATATGGTTTGCACCTGGGTCTCGATTTCGCCGGGGAGCGGCGGGAGCGGAAACTCACGCGCCACCACATAGTGCGAAAGATCGGCGAGCAGGCGCAGGTTCGGCACTGCGCCGAGCAGATCGAGCATCACCAGCATATCGTTGTTCAGCCGGCCGCGGTGGGTTTCAAGATAGACCGGCACCGCGGATTGCTCGGCGATGCGCAGCCAGCCCTCCAGGATGCGCACGCTCTCGGAAAACGTGCGCGGGCGCACATCCGCCTGGATGGTGAGGTGATGCGCGCCATAGCGGCTGGCGAGCTCGACCGCGGGTTTCAGCGCCTCGATGCTGGCGGGAAAACACTGGCCCTCCGCCCCCAGCCCATGTTCGGCGCGCAAGGCGGCGAGCGGTGCGACGACCGCCGCGTCCTCGAAATGATGGGTGACGCCATCAAAGCCGGCGGCTGCCACGGCTGCAATGGCGGCGGCGGGGGAGAGGCCGCTGGCGCGGTCCTTCAACCGCTCCATGCCCCAAAGCGATTGAAAAACGAGGAGCTTTTGCATGTTTCAGGCTCTGATATCAAAGGTCATAACGGATGCCCGCTGGCATTAGATTCATTTTTGGCGCGCGGCCGCCCAGCCCCCCGCGCGCAGCACCAATTGTCTACGATGATGAGGCATCAGCCGTGGCCATTGGTATCAGCAGGGATTTGAGCGGGACATCCGGCGCGGCGAGGGCGGCCGGGCTGGGGTGGGCGCGTTGGGCGATGAGCATTCCGGCGAGCCGGATCTCCTTGCCGAGACGCATGCCCCCGGCTGCCGCCGCGGCGATGAGCCTGCCTTGCGCGTCGCATTGGAAATGCAGCACCGTGCCATCGGGCAGGTGCCGCGCGATGGTGGGGGCGTCCGGTTCGGCCAGTCCGGTTACCTGCAGGCAGAGATCATATTGGTCTGACCAGAACCAGGGCACCGCCTGGAACGGTTGTGTGCCGCCAAGCATGGTTTGTGCCACGGCTTCACCCTGGTCCTGCGCGTTGCGCCACGCTTCCAGCCGGATGCGCCGCCCGCCAAAAAGCGGGTGGGGGAAGGCGCAGCAATCCCCCGCTGCGTAGATATGGGGGTCGCTGGTGCGCAGCCCTTCATCCACCGCGATGCCGTTATCCAGTGCCAGTCCCGCGGCGGCGGCGAGCCGGGTTTCCGGGGCCGCGCCAATGCCGGCGATGACGAGATCCGCGGTGATGATGCGGCCATCGGCAAGGTGCAGATGGTGTTGCGCGCCGGCCCGCGCGATGCGCGCGATGACCACGCCGGGCAGGAGGTTCACGCCCGCCTGCGCGTGACGCGCGGCGATGACGGCGGCCACGGCGGCGGGGACGCCGCGCATCAACACGCGCGGCGCGGATTCGACAAGCGTGACCGCGGCGCCGCGCTGGCGGGCGGCGGCGGCGAGTTCCAGCCCGATGAAGCCCCCGCCGATAATCGCGACATGCGATTGCGGGGCCAGACGGGTGCGCAAGGCCAGTGCATCCTCGTAATTGCGCAGATACAGCACCCCCTCCGCTCCGGGCAGTTGGCGCGGCGTTGCACCGGTGGCGAGCAGCAGCTTGCTGTAGGCGAGGGTTGTGCCATCAGCGAGGTGAACCCGGCGCGCCGGGGCGGCGATGCTGGTGACCTCGGCGCCACGGCGCAGGCTGATATTTTGCGCGGCGGCCTGCTCCGGGGTGAGGACCCAGGCGGGTGACGGAGGTTCTGCTTCCAGCAGCGCGGCCTTGGAAAGAGGAGGACGGTCATAAGGGGCGTGCGGCTCGGCGCCGAGCAATGTGACTGCCCCTGTGTAGCCGCCCTGGCGCAAGGCGAGCGCCGCGCTGGCCCCGGCCTTGCCCGCGCCGATGATGACGATGCCCGGCATCAGCTCAGTGCGATCGTCACGCGCCCGCCGGCCAGCGTTACGGGAAAAATACGCAGGTTGACGCAGGCCGGGACTCCTTTGGCTTCGCCGGTGCGATAGTCAAAGCGGCCGTTATGCTTGGGGCATTCGATGATGTGGCCCATCACCAGCCCGCCGGCGAGATGCACCGCCTCATGCGTGCACAACCCGCTGGTGACGTAGAATTTGCCGCCGGGGGCGTGGTACACGGCGAAACTTTGGCCTTCCCGGTCGACGCGGATCACATCTTCCAACTCGATATCGCTGGTGGCGCACAGGTCAATGATTTGCGGCATGGCGGGTTTCTTTCAGGCAGCTTCGGTAACGGGGGTGCGCGCCGGGGCGGTGCGGGGCACGAAATAGGAGGGGTCGCGTTTCTGGCGCAGCAAGGCGGGAAGGATTTCCCGGTAGGCGGCGAACAGAGACGGGTAGGGGGCGGGGCAATCAGCCTTGATTTCCGCGTGCAAGGCTTTGAGCGCGTGATAAGGCACCATGGGAAACATGTGGTGCTCCACATGGTAGTTCATGTTCCAGTACAGGAAGCGCAGCAGCGGGTTCATGTACACGGTGCGGCAGTTCAGCCGGTGGTCGGTGACATCCTCCGCCAGCCCCGCATGCTGGGTAAGGCCGAAGACGAGGGATAGCCAGGCGCCGTAAAACGTGGGCAGGCCGATGAGCATGGCGGGCAGGATGGAGTGCAGGGCAATGCAAAGGGCCGCGATGGCGCCGAGGATAACGAGCCAGATGCGCGCGAGGGTGTAGACCTTGTGGTGCTCCATCGGCGGAATGAAGGTTGCCTCCTCCGGGCTTAGCCGGTGCAGGCTGTGCAGCAGAATATGCCGGAGCGATTTGATGCCGCCGGGGATGGCGAACAGTTTCAGCAGCAGTTGCAGAAAATCCGGCGGGCGGGGGGATGAGATTTCCGGATCGCGGCCTACGATCAGCGTATCGGTATGATGGCGCGTATGACTCCAGCGCCAGACCGTCGGCTCACGCAGCATCATGAAGCAGGAGATTTGATAAAGTGCGAGGTTCATCCAGCGCGTGCGGAAGGCGGTGCCGTGGCTGGTTTCGTGCCAGCGGGAATCCGCGGCGGAGCCATAAAGCACGCCATATACGGCCAAGGGCAGCACCGCCCGCCAGCTTCCCCAGAGGGCGATGCCAAGTCCGCCGGAGAGCCCGAGCGCTGCGAACCAGATCAGCGTGTCGCGGATTGCCGGCGCGTCGCGGCGCTGCATGAGTTGCTTCATGCGCGCGCGCGCGATGGGGGTTGCATACCATTGCGCCCCGGCCCGGCCATTTTCAACAGCGGCGGCGCCATCAGGGCCGGTGAGGCTGTAGTCGCGGATGGCAGGTTGGGGCATGGTGCGGTTTCCGTCTAGCGCGCGGCGTAAAACGCTGGGCGCCGTGCCATGGCGATGGGCTCAACCTTGCCAGATGTCTGCGCCAGCACGCAGGCATCGGCCGCCACGGCGGCGGCGTAGCCGTCCCAAGCGGTTGGCCCGTTGAGCCCGTGGCCTTGCACGCCGTTGATGAAGTCCTGGAGCTCGATGTCGTAGGCGTCGATGAAGCGCTCTTTCCAATCGGTGAGGATGCGTGTGGAGGAACGCGCGTTGCTACGCAGCAGGACGCTGGCAGGCTCCGGCAGGCTCGCGGTGCCGCTTTCACCCACGATGGTGCATTGAATGTCGTAGCCGTACTGGCAATTGACGAACACCTCGACATCAATGCGCGCGCCGCGCGTGGTTTCCAGCAGCACGATCTGGGGATCGGCCAGGCCGGAATGGGCGTGGCGGCTTTTGCGCGGGTAGACGACCTGGGCGCTGACGTAGTCGTCATCGAGCAGCCAGCGCAGCACGTCCAGCTCGTGGATCAGGGTGTCAACGATGGCCATGGGGGTTGTGTAGGTCTCGCCCACGCTCGGGTTGCGGTGCGCGCAATGCAGCATGAGCGGGTCGCCGATTTCACCGCCGCGCAGGGCGTTGCGCAGGGCGTTGTAGCCTTTGTCGTACTGGCGCATGAAGCCGACCTGCACCAGGCGCCGGCCGGCGGCCTGCTCGGCGTTGACAATGCGCATGCAGCCGGCGGCGGTTTCGGCCAGCGGCTTCTCGCAGAACACGGGCTTGCCCTGGGCGATGGCGGCCAGCACGAATTCCTCATGCGTCGGGCCCCAGGAGGTGACCAGAACGGCCTGCACGCGCGGGTCTGTGATGAGGGCGTGCGGGTCTTCATGCGTTGTGGCGTCAAGCTGATAGGTGGCGATGGTATCGCGCGCGCGCTGCGGGTTGATATCGTTGACCGCGATCACCTTGGCGCCGGAGAGCGTTTGGGTGAGCCTGCGGATGTGGTCCTGGCCGATGGCGCCGGTGCCGATGACGCCGATTTGAAGGTTCATTGATTTTGTCTCCAGCGGATTGAAGGGGGTGGTTAGGCGAGGTTCGCGCGGATGTAGGCCATGCTCTCACGCACCAGGGATTCGGTTGTGTCCATCTGCATGATCTGCTCCGCGAAGGGCTCGAAGGAGACTGTGCCGTTGTAGCCGCGCGCCAGCAGGGTGCGAAGCTGGGCGATGTTGCCCAGGCGGTCAGCCGGGCCGACGAACACGCGGTGGCCATCGCGCATTTGCGCCGGGGCGAGTTCGGGCGCTTCGACACCTGAGATGTGAACCAGGCCGGTCAACTCTGGAAAGAATTCTTCCTCGCCGGCGAGGAAATGGTGGAAGGTGTCATGCACCAGACGGTAGGTGCGCTCGCCGGAGATTTCGAAGATCGCCGCGGCGGCATCCGATTTGCGGCGCAATGCGCTCTCCTCGAAGCCGAGCGGCTCGACCAGGCCGGTGAGGCCGTGATCGTCCAGGATGGGCCGCAGGGTTTTGAGCGCGTGGAGGAGATCCGTGCGGCGCGTGGCGGCGCTGCGCTGATCGTCGCGGCTGTTGAGCGGGCACATCACCAGCGCGGCCGCGCCGCATTTTTGTGCGTAGGCGGCGAGTTGCTGGGCGCGCTGCTGCAAATCGGCGTCGCAGACATCGAAGGGATAGAGCGCGTTGATCGAACGGATTTTGATGCCGGCGGCGCTGGCCGTGGCGCGCAGGTGCGCGGCATTGCTGCCGTCGCTGATTTCGGCGCCCTTCAGGTCGTTGCGCAATTCGATGCCCGAGACGCCGAGACGCCCGCACATGGCGAGAAATTCAGGAAATGAGAGGCGCGGGGCGCTGATGCGGTTGATGGCGAATTCAAAATTTTGCGACATGAGGGAACCGGTTCGGTTTGAGGTGAAAACGGGGGAGGTGTTCAGCGCCGCGGGTGTTTGGCGAGGTAGCGCTGGATTTCGCTGAGCATGAAGCGCGAGGAGTCATCGGCGCGCTCTTCCCAGGCGAATACGCAGGAGGAGAGAATGCCATCGAAGCCGGTTTCGGCCAGGGTTGCGAAGAAGATGTCCCAGTTGATTTCGCCTTGGCCGATGTCAAGATGCTGGTGCACCCGCACCTTTGCGCCGGGCGGGTTGACGATATAGCGCAACCCCGAGGAGGCTGTGTGGTTGAAGGTGTCCGCCACGCGCACATGCGCCAGAAAGGGCGCGGCGCGGCGCAGCATGGCGGCCATATCCTCGCCGTAATAAAACGTGTGCGGCGCGATGTAGGATATTTTGACCTGGGGCGAGCCGATCATGCGCACGATGTCCAGCGCCTGGTTGAAGTCTTCCACCCAATCTTCCGGGTGGGGTTCAACCGAGAGGGTTATTTTTTCGCGCTCGAAGATGGGGACGAGTTCATCCATGGAGCGCCAGAACGCGGCCTCGCATAATTCCGGGGTGTTGAGGCCGGGGATGTGCGTGGGGGCGCGCTCGGGCGAGGCGCCGCGGCCGAATTCCGAGATCATCGTGGTGCAGCCGAGTTCGGCGGAGATTTCGATGGCTTTTTTCCAGTACCGGATGGCCGCCTGGCGTTCGTCCTCAAAGGGGCTGGACCAGCGATACATCGGCTGAAGGGTGGCGAGTTCGACGCCGTGATCGCGCATCGCGCGCTTGAATTCATCGATGCGCTCGCGATCGGCGCGCGGCATCACCCACCAGTCCAGGAAATCAGCCCGGGGGGAGAGTTCGATATGCCGGTAGCCGAGATCGGCGGTTTTGCGCGCAATGTCAGGCAGGCTGAGATGGCGGTGCATGTAGGGGTCGAGCGCGATCTTCATTGGTGTTTCCTGGCTTTATTTTGTGTTGTCCAACAGGCGGTTCCGGCGGGGACGGCTGGTGAGCCGGAACATGCATGCAGGTGCGATGGGGGGAATGTAGGGACAGGCGGGTGTGATTGCAGTTGCTATTTTGACGATAAAACGTCAAAATACGGAAATTCGGCGGGGCATATGCGAAGGTGGTTTCAATGGCGGTATCGCCGAGACGCAAGAAAACCGCCCGGTTTGACGATATTGCCGCGGTGGCGGGGGTCAGTTCCTCGACAGTGGACCGGGTGCTCAATGAGCGGGGCAGCGTGTCGGCGCGCGCGCGTGCCAAGGTGGTGGCGGCGGCCAAGGAGCTGGCGATTCCGCGCGTGCTGCCCGAGATGCGCCATGGGTTGATCCATTTGGATATTCTGTTGCCCAGCAATGGATCGCCGTTTTTCCGGCGGCTCAACCTGGCGCTGCAACGCGCGATTCCGCTGCTCAACAAGCGTGTCGTCGTGCACCGGAAGTCTTTTCCCGAGCAGGATGAAGCCGCGATGATCCGGGCGGTGCGGACTTGCCCCTATGCGCGGCAAGGGTTGATCATCGCGGCGCCGGATACGCCGCTGATGCGCGGTGCGTTGCGCGAGGCGTTGGGGCGGGGCGAGCATGTGGCAATGGTTGTGACCAACGTCTCGGGGGTGGAGGGGGCGCGATATGTCGGCATTGACAACTACGCGGCGGGGCGGACCGCAGGGTATCTGCTCGGGCGGTTCTGCCACAAGCCCGGGCGGGTGCTGTTGCTCTCCAGCCGGGCGGATTATCGCGGGCATCTTGAGCGCGTGAGCGGCTGCACCGATGTGCTGGGGGAGATGTTCGCGCATCTGCGGTGCGCGCCGCTGCTGGGCCAGACCAGCGATGATTCCGACCGGTGCTACATCGCCATGAGCGAAGCGTTCAGGCGTGGTGAGCCGATTGCGGGCATATACAACACCGGGGCCGGCTCGCCGGGGATTGAGGCGGCGCTGCGCCGTTTTGCGGCGGGCGGGACGGTGTGCTGGGTGGCGCATGAACTCTCCGACGATCATCGGCAGTATTTGCACAGCGGGATTCTGGATGTGGTGATCGACCAGGATCCCGATGGCCAGGCGACCATGGCGTTGCAGCATGTGTTGAGGGCGCCGGAAGTGCCTGTGCCCGGCGGCGCCGGGCCGGGGGAGTTCCGGCTTTATCTGCCCGAGAACATGCGTAAGGAGAGCTATATCGCGCGGTGAGAGTTGGCTCGCTGGAAGACTGAAGGCATCAGGCTCTAGCCATTTTTCTGAGGGCGATTTACGTTTTCGGCTCGCTCGGTTGAGCGAACCTCAAACGATCGCGCTCTAATGAATCTCCGGCTCTGGCACGGGCGCGCCGTGGGCGGTTTCGAGAAAATCGAAGTCGCAGCCTTCATCCGCCTGGGTGACATGCTGCGCGTGCAGGGCGCCGAAGCCGCGCCCGTAATGCGGTTTGGGCGGCACCCAGGCGGCGCGGCGGGCTTCCAGCGTCGCGGCGTCGACGCAGAGTTCCAGCCGGCGTTGTGCGACGTCGAGCTCGATGATGTCCTGATCCTGGACGAAGGCGAGCGGCCCGCCGACCCGGCTCTCCGGGCAGATATGCAGCACGCAGGCGCCGTAGCTGGTGCCCGACATGCGGGCATCGGAGATGCGCACCATGTCGCGCACGCCTTGGGCGAGAAGTTTTTTCGGGATCGGCAGCTGGCCCCATTCGGGCATGCCGGGGGCGCCGATCGGTCCGGCGTCCTGCAGGACCAGAACTGAATCCGCGGTGACGTTCAGGGCGGGATCGTCAATGCGGGCTTCCATGTCATTATAGTTCTTGAACACGACGGCGGGGCCGCGATGTTTCAGGAGCCGTGGCTCCGCCGCGCCAGGTTTGATGACGGCGCCGCGCGGGGCGAGATTGCCGGTGAGGACGGCAAGGCCGCCGGAGGTGCCGACGGGATTGTCCCAGGTGCGGATGACGTCATCGAGATAGACTTCCGCGCCGGCGATGTTCTCGCCCAGGCTGGCGCCGTTCACGGTGGGGCAGCCCAGATGCAGATGTTCGCTGAGGCGGCTGAGCAGCGCCCTGGTGCCCCCGGCATAGTAGAAATCTTCCATGAGGAAGCGCCCGGTGGGGCGGATGTCCGCCAGGACGGGGATTTTGCGGCTCAGGCGGTCGAAGGCTTCCAGCTCCAGCTTTATGCCGGCGCGCCGCGCCATGGCGATGAGATGGACGATGGCGTTGGTGGAGCCGGAGAGGGCGAGCGTGGTGACGATGGCGTTCTCGAAGGATTCCAGGGTGAGAATATCCGAGGGTTTCAGATCCTCCCAGACCATCTCGACGATGCGGCGCCCCGTGTCCGAGGCCAGGCGGGAATGATTGGCGTCAGGTGCTGGGATGGACGAGCCGCCGGGGAGCACGAAGCCCAGGGATTCGGCCAGGGTCATCATCGTCGCGGCGGTGCCCATGGTCATGCAGGTGCCGGCGGAGCGGGCGATGCCGTCCTCCAGCTCGCCCCATGCCTCATCGCTCAGGTTGCCGGCCCGCCGCTCGGCCCAATGCTTCCAGACATCCGAGCCGGAGCCGAGAACCTTGCCGCGCCAGTTGCCGCGCAGCATTGGCCCGGCGGGAAAGTAGATCGCCGGGATGTTCATGGAGATCGCGCCCATCAGCAGGCCGGGGGTGGTTTTGTCGCAGCCGCCCATCAGCACCACGCCGTCAATCGGGTGGCTGCGCAGTAGCTCCTCGGCCTCCATGGCGAGGAAGTTGCGGTAGAGCATTGTTGTCGGCTTTACGAAGGGTTCGCCCAGGCTCATGGCCGGGAGCACCACGGGAAAGCCGCCCGCCTGCCAGATGCCGCGCTTCACCTCTTCCACGCGCTGCGGGAAGTGGCTGTGGCAGGAGTTCATGTCCGACCAAGTGTTGAGGATGCCGATGACCGGTTTGCCCTCAAAATCCTTGCGCGAGAAGCCCATCTGCTTGGTGCGCGAGCGGTGGCCGAAGGCGCGTAGGGTGTCCACGCCGTACCAGCGGTGGCTGCGCAGCTCTTCATAGGTTTTTTTGGGCGGTTGGCTCATGAGGCTGTGTCCTGTGTTGTTTCAGCTCAGGGGTTGGGCAAGCTGGCCGAGCGGCCGGCCGGGGATGGTGCGGGCGCCGTGCCGTGCGTCCCATTCGCTTTGCACATGCTCCAGCACGCGCATGACGGGCAGCACGGAGCGGCCGGTGACGAGGGGGGCGCGGCCTTCGTTCAAGGCGGCGATGAAATCCTGCGCGATGAGCCAGGCATTTTCGTGCTCGGTGGTGGCGGGGGCGGTTCCGGCGCCGGTGGTCAGCGTGGCGGTCAGCTCGTCGAGCCGGTAGCTGTCGCGGTTGGTCACGGCGAGCGTGTCGTAGATCCGCTCGCGCGCGTAATAGGAGCCGGTGGCGAGGATGCTCTGATCGTCATGCGTCTCGATGAGGACGCAGACTTCCATGGGGATGCCGGTGTTGGGGTCCAGCCCCGGCATGAAGCTCTGGATGCGCCGGATACGCGCCTCGGCCGCCGCGGGGTCGCCGCCGCCCAGCAGCCAGAGGCCGAAATCCAGCAGATGCGTGGTGTGGTGCCAGAGGATGTTGTCAATCCAGTGCCGCTTGATGCCGGTGGCGCCGATGTTGACCAGCCGGTGGATGAAGAAACGCCCGTGCACATGGCGCGGCGTTTCCTCGCCGGATTGCACGCGCGCGAGCAGCGCGCGCCGTTCCGGGCGGAAGCGCATGGGGTGAGAGACGGCGAGCATGACCCCGGCCTGCTCGGCGGCGCCCACCACCGCCTCGGCGGCGGCAAGGGTCATGCCGAGGGGGATTTCCACCAGGAGCGCCTTGCCCGCCTTGATGACTTCCATCGCCATCGCGGCGTGCGTCTCGCTGGGGCCGGCGATGATGACGGCGTCAATCTCGGGCTGGTTCACGGCTTCGCGGAGGCTCGTGGTGGCGTGGCGGAAGCCGTATTGCGCGGCGAAGGCGGCGGTGGGCGCGCTCTCGCGCCCGACCACCGTGTGCAGGCATACGCCAGGATATTCGCGCAGGGCCTCGGCGTGCCAGATGCCCATCATGCCGTGGCCGATCAGACAAAGGTTTTTCATTGTGCGGATTCCGTGGTGTGGAGGTTAGCCATGGGGAAAGCGGGGATGGGAACACCCGGCGCCTGGAGGCGCAAGGCGAAAATGCCACCGGAGAGGGGGGTGGTTTCGAGCCGGGCCGGCGCGACATGGTGCCGGGCCGAGGTGATGAAGAGGGTTTTCATGTCCGGCCCGCCGAAGCAGGGCATGGTGGGGGCGGCGCAGGGAAGCTTTATGTGCTGCACGCGCGCGCCCTCCGCCGTGTAGGCGTTGAGCACACCGGCGGAGATGCCCGCACTCCAGTATAGCCCGGCCTGGTCGGTGGCGCCGCCATCGGGCCGGCCGTCGGCCTCGCCGGGTGTGGCGATGAGCCGCGGGTTGGAGATCGCGCCGGTGGCGGGGGCGTAATCGTAGCGCATCAGCTTCTGCGCCTTGCTGTCGGAATGGAACATCGTGCGCCCGTCGGCCGACCAGGCGAGGCCGTTGGAGACGATCAGCCCTTCCAGCACCCGTGTGGCGCGCCCGTCGGCATCGATGCGGTAGAGCGCGCCGGTGGGACGCGAGAGCGTGGCCTCGTCCATGGTGCCGAGAAAAAAGCGGCCGCCGGGGGCGACTTTACCGTCATTATAGCGGTTGCCGGGGGTGGGGCCTTCAGGGTCGGCGATGAAGCGCAGGTGTGCCGTGCGGGGGTTGAAGTGATGGACCCCCTCGCGCAGCGCCACGAGCAAGCCGCCATCGTCAGCCAGGGCCGCGCAGCCGATGGCGCTTGGCATCGGCCAGCTGTGGCGGGTGCCGGTTGCCGGGTCCAGCCGGTGCAGGCTGGGGGCGATGATATCCACCCAATAGAGCGCCTGCTCGGCCGCGCTCCAGACCGGGCTTTCGCCCAGCCCGGCCTGCGCGTCGAGGATGCAGGTGATGTCCATGCTCTCGCCCCCTTCCGGCTCGCGGTTCAGCGCATCGTCGGCATGGCGAAATCGGCGCCCTTGCGGATGCCGGTCGGCCAGCGCGCGGTGGTGGTTTTAAGGCGCGTGTAGAAGCGCACGCCCTCGCGGCCATGGATGGCGTGGTCACCGAAGATGGAGCGCTTCCAGCCGCCGAAGGAGTGGAACGCCATGGGCACCGGGATGGGAACATTGATCCCGACCATGCCGGCCAGCACGCCGTTGGAGAAACTGCGCGCGGAGTCACCATCGCTGGTGTAGATCACGGCGCCGTTGCCAAATTCATGCTCGTTCACCAGTTGCAGCGCGGCTTCGAAACTGTCGCGCCGGACGACGCTGAGCACGGGGCCGAAGATTTCCTCGCGGTAGATGGTCATGTCCGGGGTTACATAATCAAACAGCGTGGGGCCGGTGAAGTAGCCGCCTTCGTTGCCTTGCAGGGTGAGGCCGCGCCCGTCCAGCACCAGCTCGGCGCCTTCCGCCTCGCCGCGCGCGATGTAGGATTCGACCTTGGCGCGATGCGCGGCGGTGACCAGGGGGCCCATTTCGGCTTCTTTGTCGGTGCCGGGCCCGATCTTCAAGGCCCGCGCCCGCTCCGCGATGCGCGCCACCAGCGGCTCGGCGATGGTGCCTACCGGCACGGCGACGG
>NZ_JABEVC010000186.1 GCF_013044125.1 Acidocella sp. | reverse complement strand
GCCACACTCAACACCTCCACCACCGGCGTCACACTCACCCACCGCCGGGGGTAGCGCGTCACATTCTTCACCGCCGCCGCGCTTGCCATCACCGTTACATTAACAACACCGGCGGCCAGGTCCGCGTCCAACGCGGGGGTATTTGGAAATCCCCTGTATATCCGGCAAATGTTCCCCGTCGCGCTGGGCGCGCTCGCACCATCCGGATACAGCGCATTGGCAACGATCGCCGCCAGCGCGGCCTCCACATCCGCCTGATCAGCCATCATCCCACCTCCTGCACAAGCGAGAATCGCCACACCGCATCCAGCCGTTCAACAGCCGTTACAATAAACCGCTCGCCGCGTGCCGTGCTCAAAATATCCGCCACATGCGGCTGTGCATCTGCCACCACCGGCAACAATGCGCTAAATCCCGGCACTTTTGTATTATCTGGCAGCCCGGCTCTGGTTCTGTCGCCCATGCCCCCCACCAGCAGGCTTGCCGGAAACCCCGCCAGCAGCGGCCTTTGCGTGCCCGGCAGCACCGCGCCATATCCATTCAGCCCCGCCAGCACAGGCGCCTCAGGCCGCACCAGACTCACAACCGCATTCGTCATCACCACCAGCATCGGCTTGGGCGGCTCAATCGCGGCCACAAACACGGTGCCTTCCGGCCCTGCCAGGTAATCCCCCGCCCGCAAGTAGCTCCAGTCCGCCCAGGCTTGGCGGAATGGTATGCCCAGGCCGCTGGGAGCGGTGACTGAACCACCAGGCAACACAAAGGCCACACAGAGCCTTAAAAACCGCTTATCCAGCCCCAGCGGCGCCTCAGGCCCCTCCGGCCGGTACGCGTCATGCAGAAACCCTGTCCGCCGCGCCGCGCACCCGGCCCCATAGGCAAGCCGGTCAGCCAATCGCACGCCATCCATCTCATACCACCAAAGTCAGGCCGGCCTGCGCCAGCGCGGGCCCCGGCGGCACCCCCAGAAAACCGCACAGGCGGCGGCGCCAGTTATCGAACAAATTAGTCCTATCGCGCATCTCGTGGGCATTATGCGTCCACGCGGCGGCGCTTTCGGTATCCAGGTTTTCCGATGTCCCGGGCACCGTCACCTCAAGCGTGGCCAGGGTTGAGATATACTGCAGCGTCACGGCAACTTCCGCCGGCGCCAGATTGTTCATCCGGTACTCCAGCGTTCCATATGCCTGAAAAAACCTCCAGGCGTTGAATCCCGCCGGCCCGGCGCCATAGGCCGGATATCCACAAAACCTGCGGATATCCGCCTTCTGCCCATCGGTGAAAGATGCCGCAACACTACCGGTCATCTCAGTATGTGTCCCCATCGCCCAGCGTGAAATACACAAGCGCGGAGCCCGAAGCGACCAACACGGCGGCATAACTAACAAACGGCCCTGCGCCCACGAGCATTCTTCCCCCCGGTGGCACAGGCGTATCGTTCAGTGTCGCCGTCAGCCCGGTTGCCCCTCCCAGCCGGAAAAACACCGTCGTTGCCCCTGCGTTATAGATCAGCACAGCATTCCCCCCGCCTGCCAGCGGAAGCTGGGCGGCCCTGGCCGTGGCCGTGATGCTAACCGTCCCAGCCGGCCGGAATGGTTGCGTCGAACCTGTTGACATTACCGTCCCTCCTTAACCAATGTGCTCAATCATCACCGCGCGCTTGTAGTTCGCATTGGTCGCGGTCGGCACGGTGGTCGGTGTCGTCGTGGTGTCTGATGGCGCGCAAAAACCGCCGATCCAATACCAGCTCTGCGCGATAATCTGCTGCAGCCGGTCAATCGGCTCGCGCGTCACCATCGCCACATTGTCAATCACATTCACCAGGCTATCCTTCGGCGCCACATCATCAGCCGCCATCCCCGCGAAATCGCCTTCGATAAGCGCACCCTGGCCGCAAACAATCGGCCGCCGCACATACAGGCTCTGAATCGAAGGATGATTCTGCACATATGCTTCAGTGGTGGTGATAAACCGCAGCCCCAGAAAATCGCTCACCATGCCCTGGCGGAAAACCGGATTGGAGGACGTCGCCCCCTGAAAAAGCTGCTTGAAATCAGGGTCCGAGAACAACTGCCGCGCCGAGACCGGATCAAGATAACAGTTGTAGACGCCATCCACCAACGGCACCGCATTGCGGCGCAGCAGCGCCACGGCATCCAGCAGATTACCCATGCTCAACGTATCCGTAGCCTGCAGCCCCGCCGTGGTGCTCCGGCCCGCCGGGCGCACGATGGAACTCGCCGTCGCCGCCTGCACGGCATTCTCTGCGGTGCCGTCAGCAATGCTCACATTGCCCGAGAACAACAGCTGCCCTGAAATACCGTTCGGCGCGCTCGATACGTTAACCGCATCCGGCATCACTCCCACAACCGTATACAAGTTCAGCCCAACCGTCACAGTCAGCGGATAGGTAGCCGATACCACCTGCTGCACCCCGTTTGAAAATGCTGTCTGAAAACCACGGATATCGTCAACCTCAACACTCGGCGCCGCCGCCGCCAGCGTAGCCGTCACCCGCGTATTCCCGCCAAAATACGGCGCAAACAGCGCATTACGCGCCAACTCGTCCAGGCTTCGCGCCGCCTGCTCGCCATTTGTCGCCGCATTCTGCAAAAATTGGCTCGCAATCCCCACACGGCTCGTCACCATGTTCAAATCCTGCGTCGCGGCATAAAAATTCAATGCGATAGTATACTGCTCAACCCCCCAGTTCGTGGAGGTCAAACCATTGTCCAGATTCGTATTGGTCGAAGCCGCCAGCGGCACCGTCACACTCGGCTTCAACCCCGCGCGCGTCTTGGTGAGCGTCTCGCCAATCCCGACTGAAAACTCTTCCCTGTCCGCGATCAACCGGTATCCCAACCGCGACTTCAACGCAGTCTCAAACTCTCGCTCCAAAAATCCTTGCTGGATAATCGGTTGCAGCGCGGCCGGAAAGTTTTGAATACCCATAGGTAGAAATTCCTTTATTTTAAAACGTGATTCATCAATATCCGCCAGGCCCCGCCCGGCGGATATTCAGCAAATTAAAACACCTTGCGTCGAATTACCGGCGGCGCAGCAGCGCAGCGCGCGCCGCCACCCATTCCTCATGGCTCAAATCATTGGCATGGCGCGTGCGCGGCGGCTCCGGCCGCGGCGGATTCGCCGCCGATGAAGATGACATCGCCATCCCAAACAACCACGGCTTTGCTCGCTTCAGCCTAGCCAGAACCGCCGGCGCATCGGCCACATCGCCCACCTCCGTCAGCCGCAGGTCCGCCACATCCAGCAACTTCAAGCCATCCAAATCAACCATCCCGGCACGCAACGCCTCCGCCTTCAGCTCAGCGCGGATCAACCGCGCCTCCGCCTCGGCCTGCACGCGGCTCAGCGCCGCCTCGGCGCTCTGCGCCCGTGCCTGCCAGTCTTCTGCGTCATTCATCTCATCTGTCATGGAGCATCCTGATCAATCGCGTTCAATTCAGCTTCAACATCAGCAATACTGTGCGATGCCGCAATGGTTTTTACCGCCGTTTCGCGTGAGAGCTGCCCGGCATTCGTCAAGGTCGCCACGGCCTGGGCCTCTTTCAGCCGGTCATCGGCTGAAAGAGGATACCATCGCGGCCACCGCAGGCGCAGCCGCTGCGTCGAATCCAGCGGAGCCAATACCTCTCCCATCACCGTTAGCGGAAACACCTGCGAGGCCCGCACAATCATTTTCATCAGCGGCAAAATGCCGCCATTTCCATAGGAAATTCTCAAATTATCCGCGAGCCAGAGCAACCCCTGATTCATCAGTTCCAGCGCCCTGCCAGATTGCGCAGCCGTCAGCCTGTCGGCATTCGCCCGGTTGCCATGCACACTCTCCAGCGCAAACTCGCGCAGCGTCCGCACATATGAAATCACCGCCTCGCATGCCGTCCCGCCAATCTCGAGCATCTTGGCGTCACCTTTTTCAGAGACCACAAGGGCATTCCCCGCACCTTTCACAATCTCCGAATCACTGGTCGCCGGCTCCTTGATCAGCAACGTCGGATCGGAGCTGTACTTCAACCCCCGCCCTGCCTGGCTCAACTGGTAATCAATCTCAATATTGCTATCAATCGCGGCCCGGAACGTGCACGCGCCATCAATCCCATCTCCTCCTGGCAAGTTGCGTATCCACACCATCGGCACAAAGCCAAGTCCATGGCGCACACTGCGCACATCATCGCGCACCGGCCCTGCGGAAGCATCATTCACCGGCCACGGTAAATACCATGTCTCCGCCTCGCTGTCCCATATTCGCTGAAACCAGTACATTGCGGCCGGATCAACCCCAGCATAGCCCTGCGCCACCAAATCTGCGCCGTTTACTTTATATTTTTCAGTAACCTGGCTTAGCGTATCAGGCGCCTGCACATCCCACACTGGCGTCAGATACTGGCTCTCCAGCACCGCGAAAAATACCCGCCCCCGCAATACCCTCAACAAAATAGCAACCGACCCAACGGATCCCCGTATCGCGGCATCAATCATCACCTCGTTCAGGCGGCTTTCCGCAATCACATCGCCCAATGCACGCACCAGCGCCGCATCCGCGGCCTCCACCGCGGGAAAATGCCCTGCGCTGAACAGCAACGCAACGGAATCCTCCACCACAACGCGCGCCAGCCCGTAGCGTACCGAGGGCCTGCGCTGGCGCAACGGAATATATTCCCCCGCGCCGTTCCGCTCCTCATGGAACTGGTAGGGCAGATTGTCATAAATCGTCCCCTCCAGAACCCGCCGCATAATCTCCAGCCGCGCCACGCGCGCCGGCATGCCGGCGTCGGTTGGCACCGTGTCGCAAATCGTCTCGAACATGCAACCTCACAGTTTAATTAGCGGTCATCGTCCCAGCAGCGCTACATTCACCCGCCGCGCAACCTGAGAATTCGTGGTCGCCAGCGTATTCACCGCACGCGAGAACGCATCCACTTGGTCATCCTTTGCCGAGTCCGGAAATGCCCGAATCTCACTCATAAAATTCTCGTTCCACGGCGCCGCCAGCAACGCCACCTTCCCACCATCCACCTGCGTCGCCGCCGGCATCGCGCGCATCACCTTCGCGCCCGTCTCCGGTGATGAAACCACCTGAAACCCGCTCAAGCTGCGCTTCAGCATGGCGACCTGCGCCGCCCCCGCCTGCCCCGGATCCTGCGGCAACGCCAAAATCGTGCCCACACCATCCGTTTTCGCGGTGGCATGAATCCGCGCCTCAACCTGCGCCGGCGAGCCCTGGAATCTGATCACATCCAGCACCACCAAATCTCCCCCCGCCGCCAGCCCGAGCTTCAATCCAACCGTATAATCCGGATTGCGCCCAACACTTGGCAGCGTCGCGGCCAAATCCCACGCCCGCACGGTGCGCGAAACTTCCGGCGCCTGCGCCAAAATCCTTATCGCATCCACCTTGAACAACGCAGCATCCGGCGGCCGCGGCCGCTGTTGATACATCGCCGAGAACGCCCGCTCGCCAACCTCATGGCGCCGCCGCAAAACCGCCGCCTCGTCCTGCCACTCAGGCCACAGAACCTGCCCCACGGCCCGCCCCATCGCGTCACCGCTCTCCGCGATCGCCGGCAGCCGTAAGTTCTCCCAGGCCGGCTCCCCCGCCATGAGGCGGCCCGCCAAATCATCCTCGTGCCAGCGCGTCATAATCAGCACCAGCCGCCCTCCCGGCTTCAACCGTGCCGAAAGTTCCGCCCGGTACCAATCATACAGCGCCTCCCTGGACGCCCGGCTCTCCGCCTCCGCCCAGGATTTAACCGGATCATCAATGATGATCAGATCAGCCCGCCGCCCGGTAATCGGCCCGCGCACCCCGGCCGAGAAATACTCTCCCCCCTCCTCCAACCTGAACTTCGCCGAGGCCCGGCTTTCCTTCGCCAGCGTCACCCCCAGCCACTCGCCATGCTCCGCAATTGCCTTGCGCACATGCCGTCCAAAATAATCCGCCAGCGAAGCCGTATGCGCTGTCGCGATAATCTGCGCCGTCTTGTGCCGGCTCAAAAAATACGCCGGAAACAATATCGACCCATAAGTAGACTTCGCCGAGCCCGGCGGCATCTGCACCATCAGCCGGTCACAACGCCCCTCGGCGACATCATCCAGCTTCTCAATCAAAAGCTCGTGATGCCGCGCCGGCACGCGCGCCATACCTGCCATCGCATGGCGGGAAAATCCAAGCAAACCCGCCATCATATTTTCTGCCGTACCTCTCGGTGCGCGTTAAGAACCAGTATGCCAAGACGTATATGCCAAGGCGGGGCATGTGGGCAAGAACAAAAAACACAGCGTTAGAAAAATTACTTTTCTTCGCTCCTCGCCAGCGCCGCAGCCAGGATTTCGATGCCCTGCCCATGCCAGCGCTGTACCGATTTGTGGTCCGCCCCCAGCATCGCGCCCAGCCGCCGCCATGGATACAAATACCGTTCCGTGATCGGATGCACCAACGCGCGCGCGCCTAAAATCCGCCGCAGCACATAGCGGGTCTCGGGGATCATCGCGAGCCAGCCAAACGCCTCATCCATGGCGCTAATCGCCGCCGCACTCGGCACCGGCGGGCGCAGCACAGCGGACTCCCATCCGTATGCCTCCAGCGCCGTGTGCACGATATCGAATTTCATCTGCCGCAATTGCGTTGAATACCCGCCCGAAGGCAGCGCCAGCAGCGTCGCCCCCGCCGCCTCCAAGCGCGCCACAACCTCATCCCCGCCCATC
>NZ_JABEVC010000185.1 GCF_013044125.1 Acidocella sp. | reverse complement strand
CTGCAAAGCCGGAATAATGCCGTCAAAACTCTGGCTTATGAATACACATTTCACCTTCAGCTCAGCGCAGATGGCACGGCCAAGATCAATGTCAAAACCAACAAATTTCCCGCTGGGAGAAAGACTCTCAAACGGCGGATACGTCGCATCCACACCGAACTTAATCTCAGTCATCGCCTTGGCGCTCGCCACCACCGGGGCTGCAAAGCCAAAAGCAGCGATTACCAGAGCAGCAGTTGTAAATCTTCTTTTCATGAACATCTCCTAAGTGATTGATTATATTTCAAGGTTATAATGGCAGAAGCAAGTCTGATTATCGAACAACGAGCAGCGCTTTGGATAAACTCCTGACAGCTACACTCAATGACACGATTTCAGGATTTCGCGCCGCTTCATGCGCGAGGTCGATGGCTGCATTCACACTCGGTGAATGTTGAGAAAATAGGGATTTTGATGCCGCATATTCCGACAACGCAACATTCGCCAACGCCGCCTGCAGGTGCGTTAGATCATCGCCAATCGCGGCGACCGCACGCGCCTCCCAAACACCATTTGTCTTGATCATGCCGGCAGCTGCACGCAACTGCTCAATAGCGCTCCAACCGCCTGCCTGTGTCCAGGCAATCAGTGCGGTAACAACTGGTATAGCATGCATTTTTGCAATTTTTACAATCAACGGACCTGCCACCAAATCAGGAACGGCCATTGCAAAAGCAGCAAATTTTTCAGGGACTCCATTCCGGACCAACTCCTGAACCGCCGATGACTGTACAACCCGCGCACAGGCTGCTTGCGTGAGGGTGGCAAGTTCGTCACGCAGGGCGGCGACCCCTTCCCCTATCGCTGGCAACGGAAGCTTATCGCCCAGCAGAACGCGGGCCGTTGCTTCCTGTAACCGGCTGGCCGCCAGCAAAACGGTATATCGCGCTGCCGCGGGAACTTGCGGCAAGGCTTCCATGCCCTCGTAAATCTCAGGCAAAGCAAAGGCATAATCCGCGACCAAAGCGGCGTGAGCCACATCCACCAGACCGGCCCCACCCTCCGCCGATAGCCGGCCGAAAGCCGCAACCCCCATCCGGTTAACAAGCTCATTTGTCACCGTCGTGCCAATCAGTTCGCGGCGAAGCCGATGGCGAGCAATCTCCGATTTAAAACGTTCACGCAATGGTTTTGGGAAATACAGGGATACAAGGCAAGAAAGATACGGATCCTCAACCAGGGATGAATCGTCAAGCACCGCCGCAAGGTGCAATTTGGTATACGCCATCAACGCGCAAAGCTCCGGCCGGGTTAGGCCCTGCCCGGTGGCGCTACGGGTCTTCATTGCTGCGGCATCAGGGAGGCCGGCAACCGCCCTATCAAAAACTCCAACAGATTCCAGCAGCGACATAAACGCGTTCTGTGCGGGTAGGTCGCTTGCGCCACCAATCTGATCGAGCGAAATTGCCAATGATTGCTGATGATTATCGCGCAGCACCAAATCGGCAACCTCGTCCGTCATCGCCCCAAGCAATTCAACGCGTTGACTTGCGGTAATCTTCCCTGCTTCCATCGGATCGGCAAGCAGGATTTTTATATTCACCTCATGGTCCGATGTTGAAACACCTGCGGAATTATCCAGCGCATCCGTGTTGATTCGCACACCGGATAATGCCGCTTCAACCCGCCCGGCCTGGGTGACTGCAAGATTAGCCCCCTCGCCTACCACGCGCGCTCTCAAATCACGGCCGTTCACGCGCACCGCATCATTCGCGCGGTCGTCGGCATCGACGTGGCCCTCTTCGCTCGACTTTACATAAGTGCCGATTCCACCGAAATAAAGCAGATCAACCTTCATGGTCAGGATGGATTTGACCACCGCCTCCGGCTCTTGTTGGTTTTGTGAAAAACCAAGCATCGAAGCCGCTGCATCTGAAAGCAGGATCGATTTGGTTTGCCGTGAGTAAACACCACCGCCCGGGCTTAATTTTGTAGCATCGTAATCAGCCCATGAGGAACGCGGCTGCCCGGACAGCCGCTTGCGTTCATCGTAACTCACATCGGAATCCGGCGCCGGATCGAGAAAAATATGCCGATGATCAAAGGCCGCGCGCAGCAATGTTTTTCTGCTCACCAGCAAGCCATTGCCAAACACATCGCCGGACATATCGCCAACACCCGCGCAGGTAAATGGGGTGGATTGAATGTCAATTTCAAGCTCATGGAAATGATGAGCAATATTTACCCACGCTCCGCGAGCCGTGATGCCCATTGCCTTATGGTCATAACCAACCGACCCGCCGGACGCAAACGCATCACCGAGCCAAAAACCTCTTTCAATTGCGATGGCATTTGCAATATCGCTGAATGTTGCGGTGCCTTTGTCAGCAGCGACCACCAGATAGGCATCATCCCCATCACGCCGGACCACATGCTGCGGCGGGACGACCTGCCCAGCGCGAAGATTATCCGTGACGTCGAGCATCGCGTTGATCAGCAATTTGTAGCAGGAAATTGCCTCGATCTGTAGCGCCTCGCGGTCCGCCGCGGCATTACCCGTGGCCGCGGGCGGATGTTTGATGACAAAGCCACCCTTCGCGCCCACGGGTACGATGACAACGTTTTTCACCATCTGGGCCTTCATCAGCCCCAGCGTTTCAGTTCGGAAATCATCCCGCCGGTCCGACCAGCGAATACCACCGCGCGCAACCTTGCCACCGCGCAAATGGCAACCTTCAGTGCGCGGGCCATGGACCCAGATTTCCACCATCGGGCGCGGCAGCGGCATGGCACCGGCGCGCGCGCTGTCAATTTTCAGCGCAATCACCGGGCTTTTCACATCGTAAAAATTCGTTCGCACAACAGCATCGGTAAGCTGATACAGCCGGCGGAGAATACGATCCTCATCAGGGCTTGAGACAAGATCCAGCTGCGCGAAAAACTGCCGGGACAGTTCAACTTCCTGCACTGTATCTCGGGGGCGCGCAGGATCAAACCGGCAATGAAACATTGAAACCAGCGTATTCGCGGCGAGCGGATGCGCGGCCAATGCACTCTCAACCGCACCCTGGCTGAACGGCGCTCTCACCTGGCGGCACCATTTGAACATGGTGCGTAGCAACGATGCCTCACGCCAGCTCAAACCTTTTAAAATCAGACGATTGAAACCATCAGCCTCGCACCGGCCATCCCAGGCGGCTGCGATGGCCTCCCGAATTGGCAGACCACGCGCGGCAAGGTCGAGCGCATGACCATCAGCGGTCTCCAATGTCAGCTCATGCAGAACAACACCGCCGCCCTGGGGCGCGAGTGGATATGGCACTTCCTCAATAACCCGGAGTCCCAGACTCTCAATCAATGGCACGATGTCAGACAGCGCAATCGGCTCGCCGGCATGAAACAGCTTGAGCACCATGACCCGCTCAGGCAGCCCGAAAGGCCGGCTGAGCGTGCTCTGAAATCCCCCGGCCTGCAGCGCTGACTCTGCTGCCACAATGTCTTCAACCGCAATCATAGCCTGCGTCTTGGCTGTATAGACATCGGGGAATGCGCTACCCCATTTGCCGAGCATCAACGTCGCGGGCGTCTCGCCATGCGCGACCACAAGGGCCTCATGCAGCCGCTCGCGGAAGCTGCGCGCAACTTCCTTCATCGCAAGCTCCAGCACGGCGGCGTCAAGGCCGCGGGCCTGCGCTGGATCAGCCGCTATGGTATAATTAACGCGCGCGAGCGGCCCCTCGCCCAGCGCCAGCGCATAGCCTGCGATGCGCCCGGCTGTAACTCTCTTGAGCATATCTGCAAGTTTATTGCGCAGCGTACTGTCAAGCCGGTCGCGCGGCGCGAAAATAATCGCGGAGAGATGCCTGCCAAACAGATCCGGCCGCAGAAACAACGCCAGTTCAGGGCGCACCTGCAACTGCACGATGCGCTGCGCCGCCGCCAGAATATCCTGAACATTACCCTGAAACAGATCGTCGCGCGGCCATGTATCCAGAATATGCCTCAACATCCGCCCATCGTGACTGACCGTATCTACCCCCGCCGCTTGCAAGATGGTTTCCACCTTCTCGCGCAGAAATGGGATGCTCCGAGGGTTACGGTTATAAGCATCCGCGACAAACAACCCCGCGAAGAACGAAAGTGCGGCAACCTTGCCTTCCCCATCGCGATGTTTAACGACGACCACATCATAGAGCTGCGGACGATGCACCCGCGAGCGGATGTCAGCCTTCGCGATGGCGACTGTTTCAAAACGTTCCAGCGCATCTCTGGATATGGCACGCCAGACCACGGGATCATGCAGGGCATCGAACAAATGACAATCCGGGCTGCGCAGCACACCCAATGCCACAGGTTCGCCGGGCACGGCGATATCAAGTTCCTGGTTCAGCGCCACCACGCTGGTGCCGAGCAAAACAAAATTCTGGTCACCGATCCAATTCAGAAAATCACGCTCCGGGCCGAGGGGCAGCTCTGCAGCAGACTGTGCAAGCAACCTGCGCATCGTCTCGAAATCCGCTACCGCGGCGCGCGCATCCTGCATCGCACCGGCGAGAGAAACCTCGATCCGGCGCAGGACATCGGCATTCACCTCCGGACCGAAGGCAATCTGAATCACTGATTCCGCCTGCCCGGCGCCAATTGTTTTCAATGCGCCATCCACGCCGCGGGTGACGCAAAGCACGGGATGGACCAGCGATTGAACCGGCAGATCGAACGATTGCAGTACGCCCAGAACCGAATCCACCAGAAAACTCATATCGTCATTCACGATTTCAATAATCGCGTAAGACGTGCCCCAGCCCTGCTCACTGCCACGCGGGTTGAAAACCCTGATGCTCGCGACCCCGGCGGAACGCTGCTGCATGAAAGACCATACGGACATGACCGCGCCGGCAAGCTCCTCCGCCGAACGCTCGGCAAGGCTCTGCGTTGAAAGTCCCGCGGTGTAAGCATCGAGAAAGGAAACAGCCTGCTCCGCGTCGCTTCCCTTCAGGTACCGCCGCATGGAATCCGCCACTTGCCGCAGCAATTCGATGCGGGCAGGCTCTGCGATGCTTATATTTTTCATTCCATTTATACCTGATTCTGATTTTTAACGCCCGCCGCAAATGGTCAAAAACGCTAATGCTTCAACGTGCTTGACAAAAACTGCCGGAACCGCTCGGAATTTGGTTTAGCAAACATCTCATCCGGCCGCCCCTCCTCTTCGGTGAGCCCCTTATGCAGAAACATCACCCGGCTTGCCACTTCACGGGCAAACCCCATCTCATGCGTCACGACAAGCATCGTCCGCCCCTCCTTCGCCAGATCGCGCATCACCTTCAGCACCTCGCCCACCATTTCAGGGTCCAGCGCCGAGGTTGGCTCATCGAACAATAGCACATCGGGTTCCATTGCCAATGCTCTCGCAATCGCAACGCGCTGCTGCTGACCTCCAGAAAGTTGCGCCGGATATGCTTGAAGTTTCGCGGAAAGGCCGACTTTCTCAAGCATCGCCTCCGCGCGCAGCAGGGCTGTTTTTTTGTCTAGCCCCAGCACATGAACCGGCGCTTCCACCACATTCTGCAGCACGGTCATATGGCCCCAGAGATTGAATTGCTGGAACACCATGGCGAGACGCGAGCGCAGGCGTTCAACCTGCTTGGGGTTCGCGGCATCGCGCGAGCGCTTCCCCTCCTTCATCTCAATTAACTCACCCTTGATCCGTACCCGGCCTTTATCAGGCATTTCCAGCAAATTAATACACCGCAGAAATGTGCTTTTTCCAGAACCTGACGCGCCGAGAATGGCGATCACATCTTCATTATGCGCGGTAACGGAGACGCCTTTCAGCACTTCCACGGCGCCGAAACTTTTGTGGATATCCTCAACGACCAGTGCGGAAGAAGGTGGCTGCTGATCTAATAACATACGTCGCTTCCTTTAAGACAATGGGCTTTTGTAGTTATGGCCGCAACTGGCTATAGCCGCGGATCGCGCGCAAAAACCGTGCCCAACAGGCCGCGCGCGCAACGCAATACGAGAATACCATTAATCATCAAACCGCCCAGACGGTGCGGCGCAAGCAAGCCTGGCGGGGGACAGCAAAAAAAGGCCGGCACACATATAACAACCCTTGGACGACGGGATTTAGTTGTATATACAATAACCAGGAAAATACCCCTTGTATAGAGGGATTTTGATTTTTCCAGCCTGCTTCCTCCCTGGAAGCCTATTTCTCACCCCCGGCCTTCTCAGGCCGGGTGGTACAATCAACGCCCCCGTGGCCTCAGGCGGCGCGCAAAATCATCCCAAACAGGTCGCGCGGGTCGTCCGGGTCGGCCAGCATGTCCAACTCCTCGAAGAACGGGGTGTGGCGCACCTGGTCACGCACATAACGTAGCGCGGAGAAATCCTCGATCGCGAATCCCACTGAATCGAACAAGGTGATCTGCCCGGCGGATTTGCGGCCCTGGGCCTGCCCCGCGATCACCTGCCACAACTCCTGAACCGCATGGTCCTGGGGTAACTGCTGAATCTCGCCCTCAATTCTGGTTTGCGGCGGATACTCAACAAAAATATCCGAGCGCAGCAGAATATCGCGGTGCAACTCCGTCTTTCCGGGGCAATCCCCGCCGATGGCGTTGATGTGCAGCCCCGCGCCGACTAGATTATCGCTGAGAATCGTGGCGCATTGCTTGTCGGCCGTGGCGGTGGTGACAATTTGCACCCCGTGCATCGCCTCCTCCACCGAACCGCAAGGCGTAATGTCAAAGCCGTATTTCTGCAGGTTGGCCATGCATTTTTTCGTTGCGGCTGGGTCGATGTCATACAACCTGAGGGTCTTGACCCCCAACAGGGCCTTGAACGCCATGGCCTGGAATTCCGACTGCGCGCCATTACCGATGATCGCCATTGTATGGGCATTTTTCGGCGCCAGATATTTGGCCGCCACGGCTGAGGTTGCCGCGGTACGCAGGGCGGTCAGGATGGTCATTTCCGAAAGCAGCGTCGGGTAGCCGTTGCTGACATCGGCCAACAGGCCGAAGGCGGTGACGGTTTGGCGGCCCTCGCGCGTGTTCTTCGGATGACCGTTGACATATTTGAAAGCATAAAGGGAATGATCGCTGGCCGGCATCAACTCGATCACGCCGTCAATCGAATGCGCGGCAACCCGCGCGGTCTTGTCGAAACTCTCCCAGCGCAGAAAATCATCCTCGACATAGGCGGCAAGGTCAGTCAGGAATGTTTCGATCCCGATTTTCAGGATCAGTTTCATCATGTTGTCGACACTGACAAAGGGAACGATGTTAAGATTGGGAATAGGCGTCATCAGAAGCTCCAGGTTGGGCGGTCCATCACACGGCGGCCCAGCAGGCTTGCCACAAGGCCGACCAGAAGGGTTGCGGTGCGTCCGCGTTCGTCAAGGAAGGGGTTGAGTTCGACAATATCCAGGCTGGAGACGAGAGCGCTGTCGTGCAGCATTTCCATCACCAGATGCGCCTCCCGGAAAGTGGCGCCGCCCTGAACCGTGGTGCCCACGGCGGGGGCGATGCTGGGATCAAGAAAATCGACATCCAGGCTCACATGCAGCAGGCCACCTTCAGCCGCCACACGGTCCAGAAACCGCGAAAGCAGCGGGGCGATGCCATGCTCGTCGATCGCACGCATATCGAACACCGAGACGCCGCAATGCGCCAGCGCCAGCCGCTCTGCGGGGTCAACACTGCGGATGCCCAGCATGGCGACCCGTTTGGGGTCCACCGTTGCCTGCAACGGCGGCAGCCCGCCGCCAAACCCTGCCTGCCCGGTGAGGTACGCCACCGGGGTGCCGTGGATATTGCCGCTGACCGTTGATTCAAGACTATGAAAATCCGGGTGCGCGTCGAGCCAGAGCATGAACAAAGGCCGGCCAGCCTCCGCAGCCCGCCTGGCGATTCCCGCCACGGTGCCGGCCGCGATGCTGTGGTCCCCGCCCATGAATATCGGCATGCCCTCGGCGCTGGCATCGTAGGCCGCCTGGCTCAACAGCGATACCCAGGCGGAGATTTCCGGCAGGTTTTTTAGCGCCGGATTGGGGTGATGCACCTGACTGGCAGGCGGCGCGCTCAGGTTGCCCAGGTCGGACAACCGGTGCCCAAGCCCGGTGATGGCTGCCGCCAACCCGGCGGTCCGCAGCGAGCTGGGGCCCATTTCGCAACCCAGCCGCCCGGCGCCTTCCTGAACGGGCACCCCGATCAATTTGCAATGTTTAACAGTCATACCGTCTCCAGTTTGGGCTTATTGCCGCCCGATTTCCCAGAATAATCGGGTTTTACCGGCAAAGTGAACAAACATAATTGGCATATTTCGCGTTTTCATTTATCAAATTGGCACAAACTTTATTCATATTGGTCAATCATGGACGCACTCGACACAAAACTCACGACCCAGCTGCGCCATAATGGGCGACAGAGCATCTCCGATCTAGCAACCCAGCTTGGGGTATCACGTGCAACCGTTCGCGCCCGAATGGAGCGCCTGGAGAACTCTGGGGTGATCCTGGGTTATACCGTCATCCTTAAATCCGACGCGACCGAGCTTCCCGTCCGCGGCATCATGATGATTGAGATCGAAGGCTTCGCGACTGACCGCGTGGTCCGCAGCCTTTCAGGGTTTCCGGAGATTTCCTCGATCCACACAACCAACGGCCGGTGGGATCTGGTGGTGGAGCTGGGCACCGGAACGCTCTCCGATTTCGATGCCGTGTTGCGCCGAATCCGGCTTATTCAGGGAGTCATCAACAGCGAGACCAACCTGCTGCTGGCGACTCCACGGTCCACCAAGGCGCGGCTATAGCACCACACGCAGAAAAAGGTACAACCTACACAAAATAAAGGTTGCACCATTTTTTTATCCGGTATAACTCTCCCGGAAAATCACAACAACCTTTGGAGAGCCCCATGGCTGCCACCACGATCGGCGTGAAACTGGACGAGCATATCCGCCTGCGGCTGAAGGCTGTGGCGGAAGCGCAGGCGCGCACCCCGCATTGGGTCGTCAAACAAATGATCCTGACCGGGCTGGAGCGGCTTGAGCGTGGCGAGAGCCTGCACGCCGCTTCGGGGGACACCGAAGCCGAGTCCGCGGCGCCTGACGATGATGCCGCCGCGTTCATGCCGTTTCTGGATTTCGCGCAGGACGTGCAACCCCAGACCGTGCTGCGTGCCGCGATCACCGCCGCTTACCGCCGGCCGGAGGAGGATTGCGTGCCTGCCCTCATCGCCCATGCCGCCCTGCCCGAAAAACAGGCGGCGGCGGCGCGCGAGACGGCGAAAAACCTGGTGGTGAAGCTGCGCGCCAAGCGCACGCGCGGCATTGTAGAGACGTTGTTGCAGGAATACGCGCTCTCCAGCCAGGAGGGCGTGGCCCTGATGTGCCTGGCCGAGGCGCTTCTGCGCATACCCGACAGCGCGACCCGCGACGCGCTGATCCGCGACAAGATCGGCGCCGGCAACTGGCAGAGCCATCTGGGGGGCAGCCAGTCATTATTCGTGAACGCCGCCACCTGGGGGTTGCTGCTCACCGGCAAACTCGCCGCCACCAATAGCGAGGCCAGCCTCTCCTCCGCCCTCACCAAGCTGGTGGCGCGCAGCGGGGAGCCTGTGGTGCGCGGGGGTGTGCATATCGCCATGCGCCTCATGGGCGAACAGTTCGTCGTCGGGCAGAGCATTGCGGAGGCGCTCGCCAACAGCCGCAAATGGGAGGCCAAGGGCTTCCGTTATTCCTACGACATGCTGGGCGAAGCGGCGCTGACCGCCGCGGATGCCGCGCGCTATCTGCGTGATTACGAGCAGGCGATCCACGCCATCGGCAAGGCCGCGCGGCGCCAGGGAATTTATGAAGGCCCTGGCATTTCCATCAAGCTCTCCGCCCTGCACCCGCGTTATGCGCGGAGCCAGCGCGAACGTGTGATGAGTGAACTGCTGCCGCGCCTCACCGATCTCGCCAAACTCGCCCGCTCGTATGACATCGGGCTGAACATCGACGCCGAGGAAGCCGACCGGCTGGAACTCTCATTGGACCTGCTGGAGAGCCTGTGCTTCGACCCCGCGCTGGAAGGCTGGAACGGCATCGGCTTTGTGGTGCAGGCGTATCAGAAGCGCGCGCCCTTCGTGCTGGATTATCTCATAGACCTCGCCCACCGCAGCAAGCACCGCCTGATGGTACGGCTGGTGAAGGGCGCCTACTGGGACTCAGAGATCAAACGCGCGCAGCTTGATGGCCTGGAAGGCTTTCCGGTGTTCACCCGCAAGGTGCATACCGATGTCTCTTATCTCGCGTGCGCGAAGAAGCTGCTGGCCGCGCCCAATGCGATCTTCCCACAATTCGCCACGCATAATGCACATACGGTGGCGGCCATCCACACCATGGCGGGGGAGAATTTCTACCGCGGGCAATATGAATTCCAATGCCTGCATGGCATGGGCGAGCCGCTGTATGAGGATGTCGTCGGCCCGCAATATCTCAACCGCCCCTGCCGGATTTACGCGCCCGTCGGCACGCATGAGACACTGCTCGCCTATCTAGTGCGCCGCCTGCTGGAAAACGGCGCCAACACCTCCTTTGTCAACAAAATCGCCGATGCCAAGGTGAGCGTTGACGAGCTGACCGCCGACCCGGTGAGCCAGGCGCGAAAAATTGCGCCCCTGGGCGCGGCGCATGAGAAAATTGCCCTGCCGCGCGCGATATTTGGCGCGCAGCGCGCCAACTCCGCCGGGCTGGACCTCTCCAACGAGCAGCGCCTCGGCTCGCTCGCCTCCGCCGTTCTGGCCGGGCTGGCGGTGCAGTGGCAGGCGGGGCCGATCCTCGCCACCGGGGATGTTCCGGGCGAAGCGCGGGCGGTGCTCAACCCGGCCGATACGCGCGACAAGGTTGGCCTGGTTTACGAAGCAACGCCGGAAATCGTAGGCACGGCCTTCACCTTGGCGCAGGAGGCCGCGCCCATCTGGCAATCCACCCCGCCGCAGGACCGCGCCGCCACACTGCAACGTGCGGCGGATTTGCTGGAAGCGCGCCTGCCCACGCTTGTCGGGCTGATTGTGCGCGAGGCCGGGAAAACCATTCCCGCCGCCATCGGCGAAGTCCGCGAAGCGGTGGATTTCCTGCGCTATTACGCCCACCAGATCACCAATGGTTTTGATAACGACACACACCGCCCGCTGGGGCCGGTTGTGGCGATCAGCCCGTGGAATTTTCCGCTGGCAATTTTCACGGGGCAGATTGCCGCGGCCCTGGCCGCAGGAAATGTCGTGCTGGCCAAACCGGCGGAAGAAACACCGCTGATCGCCGCCGCCGCCGTGCATCTGCTGCTGGAAGCCGGCATTCCCCCTGGCGCGCTGCAAATGTTGCCGGGTGACGGACGGATCGGCGCGGCGCTGATTGCAGATACAAGGGTGCGCGGCGTGCTGTTCACCGGCTCGACCGAGGTTGCCCGCATGATCCAGGCGCAGCTGGCAAACCGGCTGGACGCGCGCGGCCTGCCCATTCCGCTGATTGCTGAAACCGGCGGGCAGAATGCCATGGTGGTGGATTCCTCTGCACTGCCCGAACAGGCGGTGGCGGATATCATCGCCTCCGCCTTCGACTCCGCCGGCCAGCGCTGCTCGGCCCTGCGGATTCTGCTGGTGCAGGACGACATCGCGCCGCGCCTGCTCACCATGTTACAAGGTGCCATGGCGGAACTCTCCATCGGCAAGCCGGACCATCTGGCCACGGATATCGGCCCGGTGATCAGCACCGAGGCCCACCAGGGGATCGTCCAGCATGTCGAGACCATGCGCGCGCGCGGCTACCCTGTTTTTGCCCCGGAGCTGGACAAAGCCTGCGCCCATGGCTGGTTCATGGCGCCAACGGTTATTGAAATTCCCTCAATCGATGTGCTGGGGCGTGAGGTTTTTGGCCCCGTGCTGCATGTGCTGCGCTACAAGCGCACGGAGTTGAACAACGCCATCAACGCCGTGAATGCGCTTGGCTACGGGCTCACCTTTGGCATTCACAGCCGGATCGAGGAGAGCATCGCTCAGGTGACGAACCGAATCCAGGCTGGAAATATCTACGTCAATCGAAACATCATCGGTGCGGTGGTTGGCGTGCAACCGTTTGGCGGGCATGGCCTCTCAGGCACCGGACCAAAGGCCGGCGGGCCGCTCTACCTGCGCCGCCTGCTCGCCGAGCGCCCAGTTGTGCACGGCCTGCCGATAGGTGACGCGCCCGAGACATTGCAACTGTTCTTCGCCACATTGCAGGAACGCAAGGCCGGGACTGCCGGATTCTCGCACTACGGCGCGCAAGCGCCAAGCCGGGCAGAAATAACCTTTGCCGGACCTGTGGGAGAAGCCAACCAATACCGGCTGTTGCCGCGCGGCAAGGTGTTGTGCCAGGCCGCAACGCAAGAGGGCCTGCTGCGCCAGATTGCCGCATGCCTTGCCACCGGCAACATCGCGCTCGTGCAAAATCTGGCGGATTACCAGGTGTTGCATGACCTGCCGGCAGCTTTGGCAAATTATATCGTGCCTGCGGACAAGACGCCCGATGCCGCGCTGTTTGATGGTGACGCCAACGCGCTGCGTGCGCTGATGGAGGAATTGGCCACCCAGACCCATACGGTTGCCGCTGTCTACAGCCTGCCGCGTGAGGGGGCGCGCGCCGGGGAGTATCCGCTGGAGTTCCTGCTCGCCGAGCAATCCATCAGCGTGAATACCGCCGCCGCGGGTGGCAATGCCAGCCTGATGACCATCGGTTGATTTTTTATCAAAGGGACGAAGCCATGCTCTCCATCCAATCCCCGCGCAGCGTCGTGATGATCCGCCCGCATCATTTCTCTCCCAATGCGGATACCGCGCAGGACAACAGCTTCCAGGCCAATGACACCTCGCGTACCGCCCGGGAAATCGCCCAGGCGGCTTATGCGGAGGTGACACGTACGGTTGAACAGCTTGAGGCAGCTGGGGTGACGGTGCATCTCTTTGAGGATGAGACACGGGATTCCCCGGATTCAGTATTTCCCAACAACTGGTTCTCCACCCATACCGGCGGGCACATCGCGCTCTACCCAATGTTCGCGCCGAGCCGCCGGAAGGAGCGCCGGGGCGATGTGATAGAGCTGTTGAAACAGCGCTACCGCGTGCAGGATGTCATCGATTACTCCGGCCTGGAATACGATAACGTGTTTCTTGAAGGCACCGGCGCTATGGTGTTGGACCATGTGGAACGCGTGGCATATGCCGCGCGCTCCAACCGCTGCAACCCCGTGGCGCTGGAACGGTTCTGCACGCATTTTAACTTCGAGCCGATTGTATTCGATGCTTTTGACGCCGCCGGGCAGCCCATCTACCATACAAATGTGCTCATGGGCATCGGCAGCGAAATCTGCCTCATTGGCCTGCAAACCATCAAAGATGAAGCCCGGCGCGCTGAAATCGTGGAACGCCTGGCGGCGGGCGGGCGGCGAATCGTTGATCTCACCCATGCGCAGATCGCGGAGTTTGCTGGGAATGCAATAGAACTTGAAGGACGCACGGGGAAAATCCTGGCCATATCCGCGCGGGCATTACGTGCCTTAACCCCGGCGCAGCGGCAGGAGCTTGAACAAGCGGTGACGCTGCTGCCACTGGAAGTACCAACCATCGAGCTGGCGGGCGGCTCCGTGCGTTGCATGATCGCGGGCGTTCACCTCTCGCCGCGCAAACCGGCGTAGCCTTCCCTACCCGCCCTTTTTGGCGTTCCAATCCGCCACCGCGTAGCGGCTGCCCAGGCTGTAGCGGCTACCCGGATGCGTGAGGACCGAGCGCGTGGCAGGTCCCGCCTCGGTCCACGTCCGCCGTTCAACCTGCAAACAGGGTTCATGCGGACCAATTTCCAAGAGCGCCTGCGCGCGTTCATCCGGCCTCACGGCATGCACGATATGCTCTACCTCGCTCGGCGGCGCGATGCCCTGCAAATAACGGTTGCTGGTCTGCTGAGTAAAATCCTGGTTCAGATATTCCGGCGCAAAGCGTGGTGAGACGAATCGCGCCTCAAATTGCACCGGCACATCATTCTCAAAATGCACGATCTCGGAATGAAAAAGCTTTGCGCCGCGGCGCAGCATGAACGCAGACGCCAGGGCCTCGTCCGCGCGAATTGCCTCCAGCAGCAGGACCTGAGATTTATGCACATTGCCGCGCCGCTGAATATCCTCGGAAATATCATATATTTCCAGCAAAGCCGAGCGCGGCACCTGCGCCCGCACAAAAGTACCAAGCCCCTGCACGCGATTCAACAATCCATCAGCTGACAATTCCCGTACCGCGCGATTCACCGTCATCCGCGACGCGCCCAGCACCTCCATCAACTCATGTTCAGAGGGTATGCGGCTCCCATCCGGCCATTGGCCCGATGCAATGCCGTCCAGCAGATATTGCTTGATCTGCTCATACAGCTTTTGCGGCTTCTCTACCCCGTTATCGCTCATGCCCGCAGCTTCCGCACCACGGCATCAAACCGCTTGCGGCTTCGTTCCGCCAGTTCATGCCTTCCATCGCGCACACAATGTCTCCCTCGTACCCATACGTCTTTAACCGCCGGGGCGCGGGTTGCAAACACAAATTGCGCGAGCGCGATGTCAGGGTCATCTCCTGCCAACGCCACGATATTTGCCGGTGCGCCCGCCACCAGCCCACCAATCGCGCCCAGCGCTTGCGCGCCGCCGCCCACGGCACCTTGGAACATCGCTGTCGCGGTTGAACGCGCGGCTACGGTTGCCATCACGTTGCGGCGGCGTTGGCCAAGCCGCTGCGAATATTCCAGCATCCGCAACTCCTCGGCCACCCCGATCAGCACATTCGAATCCGATCCGATCCCGTATTTCCCAGAAAAATCCTGCATCGGGAAAATCCCGTCGCCCAGATTCGCCTCCGTGAGCGGGCACAACCCCACCACCGCGCCGCTGGCGGCCATACCCGCGCATTCAGCAGGTGTTACATGTGTCGCGTGGACCAGGCACCAATTCGCCGCCACGGGTGAATGGCGCAGCAGCCAGTCCACAGGCCGCTGGCCGGACCATGCCACACAATCCTCCACCTCGGCCATCTGCTCCGCGATGTGGATGTGCAGCGGCGCGGCGCCAGCAATCGTAATAAGCGCCCGCAATTCCTCCGGCGTTACCGCACGCAGGGAATGCGGGGCAACACCTGTATTCGCGATTTGCCGGCAGCGTTCATGCAGCCGCGCGTAGGAGTCGAGATCATTAATGAACCGGCGCTGCGCCGTGGCGGGCGGCGTGCCACCGAACCCCGCATGTGCATAGAACACCGGCAGCAGTGTCAGATCCATCCCCGTCGCCGCGGCCGCCGCACCAAGGCGCGCGGCAGTCTCGCCAATATCGTCATAAGGCTTTCCATCAGGCGCATGGTGCAGATAATGAAATTCCGCGACAGCGCAAAATCCACCTTCCAGCATTTCCACAAAGGCCTGCGCCGCCACCGCCTCGATGTCTTCCGGGTCCATCCTCACCGCGAAGCGATACATCAGATCGCGCCATGTCCAGAAATTCTCCCGGCCTTCGCCTCTATGCTCGGTAAGCCCCGCCAATGCGCGCTGAAAACTATGGCTATGTAGATTCGGCATACCGGGCAGCGCGATGCCCCCGACTTCACCATGCGGCGGCGCATCTTTCTCAACACCCGAGATGATGCCAGCCCTTATGCCGAGCCGCACATTTTCCGCCCATCCGCCGGGTAACAACGCATGCCTGAAAAATAAATCACGAACCACTGGACAACTCCCTCAGATGCCCCTATTGTATATACAACTTAATCAGCCCGGCCAAGGGTTATTTCATGCAAGCAGACCATATTTTCACCAACGCCCGCCTCGCCACCATGGACCCCGCCCTGCCCGGCCTTGGTCGTGTGGAAGATGGCGTGGTCGCCGAACGAGCAGGCCATATTATATATGCCGGCCCGGTCCGCGCTTTCGATGCCGCCCAAACAACCGATTGCGGCGGGCGCTGGATCACGCCGGGGCTGATAGATTGCCACACGCATCTGGTATTTTCCGGCAACCGCGCTGGAGAATTCGCGGCACGGCTGAAGGGCGCCAGCTATGAGGATATCTCCCGCGCCGGCGGCGGCATCGCCGCCACCGTGCAGGCAACACGCGCGGCGAGCGATGCCGATCTGCGCGCCACCAGCCTCGTGCGGCTAAACGCGTTGATCGCAGAGGGTGTCACCACGGTTGAAATCAAATCCGGTTATGGGCTGTCGGCGGAATCGGAGATAAAGCTTCTGCGCGTAATTGCCGCACTACGCGAGGTCGCGGACATTGATATTTCGGCTAGTTTTCTTGGCGCCCACAGCCTCCCGCCGGAATTTTCCAATAATCGCGCCGGGTATCTCGATCTGCTCTGCAATACACTCATCCCGAAAATATCAGAACAAAATTTAGCTGATGCTGTCGATGGATTTTGCGAGGAAATTGCCTTCTCGCCCGGCGAGATCGCCCGTGTCTTCACTGCCGCCGCCGCACATGGGCTGCGGGTGAAACTGCATGCGGACCAACTCTCCAACCTGCACGGCGCGGCGCTCGCGGCTAGTTTTGGCGCCCTTAGCGCAGACCATCTGGAATACACAGACGATGCCGGTGCCGCCGCGATGGCCGCCGCGGGCACAGTTGCCGTGCTGCTTCCCGGCGCCTTCTACTCCTTGCGGGAAACCATGATGCCGCCCATCGCCGCGCTGCGGACGCATGGCGTAAAAATCGCGGTGTCCACGGATCTCAACCCAGGCACGTCGCCGTTAAACTCGCTGTTGCTGGCTATGAACATGGCTGCAACTCAGTTTCGCCTCACCGTGGAGGAGTGCCTGCTCGGGGTTACCCGCAACGCCGCCACCGCGCTGGGCCGGCTGGATGTCGGCACCCTCACGCCCGGTAAAAAATGCCATCTCGCCATCTGGGACATCAAAGACCCAGCTGAGCTTGTCTACAATATCGGTTTCAACCCCCTTTATCGCCGCATCTGGAGCCACGCATGAATCTTATTCCCGGCAATGTCAGCCTCGCACAATGGCGAGACATATATAACGGCGAGCCTGTCAGCCTCGCGCCATCCGCCCTCCCCGCCATTGAGCGCGCCGCCGGCGCCGTGGCACAAATCGTCGCTGCCGGTGAGCCGGTTTACGGCATCAACACCGGCTTTGGAAAACTCGCCAGCGTGCGAATTGCTGCGGCTGATCTTGAAACATTGCAGCGAAACCTTGTTCTTTCCCATGCGGCCGGCGTTGGCGAACCGATGCCCATTGCCGTGGTGCGTCTGATGATGGCGCTGAAAATGGGATCGCTCTCGCAAGGTGCCTCAGGTGTGCGCCCGCAAACAGTCATGATGCTAGAGCAGATGCTTGCCAAAAACCTGATACCGGTCGTGCCGGCGCAAGGCTCCGTCGGCGCATCCGGAGACCTCGCCCCATTAGCGCATATGACCGCCGCGATGATCGGCCATGGTGAAGTTTTCCTGTCGGGAGAACGCTTTTCCGCATCTGAAGGTCTGGCGCGCGCCGGGCTGGCGCCGCTTGTACTCGGCCCAAAGGAAGGATTGGCGCTGCTCAACGGCACGCAATTCTCCACCTCCTACGCTCTGGCCGGATTGTTCGAGGCCGAAGCACTGTTCCGCGCAGCACTCATCACCGGCGCGCTCTCGACTGACGCAGCCAAAGGCTCCGACGCACCGTTCGACCCGCGCATTCATGCGCTGCGCCGCCATAAGGGTCAGGCTGAGGTTGCGGATGCGTTGCGCAACCTGATGGCGGGCAGCGCCATCCGCGCTTCACACGTCATCGGCGATGCCCGCGTGCAGGATCCATATTGCCTGCGTTGCCAACCGCAAGTCATGGGCGCTGTGCTTGATATTTTGCGACAGACTGCCGCGACCCTGGAAACAGAGGCCAATGGTGTCACCGACAATCCGTTGATCTTCACCGAGCCTGCCGAGGCGCTCTCAGGTGGTAATTTCCACGCCGAACCGGTCGCCTTCGCAGCGGATATGATCGCGATGGCGGTCTGCGAAATCGGCTCACTCGCCGAGCGCCGGTTGGCAATGCTGGTGGACCCTGCCCTCTCCGGCCTGCCCGCGTTTCTGGCGCCAAAGCCCGGCCTGAATTCAGGCTTCATGATCCCGCAGGTGACAGCAGCAGCTTTAGTTTCCGAGAACAAGAGCCGGGCCTTCCCCGCCTCGGTTGACAGCATCCCGACTTCGGCCAACCAGGAAGATCACGTCTCCATGGCCGCACACGGCGCGCGCCGGTTGATGGCTATGACGGACAATCTGCGCGGCATCATCGCCATCGAACTTCTGGCATCCGTTCAGGGCTGCGATTTTCATCCGATGTCATCGAGCAACATTCTGGAGTCTGCCCGTGCCGTGCTACGAGAAAAAGTACCCACTTTGGATGACGATCGTTATTTCGCACCGGACATAGAAGCCGCCGTCACCCTACTGAAAAATGCTGCGCTGCCGGTGCAAAACCTGCCAGGTGTCGCATGAGCATTGTCAGCATCCGGCAGGGATCAGCGCCGCTGATTCTCAGCATTCCGCACGCGGGCACGGAAATTCCGGAATCGATGCTACCTTCCCTGGTTTCTCCCTGGCTGGCACGCAAGGATGCTGACTGGTGGCTACCCGAGCTTTATGCGTTTGCTGAATCGTTGGATGCAACGGTGATCCGTACCCGCATTTCACGCACGGTCATCGATGTGAACCGTGATCCGTCAGGGGCATCGCTCTACCCCGGGCAGGCAACAACGGCGCTGTGCCCCACTGAAACTTTTGATGGCGAGCCTTTGTATCTTCCCGAGATGGCGCCCGCCGAGGCGGAAATTTTACTGCGCCGGGTTAAGTATTTTGACCCGTATCACGAAACTGTTGCCGCGGAAATCGCCCGGCTTCGCCGCCTGCATCATGCCATCGTGTTGTATGATTGCCATTCAATTCGCAGTGAAATCCAGAGGCTTTTCCAAGGTGTTCTGCCAAATTTTAACATCGGAACCAATGATGACAAGTCCTGTGACGCAGCAATCACCGACCGCGTTGCCGCCATCTGCGGTGCTGATCCGCGTTTCAGCCATGTGGTGAACGGCCGCTTCAAGGGCGGCTATATCACACGCCATTACGGCGACCCGGAGGAGGGTGTCAACGCCCTGCAAATGGAGCTCGCCTGCCGCGGCTATATGGAAGAACCAGGTTCGCCAGCACCGGAAAACTGGCCGTCCTCTTTCAATCCAAACGCCCCTATCCTGCAAATTTTAAAAACCATTCTGGAGAGTTTTATCCCATGAACCGTCTGGACAATGCTCGTATCATCCATGCCCCTCACGGCAATAAGCTTTCGGCAAAATCATGGCAGACTGAAGCCCCCTTGCGCATGCTTATGAACAATCTTGATCCCATGGTCGCCGAGCGCCCGGAAGAGCTGGTTGTCTACGGCGGTATCGGCCGCGCCGCGCGCGACTGGAATTCGTACGATAAAATCGTCGAGACATTGCGGCGGCTGGAAGGAGACCAGACACTTCTTATCCAATCCGGCAAGCCGGTTGGCGTGTTTCGCACACATGAGAATGCACCGCGTGTTTTGCTTGCAAATTCAAATCTGGTTCCGCATTGGGCGACGTGGAAGTATTTCCATGAGCTCGACCGCAAGGGGCTAATGATGTACGGTCAGATGACCGCGGGCTCCTGGATCTACATCGGCACGCAAGGGATTGTGCAAGGCACCTACGAGACCTTCGTTGAAATGGGACGTCAGCATTACAACGGCGATCTCGCTGGAAAATGGATTCTTACCGCGGGGCTCGGCGGAATGGGCGGCGCGCAACCGCTGGCCGCCACCATGGCCGGGGCAAGCTGCCTGGCCGTGGAATGTCAGGCAAGCCGCATCGAAATGCGTCTGAAGACCCGTTATGTCGATGTCCGCGCCGACACGCTGGACGAGGCTCTGGAAATCATCAATCGTTCCGTTGGGGAGAAGAAACCGATTTCCGTCGGGCTGCTTGGCAACATTGCCGAAGTTCTGCCGGAATTGCTGCGCCGTGGCATCCGCCCGGACGCCCTCACCGACCAGACTTCCGCGCATGATCCCATCAACGGTTATCTACCCAAGGGCTGGACCGTCGCTGAATGGGCCGAGCGCCGCGAAACCAACCCAAAGGCCGTAGAGGCAGCGGCTCGCGCCTCCATGGCCGGGCATGTACGCGACATGCTCACATTTTCAAAAATGGGTGTTCCTACCTTCGATTACGGCAACAACATCCGGCAGGTGGCTAAAGAGGAGGGTGTTGAAAATGCCTTCGATTTCCCAGGCTTCGTGCCAGCCTACATCCGCCCGCTATTCTGCCGCGGCATCGGCCCGTTCCGCTGGGCGGCGTTGTCGGGGAATCCTGAGGACATCCACAAGACCGATGCGAAAGTAAAAGAACTTCTGCCGCACGACAAACATCTTCACAACTGGCTTGACATGGCGCGCGAGCGCATAGCCTTCCAAGGGTTGCCGGCGCGTATCTGCTGGGTTGGCCTGGGTGACCGGCACCGTCTTGGCCTGGCCTTCAACGAGATGGTCGCCAGAGGCGAGCTCTCGGCACCCGTCGTTATCGGCCGCGACCATCTGGACTCCGGCTCCGTCGCCTCGCCAAACCGGGAGACAGAGGCAATGATGGATGGATCAGATGCAGTTTCAGACTGGCCTTTATTGAACGCACTGCTTAACTGCGCCTCCGGCGCAACCTGGGTTTCATTACATCATGGCGGCGGCGTTGGCATGGGCTTTTCGCAACATTCCGGCATGGTCATCTGCGCCGACGGTACGCCGGAAGCCGCGAAACGTATTAGCAACGTTCTGTGGAACGATCCAGCAACGGGTGTGATGCGCCATGCTGACGCGGGTTACGAAATCGCGAAGGATTGTGCGCGGCAGTTCAGCCTCGACCTACCCGGAATTTTAGGCTGATCCTCTGAATGTTGATTATCGAAAGTGCCGGCTACCGCCAAATGCCCTGGAAAAACGGGGCCGGCACCACAACCGAGATCGCGGTCTCGCCATCTGGCGCTACGACGGATGATTTTGACTGGCGGATCAGTATGGCGCAGGTCGGCTCAGATGGCTGGTTTTCAGAGTTTCCTGGGATTGATCGCACTCTCGCCGTTCTTGTAGGAAACGGCTTAGATCTTTCAATCGCCGCGGCGCCTCCGGTCAGAATTCTACCAGCATCCGCTCCCTGTAGATTTGCGGCGGATATCCCGGTCTTTGCAAAATTGTTCGAAGGCCCCATCATCGACCTGAATGTCATGACAAGGCGGAACCGGTTTACACACCAGGTGATAAGACTGGAAGCAGACGCACCCATAAAGTGGCAACTGCAAGCTGAAGTGACCGTAGTATTGTCCTGCACCAGTGCGCTTCACATTGACGATGGCGCCCACTCAGCAAGGCTGCACGCCAATGATTCGGCTTTTTTTCAAAATCAGGGCAACCCGCTCATCGTAATCCCAGAAAACCGGGCAACAATCTACTTCATCGAGCTGAGCCGCATCTGAGATCAATGTTTCTGAGACATCAGAAATTAGATGTCTTAAAATCAGGTGACAGATAAAGGCGAAGCATCTCTCAACCGTTGCAACGCCTTCTTGGCGCGGTCATCAAGCCCCGTGCCATCTGCATCGAGATAGGCATAAATCTCCGTCAACATCCGTTTTTCCCAAAAACTTTTAATATGCTCGGCAATGCCGGCAATGGCCTCATCATCGTTCTTATGAACAAAGAATTTTGCAATCTGATTGGCCATATATACGAGTTTCTCAGGCGACATCGCTTTGTGCTCCAAAAATGATCCGGCCCGGATGAGTAAATACCTCAAACCCATCATCGCGCGCCACGGCGGCAAGTGTTATCCCGGCTTCCGCCGCCGCGCGAACCGCGCGGGCCGTCGGCACGGAAATAGCCACCAGTATTCCAGCACCAAATGCTGCTGTTTTCTGGATGAGGTCGAGGGATACCCGGCTGGTGAGCACAACCGCGCCCACGCCGGGTTGGTCGCCACGCCGCGCTACCGCGCCAATGAGTTTATCCAATGCATTGTGGCGCCCGACGTCCTCGCGCAGCAGCAAGTCATTGCGCGCCGGGTTGAAAAAAGCCGCGGCATGCACGGCGCGCGTTTCGTTGTTCAATACCTGCAGGCGCGCCATACGGGCCACCGCATCGGCAAGAGCAGCCGCTTGCATTATAGCGCCAGCCTGTACTTTTGGTGAAGCACGCGCGGCTTCTGCCAAGCTGTCCAGCCCGCACAGGCCGCAACCTAACGGCCCGGCAATATGCCTGCGCCGCGCACCCAGCGCCTCGCGCATCACGGGCGCCAGTGTCATCCGGCACTCGATGCCGTCCTCCACCACAACCGTTTCAAATTCAGTTATATCATTAACATCACTGATTATACCCTCTGACAATGAAAACCCTATCGAAAAATCTTCCAAATCAACCGGACTCGCCATCATCACCGCGAACGTCGAACGATCATAGGTGATTGCGACGGCCACCTCCTCCGGCAATGCCCGCGACATGTTTTTGTGTTGGCCCCCGCGCCACGCGGCCGCCCCCACGCGCACAACGGGCGGCGGCACTGGAATCATTCAGCCGCCCCCGCCACGGCGATGCGCCGCGCCTGATCGCTCAAATGCTGATATTTCGTCTGCCAATCCGTCGGGCCGTTCGAGGGGGATATCTGCACCGCCGTCACCTTATATTCCGGACAGTTCGTTGCCCAGTCAGAAAAATCCGTGGTGATAACATTGGCTTGCGTCTCCGGATGGTGAAAAGTGGTATACACCACACCCAGCGCCATGCGGTCAGTGATCTTCGCGCGCAACGCCGTCTCACCCGCACGGCTTGCGAGCTTCACCCAATCGCCATCCTTAATGCCGCGATTCTCCGCATCATGGGGATGAATTTCGAGGAGATCCTCTTCATGCCACAGCTTGTTTTCCGTCCGCCGGGTCTGGGCGCCGACGTTATATTGCGAGAGAATCCGCCCCGTGGTGAGCAGCAGCGGGAAGCGCGGCCCGGTGCGCTCATCGGTCGCAACATAATCGGTGATAATGAACTTGCCCTTACCGATCACAAAATGCCCGACATGCATAGTCGGCGTTCCCTCAGGCATCTGCTCATTGCATGGCCATTGAATGGAACCCATCCGGTCCAGCGCCGCGTAGGACACGCCAGAAAACGTCGGCGTCAGCCGCGCGATCTCATCCATGATCTCAGATGGATGCGTGTAGTTCATCTGCATCCCCAGCGCATTGGCCAGAAGCTGCGTCACCTCCCAGTCTCCATAACCATTTTTTGGCGCCATGACCTTACGCACCCGCTGGATGCGGCGCTCGGCGTTGGTGAAGGTGCCATCTTTTTCCAAAAATGTGGAACCGGGGAGGAACACATGCGCAAAATTCGCAGTCTCATTCAGGAACAAATCCTGCACCACCACGCACTCCATCGCGGCGAGCCCGGCGGTGATGTGTTTTGTGTCCGGGTCGGACTGTACAATGTCCTCGCCCTGAATATAGAGCCCCATGAACGTGCCTGACACAGCGGCATCCAGCATATTGGGAATCCGCAGGCCCGGCTCGCCGCTCAGCGGCACGTTCCAGACAGCCTCGAACATCTGGCGCGTTGCATCGTCCGATACATGACGGTAGCCGGAAAATTCGTGCGGGAAGCTTCCCATATCGCAACTGCCCTGCACATTGTTCTGGCCTCGTAGCGGATTAACCCCCACGCCCGGCCGGCCGATATTGCCGGTGGCCATGGCAAGGTTGGCGATGGCGATTACGGTGGTCGAGCCCTGGCTGTGCTCGGTCACGCCCAGGCCGTAGTAAATCGCGCCGTTGCCGCCGGCCGCATACAGCCGCGCCGCCTTGCGGATCAAATCCGCGGGCACGCCGGAGAGCGCGGAAACCGCCTCGGGGCTGTTTTGTTCCTCAGCGATAAACGCCGCCCATTCTGCGAAATCAGCTATGTCGCAACGCTCGCGCACAAAGGCTTCATCCACCAGCCCCTCGGTGACAATCACATGCGCCAGCGCGTTGATCACCGCGACATTGGTGCCCGGGCGCAGCGGCAGATGATAATCAGCCTTTACATGCGGCGTACGCACCAGATCAATCCGGCGCGGGTCCACCACGATCAACTTCGCACCTTCGCGCAGGCGCTTTTTCATGCGCGACGCAAAGACCGGATGCCCATCAGTCGGGTTGGCGCCGATCACCAGAATCACATCCGCCTGATCCACGCTGTCAAAATCCTGCGTGCCGGCGGAAGTGCCAAATGTGCTTTTCAGCCCATAGCCGGTGGGTGAATGGCAGACGCGCGCGCAGGTGTCCACATTGTTGTTGCCAAATCCGGCGCGGACAAGTTTCTGCACCAGGAAGGTCTCCTCGTTCGTGCAGCGCGAGGAGGTGATGCCGCCGATCGAATCCCTGCCATATTTAGCCTGGATGCGTTTGAATTCAGCCGCCGTGTGCGCGATCGCCTCATCCCAGCTAACTTCGCGCCAGGGATCGGTGATTCTGGCGCGGATCATCGGCTTGGTGATGCGGTCCTTATGGGTGGCGTAGCCCCAGGCGAAGCGGCCCTTCACGCAGGAATGACCGTGGTTGGCCTTGCCGTCCTTGTAGGGCACCATGCGCACCACCTCCTCGCCGCGCATCTCGGCCTTGAAGGTGCAGCCGACACCGCAATAGGCGCAGGTGGTAACTTGCGAATGTTCCGGCTGACCAATTTCGATGACTGATTTTTCCATCAGCGTCGCGGTCGGGCAGGCCTGCACGCAGGCGCCACAGGAAACACATTCGGAATCAAAGAAGCTCTCCCCGATGCCGGGCGAAACCTTGGAGCTGAAGCCGGAGCCTTCGATGGTCAGGGCGAAGGTTCCCTGCACCTCCTCGCAGGCCCGCACGCAGCGCGAACAGACGATGCATTTGGCGGGGTCGAACTGGAAATACGGGTTTGAAACGTCTTTGACGGAATCGAGATGGTTTTCACCATCATAGCCGTAGCGCACCTCGCGCAGGCCCACCGCCCCGGCCATGTCCTGCAATTCGCAATCACCATTGGCCGAACAGGTCAGGCAATCGAGCGGATGATCGGAGATGTAGAGTTCCATCACGCCGCGGCGCAGCTTGGCCAGTTTGGCGTTTTGCGTATGCACCACCATGCCCTCGGCCACCGGCGTCGTGCAGGAGGCGGGCGTGCCCGCGCGGCCTTCAATTTCTACAAGGCACAGGCGGCAGGAGCCGAAACTGTCCAGCATGTCGGTGGCGCAAAGCTTGGGTATCTGCGTGCCCAGCTCCATCGCCGCGCGCATCACCGATGTGCCTTCCGGCACCGCGATGCTCTGGCCATCGATGTTGACATGCACCAGCCGTGTCGCCGTGCCGGGTTTTGTGCCGTAGTCTATTTCGTGAATCAGGCCCATTGATCAGCTCCTATTGCGCGGCGGCGGGAATGGCCGCGGGCGCAAAATCTTCAGGGAAATGGTGCAGCGCGCTCAATACCGGATAGGGGGTGAACCCGCCCAGAGCGCAGAGCGAGCCGAACTTCATGGTCTCGCAAAGGTCTTTGACCAAGGCGATGTTTTCCTCGGCATCGTCACCCGCCACGATCTTGTCGAGCACCTCCACGCCGCGCGTTGAGCCGACGCGGCAGGGCGTGCATTTGCCGCAGGATTCATGCGCGCAGAATGCCATTGCGAAGCGGGCCATTTTCGCCATGTCCACATGGTCGTCGAACACCACCAGCCCGCCATGGCCAATCAGCCCGTCGCGCGCGGCGAAGGCTTCGTAGTCATAGGGTGTGTCAAACAGCGCCGGCGGGAAATAGGCGCCCAAAGGCCCACCCGCCTGCACCGCGCGCACCGGCCGTCCGGTGGCGCTGCCGCCGCCGATCTCGTTGACCAGCTCGCCAAGCGTGATGCCAAACGCAACCTCGAACAGCCCGCCATGTTTCACATTCCCGGCGATCTGCACCGGCATCGTACCGCGCGAGCGGCCCATGCCGTAATCAGCGTAGGCGGCAGCGCCTTTTTCCAGAATAAAGGGAATGGTGGCGAAGGAGACGAGATTATTCACCACCGTCGGCTTGCCGAACAAGCCCACCAGTGCCGGAATCGGCGGCTTGGCGCGCACCTGCCCGCGCTTGCCCTCCAGGCTTTCCAGCAGCGCCGTCTCCTCGCCGCACACATAAGCCCCCGCCCCCGTGCGGACTTCCAGCTCGAAATCATGCGCCGAGCCCATCACCGCGCGGCCCAGAAGCCCCGCCCGGCGCGCGATGGCGATGGCGCCGTTCATGGTGCGGATGGCGTGCGGATATTCGGAGCGGACATAAATATAACCCCGCGCCGCCCCCACGGCGATGGCGGCGATTGTCATCCCCTCGATGAGCGTGAACGGATCGCCCTCCATCAGCATCCGGTCGGCAAACGTGCCGGAATCGCCTTCATCGGCGTTGCAGACGACATATTTTTGCGCCGCCACGGCGGTGCGCACGGTCTCCCATTTTATCCCCGTGGGAAAACCCGCGCCGCCGCGCCCGCGCAGGCCGGAGGCTTTCACCTCCGCGACCGTTTGCGCCGCCCCCAGTTGCAGCGCGCGTGCCAAACCATCATAGCCGCCAAGGGCGCGGTATGCGTCCAGGTCCAGCGGATCGATCACCCCGCAGCGGGCGAAGGTGAGCCGGTCCTGTTTCGCGAAAAACGGAATTTTCTCGACCAGGCCTGTCGATTTTTCATGCCACCCGCCGTTCGGAAAATCCGCGTCGAACAGCCCCGGCACATCGCGCACGCCAACCGCCCCGTAGCCCATGCGGCCCGCGGGTGTTTCCACCTCCACCAGCGGCTCCAACCAGAACATGCCGCGCGAGCCGGTGCGGATAATCTCCAGCGCGACCCCGCGCGCCTGTGCTTCCGAGAGAATGGCCGCCGCCACACGGTCAGCCCCCACCGCGAGCGCCGCGGCGTCACGGGGAATGAATACGCGCATCACAGCACCTCCATCGCGAGAGATTCCAACGCCCCGGCATCCAAGCGGCCATGCACCTCACCGTCGAGCATCGCATTCGGCGCGCAGGCGCAAAGGCCCAGGCAATACACCGCCTCCACCGTCAGCCGGCCGTCCGGCGTGGTCTCGCCCCAGCCCAGGCCCAGGCGGTGCAGCAGGTGGGCGGCGTTGGCCTCGCTGCCCATGGACTGGCAGGCCTCCGCCCGGCAGAGCTTCAGCACATGGCGCCCGGCGGGCGCACGGCGAAAATCGTGATAGAACGAAACGACGCCATGAACCTCGGCGCGGGTGAGATTTAGGCGCGCGGCGATCAGGCGGATGGCTTCTTCCGGGATGCAGCCGAAATATTCCTGCATGGCGTGCAAAATAGGCAGCATAGGACCTTCAAGGGCCTCGTGCGCGGTTATGATGTCTGCAGCGGCAAGCGAATCCCAGAGATGCGGCATATGAAACCTGATCCTTCTTCGGCGTTTCCTATGCTATGTCTGGTGCCGTTTGCCCCAGAAAACAATATCGAATTTCCGTTACGCGATAGGATAAACCTATCATACCCGGCGCAACCGGCTGGCTTCGGCGATCAAGGCGGCGGTCAGCGGCGAGAGTGGGTCGCGGTCGAGCACCACCAGCCCCACTTTGCGCACCTCCTCTGGCTCCACGATCGGGATGGCCCGCAGCTTCGCGGTCAGCCCAAAAACCTCCGCGAGTTTTTCCGGCATCACGCAGGCCCAGCGTCCGGTCTGCACATGCGAGACCAGCACGACGATGGAGTTGGACTCCAGGGTCGGCTCCACAATCTGCCCGGCATTGTTGAGCAGGCGGTTGATGATGCGGCGGTTTTGCATGTCCGGCGTAAGCAGGCACAGCGGGATTTTTCCGATCTCCGCCCAGGTGACGCGCGCGCGCTCGCCCAGCGGGGCCTGGGCTGAGGTGAGCAGCATGTAGCGCTCCTCATAAAGCGGAACACTGCGGGCCTTGCCGACCGGCTCATTGTCTAGATAGGTGATCCCCGCCTCGATCTCCTGGTTGTGCAGGCGCTGCAAAACCTCCGATGAGGTGCAGGAGAGAACCGAGAAGCGCACCAGCGGGTGGCGCGCGCGATACGGCGTGGTGAGCTCCGCGATGGTGGCAAGCGCCGTGGGAATGGCAGCAATGCGCAGCAGCCCGTTCAGCCCGCGCTTCAGGCTGTTCACATCGTCGCGCATGGCGTGAACATCGCCGGTGATCCGCCGTGCCCATTCCAGCACCCGCTCCCCCTCCGGGGTGAATCCCTGGAAGCGCGAGCGGCGGATAACCAGCGGCACGCCCATTTTTTCCTCAAGCGCCCGGATGGCGGCGGAGAAGCTTGGCTGCGTGACGCAGCATGCCTCCGCCGCACGGCCGAAATTCTGCTCACGGGCCAAAGCAATCAGGTATTCCAGCTTGTCTAGTATCGCCTGTCCTCCCGTGCCAAATCTTTCCTAACGCCATCCATCAACGGAAACAAACATGATCTCCTACGCCCAGGCCCTCGCTCTGCTCCACAGCCGGGCGCCACGCCTCCCGGCCGAGACAGCCCCGCTGGCCGAGGCCCTCGGGCGAACCACTGCGGGCGAAATCCGCGCGGAGTTCGCGGTGCCCTCGTTCGACAATTCAGCCATGGACGGTTTTGCCGTGCGCCTGGCGGATTGCCAACGCGCATCGCCGGAGGCGCCGGTGGTTCTCCCGGTTGCCGAGGTAACGGCGGCGGGCGATCAACTGAGCCTGCTGGCCGCCGGCCATGCGGTACAGATCATGACCGGCGCCATGCTCCCGGCGGAGGCCGAGGCGGTGTATCCCATCGAGGACGTGGCGGTGGCCCGCAATGCCGATGGCGCGGTCACCGCCATCACACTCACCAGCGCCCCCGCGCCGGGCGCCAATATCCGCGGCAAGGGCGAGGATTTTCTGCCAAGGGATACATTAACCGGAGACGCCACCCGCCTGACCTCGCGCCACCTGATGGCGCTGGCGGCGCTGGGGGTGGGCTCGGTGCCGGTACGCCAGCGCCCGTATGTGAGCGTACTGGCGACCGGCAATGAAATCCGCGACGCCCCCGCCGGGCAGGCCAACACCACGCCGGGCGAGGCGGTGATCTATAATTCCAACTCGCCCTATCTGGTTGCCGCGCTGCGCGAGGCCGGGGCGCGGGTGGAATACGGCGGCATCATCCCCGATACGCAGGCGGCCTTCACCACGGCGCTGGAGGGTATCATCGCGCAGGCGCGGCCGGGGCAGATCATCGTCTCCACCGGGGCGGTCTCGAAGGGTGAGTTTGACTTTGTGCCAGCCGCGCTGGCGGCACTGAACGCCGAGATCCTGTTCCACCGCGTCGCCATCAGGCCGGGCAAGCCCGTGCTGTTCGCGATGCTGGCGAACCAGATTCCCTTCTTCGGCCTGCCGGGCAACCCTGCCTCCGCCGCCGTGGGCTTCCGTTTTTTCATCACCCCGCTGTTACGCGCCGCGTGGGGCCTGCCGCCCGAGCCGCCGCTGCGGGTGCGCCTGGCTGCAACCCACCAGGCCAGGCCGGGGTTGCGTATCTTCCTGAAGGCGCATTTGTCGATCGGGGCCGATGGCGCGGCCGCCGCCACCATTCTGGCAGGACAGGAATCGTTTCGAGTTCAGCCCATGCTGCACATCAACGGCTGGGTCGTGCGCGACGAGACGGTTGGCAGCCTGCAAGCCGGTGAGCTGGTGGATTTCTACCCGGCGGACCCGTTTTCGTCATTTTTCGCATGAACCCGTTCCTTACCTCGCCACCCGCCGCCGGGGGCGTGATTCTCGCAGGCGGGCGCGCGCTGCGCATGGGCGGCGGCGACAAGGGGCGCCAGAGCCTCGGCGGGCAGGATATGTTGACCCGGCTGGCCGCGGTGCTGCGCCCGCAGGTTAGCGCCCTGGCGCTCAACGCCAATGGCGACCCGGCGCGCTTTGCCGATCTCGCTCTGCCCGTGCTGCCCGACGGGCTGGAGGACGCCGGCCCCCTGGCCGGGTTGCTGGCAGGGCTGGACTGGGCGCACGGCCTCGGCCTGCCCTGGCTGCTCAGCGCCCCCACCGACACACCTTTTTTGCCGCCTGACCTGTTGATCCGCCTGGGCCACGGGGTGTGCGGCGGGCAATTGGCCGCTGTGGCGGCATCGGGCGGGCGGCGTCACCCGGTGGCGGGGCTATGG
>NZ_JABEVC010000025.1 GCF_013044125.1 Acidocella sp. | reverse complement strand
CGCGATCCTCAATCTCTTGGCACAGCCTCCACCTCGACGATGCCCGCACTGTGACACGCCCCTGACAAAAAACGCTAATAAAAATATGCCAAAGTAGCGTTAGCATGCCGTACCCAGTCGGGCTTGTAGGCAATCTGCGTCACCTTGCGCGCATCGGCCCAGGCAGCGGCGATGCGCTCAGCGCCCTTTGGGCTACCGCCATGCAGCAGCACCATGTCCGGGTGCTTGGCGTGCACTTTGTCGAGCTTGTCCCAGATCAGGATGTGATCGTTGAACTCCATCCCGCCGGTGAAGGCGATTTTAGGGCCGGAGGGCAGTAGCGGCTCGGTCTCGGCCCGGCGCTTGGCGGCGATAAAGTCGCGGCTGTCGATGAGTGCCGCCGTCAACGCCCGGTGATTGACCATCGAGCCGGAGCGCGGGCGCCAGGCTGAACGTGTTTGGCGCTCGAATTGCTCGGCGGCCTGGTCACGGAAGAATTCCAAGCAGTCGCGCCGTTCCAGCAATGTCTGCCCCTCCGCCGTCAGGCGTTCGAGCTCGACCGAGCGTATTTCGGAGCCATCCTGCTCCTTCTGGCTGCGTTTTTGCGCCTGCTCATTATCGTCCAGCGCCCGCTCGATCCGCCCTACGGCGCGATGGAAGAGATTGACCGTCGCCCACAGCAGTTCCTCAAGGTCGGGCTCCAGCCGCGTGTCGGTCAGGGTGGCAGCGAAAGCATCGAAGATATCCGCGACGGCGCCTGCAATCAGCGGCGCTTCGGGCAATGGCCGCGGGTCGGGCTCGTCCTGGCCAGGATGGTAGCCATAGAGTTGCAGTTCGCTGAGAATATGCGCGGTGGGGGAAGCGGCGTGCGGTGGCTCATAGCCGGTATCGTCGTGTTCGCGGGTCATGGGATGCTCCTGTTTGCCGGAAGCCCGCGCCCATCGCGGCCTTCCATGGCGATCCAGGCCGTGGGCGGCGGCGGCCCGCACCGGTGAGGCCGGAGCGTAAGCGGAGGATGGCGGCGGGGCCGCTATTTTGCTTCGCGATGCAAAGCCCCGGTGTCACTCGGTATGATAAGTGTTGCTGACCATTCCCCGGGGCGGCGGAAAATAGCGGCCCCGCCGCCATTGCGGGCCGCCGCCGCCCACGGCACAGAGCGCCCTCTCGGAAGGCCGGCGGCGCGGCCGCCCGGCACACAAGCGTGCCCTGGCTGCAAATACGATACCGGCGTCAACAAGCAGCAATCAGCGTTTCCGCAGCGTCAAATTTCAGCCGTAAATCATAAAGCGCGCGACATCCTCCGGCGCGATCTGGCCGCGCAAATTCGCTCGTAATTCGGCAATGCCAAGTTCGCGGAGATCATCGTTGAAATCGCCCAGGCGGGGCGAAAGGACCAGCGCCTCGATCCCTGCGGCAATTGCGCGTTCGGTCAGGCTTGCCACGGCGCGATCACCGGCTGAATCAGCATCGCGGGCAATGTAGAGCCGCCGCAATCCAGCAGGCAGCAGCAGGGCGGCCAAATGCCCTGCCGAGAGTGATGCTGCCATCGGCATCGCAGGCAACACGCAGCGCAGCGACAGCATGGTCTCGATGCCCTCCCCGGCGACGAGCACATCAAGACCATTCGCCAGACCGAACCGGACGGCATGGCCGAGCAGATGGCCCAGTGCACGCCGTGGTGTCTCAAACGGTGCCTTGCCCAGCCGAATGCGATCAAAGCCGCCAGGATCGAGCCAGGTGCGGTGCACACCGGTGATCATGCCCGCGAGGTCGGTCACCGCCGCGATCAGTGCTGGCCAGAGTTCTGGCTGTGCATCGGGAGTCACGCGGTAGAAACAGCGCGAATGGAAACGTAATGCGCCAATGCGCGTAAGCGCCGCCGAGGTAATACCGCGACGACGCAAATAGGCATCGCCAAGCGTTCCAGGCAGCGATTGAGCCTTGGCGAACAGCCGCCGGGCGGAGCGTTGAACCTGGGCTGCCATGTCCTCAGTATCGTCTGAATTATTTGGTGCGGGATCAATGCTGACAGCGGCTGGAGCGCTGTCGCTGCCAGCCAGCCCGAGAAACCGCCGCGCCTCCTCGGCCACGTCCCGGAACTCGGTCAGACCGCAGTTTTCCCGGATCAAATCCAGCAAATCGCCATGCGTGCCCTCGGCGGCGTCCTGCCAACGCCCGGCGGCCCCCTTGCCCGTGCCGCCGCCACTGAGCCGCACAAACAAGGACCGCCCCGGCGTGTTATGAACATCCCCCACCAGCCAATAACGCCCTTCACGCCGCCCGGCGGGGAGATAATGGCGGCACACCGCCTCGGCCTGCCGGGCCAGCATTTGCGCCAGTTCAGCCACAGGCATGGTAAAATCACGCTTGGGCATCGCTTTCTCCTCCACCACCAAAGAGTTTCCGCCAACCGGGACACCAGCCCATCAAGCTGCCGAACAGCGCAGCCTATCGTTCCGCCCTGCCCAGGCGCTATCTTCCGAATCGGAAGTGCGAGGGCGCCGTTTCACTGGCACGGGCGACAAGTGGCCCGTGGCATCAATTCCCCGCGGGGCTGCGGACATTCCTTCCTTCGGCACCCGCAGAACACCGCCCCACGCAAAATGGGCCGTCCCGCTGCCGGGTTCGGCCCATCCGCATTGGTCATGGTTCTGCGTAAATTGTCCCGGGCATCCTTCTACCCGCCCTCCTGCCCGGCGATGTAGGCAAGACAGTCCGACAGAAACTCCGTGGTCAAGCAGGCTTTGATGGCCTCGGCGGTAATGAACAACGCCATGCCGCCAAAACCATCGGCGCGCATTTTCGAACAGGTGAACGCCGTCATCACGGTGATATAACGCAATTTGGCTGAGCGCCGCACGATGTCTTGGAGAATCACTTCCCACGACAACCCGCTCATATCCAGTTCAACGAATGTATCATCCGCAGCGCCGTTTTTGAGTTTTTGCTCTACATAGTTGCGCACCTGGCTATCGCTGCCGCGGGCCACATCCAGCGCTGCGGTAAGTTCGGCGCGATTGACCAAGATCAGGTCCGATGGTCCCTGCCAGGAATGGAAATAAGTTCCGTCGCCATCCGAGTCGGCATCGAACATCTGCGAGAGCAACAACAACTCCAGCTTCGTCATATCCGAATTCGGAATGATCTCCGGTATCACCGTTGGTGAAAAATAATCCGCCATGTTGGCCTCCAGAAATGCAAAACCCGGCACGAAGCCGGGTCTGTGTTGAGAGAGATGAATGTTGAAACTCGATGCTCAGGCAGCATCGACTTCAAAAGGATCAAGCAGCCTATGCAGCGCCATGGTCCGGCCCATCCACGGTTCGGGCCGGATGGCTTTGATCCAATCCGCGAACCCCGGTATGAGGCCGAGATCTTCTCGGACATGCTGTTCGCCGATCAGGCGCACAGGTATTATCCGTCCAGTCGAGATCGTCATGACGGGACCAAAGAATCTCTCCAGCATGAAAATACCTTCGGCATGATGGCGAAGTGCCCGATGCCGGAAGTCTGCTGTTATGAGCTTCGATTCATCGAACCAAGAATGAAGCGGTAAAAAATCTTCCGCCGTCCCACCCCATTTTTTCGCGGAGGATAAAGCGTGATGATAAGGGTGCGCCATCTTCGCCTCCTCAAAATTCGTGGGAATAGTTTTCGGAGGCTGTATAGCGCTCATTATACTCGAGCGTGATGCGGCCCTCCATTACGTCGAAGGTAAAATCGCCGTAGGCGCCATCATTATTCTCCCAGCCGCAATGGGTCTGCGCCAGAAAATCATAGGATAGCGCCTCGATGGCCTCGCGTACCGTGTGGGTCTGGCGTTCAATGTCCGGGCTATCCCAGCCTGGCCTGAAAATCTCGATCCGCTCATCCGGCAATTCAACAGCAACATCGCCGCTCTGGGCCGTGATGTCCTCAATCTGGCCGCTATCGCCATAGCCGTCGAAATTCACGATCACAGTGGTAATGCTATGTTCCGCCAGAATCCCGAAAAGTGCTTTCTTGTTGCACTCGAGCACGGCACACGCGCGCTGGCGATACGCGCGTTCTTTTTGTTCCCATGCCGCCATAAAAGGATCAACCGCAGGAAGCGGTTGCTGATCAGATGGTGGATTGTGATTGTCTGACATGATCTATCTCCAGAAATGCAAAACCCGGCACGGAGCCGGGTTTTAATGCGGTGAAGGGATAGACCCGAGGTGGCCTCGTGGCCGCCTCGGGGTTCTGGGATCACTCCGCCGCGATCTCGTGGGGCTGGAGCTGTTCATGGTCTTCGGCAGATGGATGATCGGCTACCTCAGCCGCCTCGTCTATCTCATCCGCGCTGGCATCGGCGGCGACGGCACTATGCGTGGCCACTACCGCAACATCTGCCTGCATCGTCATGGTCTCCACGCCCTTCGTGCGCAGCGGTTCTGGCAACCAGCCGGTGCCCGCCAGCATTTGCGCGGCGGCTTCGGCCATGTCGCCTTTCTTCAACCCCTCCAGCCGTTGCGCGGCTTGCTCGCCCTTGGCCTCGCACACGGCTTGAAGAATTCGCGCCTTCGTCACCCTGCCGAGGTAATTGTCCACATTCGGCGCCCAGCCCGCAGCGGCCAGATCAAGCACCAAAAGCTCGACCAGCCGCCCAGCATGCGCCAGCGCGCGGGGGCGGCGGTTATAGACATCATGCGTGGCGTTCAGCGTCAGCGCCACGCAATGGGCGAACAATGCTTCACGGCTATCCGTATCGAGATTGGCAAGGGCATCCCAGAGTTCAGCACTATCTTCGGGCAATTGCGCTGCCCAAGCCTCGTGCCGTGCATCAACCCGTGCCGCCAAGGGCGTGTCAGCCAAGCCCGGCGCCTGAGCGCCGAACATCACACTCTTCGCCTCAATCTCCAGGCAGGATTCGGCGCCGTAGCGGTAGAACACCCGCAGGCACAGCGCGTGCAGCAGCGCGAGGTAAGCGATGCCTGGCTCGTTGCCCAACGCCTCGCGCAGCGCCAGCGTTCGATAGGCCGTCAACTCGGTCAGCAGCCGGTCAGGCAAGGGTTTGATACCATCTTCCTCCTCCACCTCCGGTTCGGCCGCATCACCGACATGGGCAACGATGATGCGACTTTCCGGCATGGCGGGATCGCTATCATCATTTGCGACACCACTGCTCTCGCCCGCCAATGCAGCCTCTTCAGCTTCCTCAAGCACCGGCGGTTCGTCCTCGGGGCGAACATAGCCGCGCTCCACCCGCAGCGCGCCATTGCCATCGATGCTGACAAACACCCCCGCCATGGCAATTTCGGCAGGGTCATACACCGGCGGGCGCTGGGTCAGCGCGTCAATCTCGGCTTCGATTTCCGCGAGGCGGGCATCGGCATCATCGGAGACCTCGTCCGCCGCTGCGGCTTCTTCCTCGAGTTGCTCAGCCTCGGCCCGCAGCGCCTCGACCTGGGCGATTTCCTGCTCGGTCAGCGGCCGGCGCGTGCCGGCAATCCGACGCAGGCCATAGCTGTGACCGTATGGGAACTCAGGTGCCATTTCGACCCATTTCCAGCCCTCGGCGCGGATCGCATCGGCGTCGCGCTCCAGTCTCTCCGCCACCACGCGCGCCAGCAATCCGGCATCCTGCAACCAACCGCCATCATCCTGCTGAAACAAATCGCGCATGATGGCACCGCCTGCCGCGATGTAGTCCTCACCGGCATATTGCGCCCGCTTGTCCGAGGCGCGCACCGCGCCTTCGGTCAGCATCCGGCGGATCTGATAGGGCTCTTTGTTGTAGGAACGCTGGATCGCCTCCCACACTTGCTCCTGGCGCTCATGGTCCGGGCTGACAGAGAAGGCCATCAGCTGGTCGAGGGTCATCTCATCCTCGGCATAGACCTCCAGCAGCCGGGGCGAGACGGCGGCGAGGCGCAGCCGCTGCTTCACCACCGAGACCGCAACGAAAAACACCGCCGCAATTTCCTCTTCGCTCTGCCCCTTCTCGCGCAGGGCCTGAAATGCCCGGAACTGATCCAGCGGATGCAGCGGCGCGCGCTGCACATTCTCAGCCAGGCTATCCTCCTCGGCGATGCCTTCGGTGCGCACGACGCAGGGGATCGGCGCGGTCTTGGCAAGGCGCTTTTGCCGCACCAGTAATTCCAGCGCGCGGTAGCGTCGCCCGCCGGCGGGGATTTCGAACATGCCGGTCTCGGCACCCGCCTCATCCAGCACAGGGCGAACCGTGATGCTTTGCAGTAGCGTGCGCCGCGCGATATCCGCCGCTAGCTCCTCGATGGAAACGCCGGCCTTTATGCGCCGGACATTCGATTGTGAGAGCACCAGCCGATCGAATGGGATATCGCGCGAGGCACTGAGCGTGATTTTCTGAACAGTTTTGGCCATGGGAAAAACTCCATGACGGGCGGCCCGGAGCCACTCTCCTAGCCTATAACCCGTCACGAAATTCTCAGCCGCCCTCTGACTCTGATGACCCAGCAACAAAAAATGCCGTGGGCCGCATACCGGCCCACGGCAAACATACCAAAAACATATCCAACAGGACCCCAATCAACGCTCAGGCTACGCGGTCGAGCAGGTGCTTCGCCTTACCCTCCATTTCCAGCCGGGCATCCTGGTGCGGCTTGCTGCGCGCCAGCGCAGTGATGCCCTGCACGAAATCGAACACGCTCTCCGGCGGATGACCTTCCTCTTCCAGCACCCCGGCGATGATCTTAGCCGTCTCACCCTTGCTGAAGCCGCGCTTGCGCAGGAAACTCTCGCGCTCCTCATCCTGGCGCGCGACAATCTGTTCCCGTGCCGCCTTGATCCCCGCCACGAACGGCGCGGGAGAGGAGTTGGCGAAGCGCCGCAGCGCGGGTGCTGCCTCATGCGCAAACCGCTGCGTCGCGAATTTGCTGTGGCGAATACTGATCTCCTGGAAATCCTCCGCACCCCAAATGTTCCGATTGGCGCACACCGCGCGCAGATAAAACGAGGCGATACCCAAAGTCTTCGAGCCAACCTCGGAATTCCAGCAATAGAACCCCCGAAAATACAGATCGGGTTCACCATTGGGCAAGCGCCCCGCCTCGATCGGGTGCGTGTCATCGACCAGGAACAGAAATACATCCCGATCGCTGGCATAGAGCGTGGTCGTCTCTTTCGTCACGTCCACATACGGGTTGTGGGTCATGGTCGACCAATCCAGCACGCCCGGCACTTTCCAGGCGGTATCTCCGGCGCCGTTGCCGGCGATACGCATCACCGCCGCGACCAATTCATGGTCCCAGATTCGCCCATAATCCGGCCCGGTGACGGCGCGCAACTCAACCCGCCCATCATCGGTCTCCAGGGTTTTCACCAGCTCGGCACGATGATTGAGCAGCCCGTGCTGCAGATTGATCCCCGCCAGCGGTGCGGGCAGATCGCGCAGATACCCGGCCGGTGCACCCACCAGCCCGCAAAGCTGCCCAAAACTCCAATGGGTCGGCGCCACTGGCCGCTCTTGTCCCGGCACAATGAGCGCCAGCCGGTCACCATCATCCCGCCGAGCTTCAACCCGAATCGCCCGGCTCTCCACGGTTCGCGCCTCAGCCCGGTCGGCCCGGGCGCGCACCGCCTCATACAACTCCGGCAGTGACAGAAACCGCTCATCGTCGGGCCGCGAAAACCATTCCGACGACACCCGCCCCAACCGCTCACCCCGGCTTACATCGACCTTAAAACCCGCCGACCCAGCCCGGCCCGCGCTCGCCCCCACAACCGCCACCGCGGCAGATGCATTGATAT
>NZ_JABEVC010000184.1 GCF_013044125.1 Acidocella sp. | reverse complement strand
GGTACGGAGTTCTCCGGCCCCGATGCCGGACTGGCGGATCTCTTCAAGGGCCGCTGGTCGTTGCTCACCCCGCCCGCCGGCACCGCCGAAGCCGCAATCGTCAAAATCGAGACCATGTGGAAAATCCTCGGCGCGCAAACCGCCCGCATGGATGCCGCCCATCATGACCGCGTAATCGCCATCGTCAGCCATCTGCCGCATCTCATCGCCTTCACCATCTGCGGCACGGCGGACGATCTGGCCGACGAGACCCGTGGCGAGGTGCTGCAATTCGCCGCCTCCGGCTTTCGCGACTTCACCCGCATCGCCGCGTCCGACCCTGTGATGTGGCGCGACATCTTCCTCAACAACAAGGATGCGCTGCTGGAAATGTTCTCCCGCTTCTCCGAGGACGCGCAGGCGATGGCGCGTGCCGTCCGCTGGGGCGACGCTGATTATATCGAGGACAAAATCAACCGCAGCCGCAAAATCCGCAAAAGCCTCATCGACATCAAACAGGCATAACCGCCATGGAAAATACCGCCGTCATCATCGCCGCCGGGCTCGGCACGCGCATGAAATCCACGCTGCCGAAAGCCGCGCACAAGCTCGCCGGGCGCGAAATGCTGCGCCACCTCACCATAGCGGCGGAATCGGTGTTCACCCGCGTCGTGGTCGTGGTGGGGCCGGACATGCCGGCGCTGGAAGCCCTGGCCGCGCCGCATGGCGTGGTGGTACAGGCCGAGCGCCTGGGCACCGCGCACGCCGCCAGGCAGGCGGAGGCGCAGTTCGGCGAGGGGCTGGTCGCGGTCTTCTATGCGGACAACCCCCTGGTCTCGCCCGCCACCATGCAGGCCCTGCTCGCCCGCGCCCGGGCGGATGACGCGGGGCTGGTGCTCCTGGCCATGACCCCGCCCGATCCCGGCAAATACGGCCGCCTGGTCATGCGCGATGGCTACGTCTCCCGCATTGTCGAATATGCCGACGCCACGCCCGAGGAGCGCCGCCTCACCCTGTGCAACGCCGGCGGGCTGGCCGGCAAAGCCGCGGACATGCGCCGCTGGCTGGCCGCCGTGAAAGCCGAAAACGCCAAGGGCGAATACTACCTCACCGACATCGCCGCCATCGCCCAGGCCGAAGGCGTCAAGGTCGCCGCCTTCGAGGCGCCTTACGCCGAGTGCATGGGCATCAACTCCCGCGCCGAACTCGCCGCCGCCGAGGCTGCCCTGCAAACCCGGCTGCGCGAAGCGGCGCTGGAATCCGGCGTCTCCATGCTCGCCCCGGAAACCGTGTTTTTTTCCGCCGATACCCTGCTCGGCGCCGATGTCATCGTGGGCCCGTATGTCGTCTTCGGCCCCGGGGTCACCGTGGAACCCGGCGCCGAGATCAAGGCGTTCTCGCATCTGGAGGGCTGCGTGGTGCATTGCGGCGCGCTCATCGGCCCCTACGCGCGCCTGCGCCCCGGCGCTGACATCGGCCCCGGCGCGCATGTCGGCAACTTCGTCGAAATCAAAGCCGCCACGCTGGGCGCGGGCGCCAAGGCCAACCATCTCGCCTACATCGGCGATGCCGAGATCGGCCCCGGCACCAACATCGGCGCCGGCACCATCACCTGCAACTATGATGGTACGGCCAAGCACAAAACCCGAATCGGCGCGAAGGTATTCATCGGCTCAAACACCGCGCTGGTCGCCCCCATCACCGTGGGCGATGGCGCGCTGGTCGCCGCCGGTTCCACGCTGACAGAGGATGTCGCCCCCAACACCCTGGCGCTGGGCCGCGCCCGGCAGGTCAACAAGCCGAAACGGCCGTAACGGCTCACGCCGCGCGGGCGGCGTCTGTATCCGTCTTCGCGAGCTGGCTGCCATCGGTGCTGCGGCGCACCTCCACCGGCAGCGCCACCCCTTCCGGCAAGATGAACTCGAACCCGTGGCGGCCGCTGCCAAAACCTGCGTCGCGCACATCCTCGCGGTACAAATTGGCCAGTACCCGGCCAATGCGCCGGCCCTGGCTGAATATATCCAGGCAGACCGGCGTTTCCGGCGCAGCAGCATCCTGCGCCCAGCCTGCGCAAAGCACCGGCCCGGCGATATCCACATAACCGCGCAACGCCCCATCGGCCGCCGGCGCGGCTATCCCCGCCCGCGCCGCAATCCGGCGCCAGATGGCGTCAAGCTGGAAACCGCTGTCCAGCCTTGGCAGGCACATATGCTCCGGGGCGCAACCCTGCGGATACAGCGCCTTGAAACTCGCCGCGTTATGGAACTGCGTCCGGAAATATTCGCCCATGAAACTCTCCGCCGGGCAGTTCTCAGCGAAGATGACTTCGTGGTTTTCCAGTTCGATATGGTAATATATCACCTCATCCACGCGCGGCATCTGGATGATGCTCACGCCATTGACCAGCTGCGCGGCATGCACCAGCACCCCGTCGATGCAGATGGCATGCCCCGGTGACACGAACAGATCGCGCGACGGCACCCCCTCACCCAGCGCCCCGGCCCGCACGCAAATGGGCAACACCTTCGCATGGTTGGCGAACGGAGCCGCGTAGCCGCGCATGCCGATCCATTTAATCTTCTGCATTCCGGCGTGCATGGTCGGCACCGCATCGCCGATCCGCAGATCCTCCACCGCCACCTCGCCCCGCCCCGTCGCAATGCGCGTGCCGCGCGCGTAGCAGGTCACCTCGGTAATCTGCGTGCCCGCGGTCACATCCGTAATGTTGAAGGCGGTGGCGGGGGGCACGCCCGGCAGATAAAACGTCTCGGTGGAAGTCCCGTTCGAGAGCGTCAGCATCCCGGCCACGAATGTATCGGAGGTGGCGGTGAAGCCATCGAGGACGAGCGTATCGCCAACGGTAAACCCGCTGATCGCCACTGTGCTCGGATAGCCCAGTTCGGCGTAATTGCCTTCCAGCGTCCAGGCGGCGCCATTGTCAAAGGTGATGCTGTTAAAGCCGCTGACGGTGCCGCCCATGTCGAACGATCCGGCGGAGCTGCCCGAGGCCAGTTCCAGCGCGCCGTACGTCCCGCTATCGTGGATTGCCCCGCCGAATCGCGCGCCGGCATCGAGGATCAGCCGGTCACTGGCACCGGAGAGCAAAACTGCTGTGCCAAAGCTGCCTTCAATCAGCCCGGCGTTGATGAGCGTACCGCTGGCGCCCAGAATCCCCACACCGCCGGCGCCCGCGATCGTGCCGCTCGCCGCGTTATCGATGATTCCGCTCCCGGCGAGCACCACGCCGGTGGCGGGATAGACAGTCCCGTTCAGGGAAAACGACGTGCCCGTGGCCGCGATCAGCCCGGCGTTATCAATCGTCGTGGAAACCCCGGAACGGGCTGCCCCATCCACCCCAATCGCGATGCCCGCGATGGTGCCGCCGGTCTGGTTCGTGACCGTATCCGAACCATAGAGATAAACGCCGGCGGCGGCGCTGATTGTCCCGCCGGTCTCGTTGGTCAGCGTGCCGCCGCTCCACAAAAGCACGCCAACCTCGCCAAATGTCTTGCCGCCGCTGACAAAAACCGTACCACCGGCCGTGATCAATCCGGAATTGGTGACATAGCCGCCACCCCCGCGGATACCGGCAACCACCCCATCATGCACGCCCGTTATGGCGCCGGAATTCACCGCCGTGCCACTGGTCGCGAAATAGACGCCCACGCCATGGTTCGCAGCGATGCTCCCGGCGTTTTCCACATAACCACCGCCATTCATGCGGATAGCCGAGCGGCCGGAAATAACGCCGCCCGCGCTGTTAAACACCTGGCCGGACTGTTGCAGGTAAATTCCGGCATAGGCGGCGAGGGTTCCGCCACCGCTGCCGGTCTGCTGAATAACGCCCGTGTTGTGAATGATCGCGGTGCCGTTCTGCTCCCCCACGCCCGCATAACGCGCGCCGGTGATATTCCCGCTGTTCACAAGGGTGATCGTCTCGGCATTCGTTCCCTGTGCCTGAATAACAACGCCAACATTGGTGGCGTTGATCGTCCCGGTATTCACCACCGTGCCGGGCACCTCCATGGCGATGCCGGTGCCAAACAGGCCGTAAGTGCTGGTGGTGCCGTTGCTGCTAACGGTGAGTTGCAGCCCCGCCGTGGTGCTGGCCTCTATCAGGCCGGAGTTCTTCACATAACCGTACAGGCCGGCCGGCGGCGTGTTGCTCTTAGTGGTTGAATTATAATAATGCAGATAAACGCCGTTCTGCCCGGAAATGGTGCCGCTGTTGAGGACGGTGCCGCCATCGTTGAGCCGCACCCCGCCGTAGAAATTCGTGTAGTTTTGTCCGGTTCCGGCGGCATTGGTGCCAACGGCGCGGATATCGCCGGTATTGCTAACAAGCCCGCCGCTGCCGAGGTCTATGCCACCGGCATAACCAATAATGGTCCCGGCATTTTGCACCGTGACGGGTTGCGAATTTTTCTGCCCGCTCAGCGCATATTGATCGCCCTTTGCCAAGCCGCTGCTCAAAAGCCCGGTGCTGGTATTGGAGACCACGCCGCCGCCAAACAACGCCACCGCGCCATATTTTGCGCCATAGACGGTGCCGGAATTAACCACCGTCCCGCTACCGCTGAACAGCACCACGCCAACGCCAATCGAGCCGTCGATCAGCTTGCTGTTTTCAATATAAGACGACCCGGAGCCAAAGGCGGCAATACCGCTCGCACTCTCAATCGTCCCCGAATTAAGCACAGTACCCGAAGCACCCAGCAAAATCCCGCCATCAAAGGGATTGGAAGCATTCGTTCCGTGACTCTCTATCAGCCCGGTATTGGTGATCGTGAAAATCGCGGTGGAGGGGCCGAACACGGCGGCGGAAAAGCTCTGCAAAGTCGCGCCGGAGCCGGTGTTGACGCTGTAGGAACCCACCGAGCCGTAGGCGTTAATGGTGCCGGTGATAACGACATCCGGCTGCGAGGAGCTTAGGGCCTGTTGATAAACAACTGGTCGTTTACCCTGTGTTGGGGGTGATTGTGTAGTTCCATTCGCCATGGAACTGATGAGGGGAGAGATTGATCGCC
>NZ_JABEVC010000183.1 GCF_013044125.1 Acidocella sp. | reverse complement strand
GACCGCGCCGCCGGGTCACGCTCCCTGTAAGCCCGAACCGTCTCCGTTAAAAACATAAGGGCCATGCGAATTTCCGTGGATTATCTGACCATAAGCAGTCTATATTAGCAGACCTGAGGGGAAACCCAAACGGTAATCCGTCTGTCATGCCACCAAAAGCCTTGAGGAGCACTTAGGTATCCGGGCCCCAGAGGTCAACAATCGGATGGTTGAAGGACGGTCAGCAGCCGGGAAATGCTCCCGGCTAACTTGTGCAGCTACACGGTAATTATGAAAGACGAGTTAGAGAATGCCTGAAGTGATGTTTGCCGGGCCGGAAGGCCGCCTGGAAGGACGTTACCACCATGCCAAGGAACGCGGCGCCCCGCTGGCGCTCGTCCTGCACCCGCACCCGCTGCATGGCGGCACCATGAACAATCGTATCACCTACTCCATGTATCAGGTGTTCCAGCGCCTCGGCTTCTCCGTGATGCGCTTCAACTTCCGCGGCGTCGGCCGCAGCCAGAGCAAGTTTGACGGCGGCATGGGCGAAATCAACGACGCCGCCGCCGCGCTGGACTGGATGCAGGCCCTCAACCCCGGCCATGGCGGCCTGTGGATCTCCGGCTACTCCTTCGGCGCCTTCGTCGGCATGCAGCTGCTCATGCGCCGGCCGGAAGTCTCCGGCTGGGTCTCCGTCGCCCCGCCCGCCGCGCATTATGATTTCGGATTCCTCGCCCCCTGCCCGTGCAGCGGGCTGATGATCCACGGCGATTCCGACGAAATGGTGCCCGAAATCTCAGTGCGCAAACTGGTTGACAAACTCAACCTGCAAAAAGGCGTCGCCATCGACTATCGCGTGTTCGAAGGTGCCGATCATGTATTCGCCAACCATGCGGACAAAATCGCCGAAGCCGTTGAAGGCTACGTCGCCCAGTCCCTGGCCCGCAAGCAAATGGCCCTGGCGGCCGACTAACCAGCCGTAATGCTCATGCCGGCACAAACCGGCATGAGCATTTTCCGCCATTTCGTTGTTTTTTCACAACAAACCCGCACAAATTGGGGTGCAAGAAAAAAATTAACCCGCACTAACAACGCATTACAGCTCATTCTTCATAAACGCTCCCCGTGGAGCATCACTCAGCGCGGCCGCAGCTTGCGCCCCCGCACCAGCTCGCTCACCACACCATGCAGCGTATTCAGCTCCTGGCGGGTAATCTCCCCCCGGTTAAAAAAATGCCGCAGATTGCGTATCATCCCCGGCCGCTTCTGCTCATTCTTTAAAAACCCGGACTCATCGCACTCACGGATCAGATGCACCATAAAATGGTCGAGATCCGCCTTCGTCGCCGGCACCGTCTCATTGGTCTGCAATTCGCGCATCGGCTGCTCGTCCTGGCGCGCCAGCCACCATTCATAGCCAAACACCATCACCGCCTGCGCCAGATTGAGCGACATGAACCCCGGATTCAGGTCATAGCGGATCAAACTATCCGCGCAGGCAATATCATCATTATCCAGCCCCGCCCGCTCCGGCCCAAACAACACCCCGGTGCGCAGCCCCCGCTGGCCGATGGCCACAACCTCCGCCGCGCCGCCGCGCGCGGTCAACACGGGTTTTATGATATGCCGCGGCCGCGGGCACGTCGCGAACACCCGGTGCAAATCCCCCACCGCCGCCGCCACGCTGTCAAACACCACGGCTGAGTCCAATATCCGGTGCGCTCCCGCCCCCGTCCGCCAGGCCCGCTCCTGCGGCCAGCCATCACGCGGCGCCACAATGCGCAGATGAAACAACCCGCCATTGCCCATCGCGCGCGCCACCGAGCCGATATTCTCCGCCAGCTGCGGGCGCACCAGAATCACCACCGGCGACGGCTCAATCGGCGACAGTTCCGCCCCTCCGTCACGCCCGGTCATTTTTTTGCTCCGTAACGTGTTGCACGAAGATCATAGCTTTCGCAACGTGTAGGCGCCATGCGGACCGTCCTCGATGGTGACGCCATGTTTAGCCATCTCGTCGCGAAGCCGGTCTGATTCTGTAAAATTTCTCGCGGCCCGCGCGACCACGCGCGCCTCAACTAGCGCCTGAACCGCAGCAGAAAGCCCTCCCCTGAACCACTCTTCCGGAGATGCATTAAATAATCCCAAAACCTGTCCCGCCGCCAGCAACCCCGCCGCCGCCGCCGCATCACCCGCAAGGGCAGAATCGGCCAAAACGTGCAAGCCCGCAATCGCCCCCGGCGTATTCAAATCGTCCAACAGCGGCGCCATAACGCTCTCCGGCACATCCCCTGCCTGCACACCGTAATGTCTCTCCAGCGCGCGATAAAACCGGTCCAGCTCGCGCTTAGCCTCCACCAGCCCATCATCGGAAAAATCCAACGTCGAGCGATAATGTGACCGCATGAGCATAAACCGCACCGCCTCGCCCGGGGCTTTGTCCAGCACATCCCGCAGCACCAGAAAATTCCCGAGCGACTTGCTCATCTTCTCGCCGTTCACCAGCAGCATGCGGTTATGCACCCACACATTGGCAAAATGCGACCCCGGAAACGCGCAGCATGACTGCGCGATCTCATTCTCATGATGCGGAAAAATCAGATCATCCCCGCCGCCATGAATATCAAAATTCTCGCCCAGATGCTTCCAGGACATCGCCGAGCACTCGATATGCCATCCCGGCCGCCCGCGTCCCCAAGGGCTCGGCCAGCCCGGCAGATCGTCCGAGGAGGGCTTCCAAAGTACAAAATCACCCGGATCGCGCTTATAAGGCGCCACATCCACCCGCGCCCCTGCGATCAGATCCTCCGGCGAGCGCCCCGAAAACTTCCCGTAATCAGCATCCGACGCCACGGCGAACAACACATGCCCCTGGGCTTCATACGCATGCCCGTTGGCAATCAAACGCTGGATGATCTCGATGATCTCGCCCAGATGCTCCGTCGCCCGCGGCTCGATATCGGGGGGGAGCGCATACAGCGCCCCCATGTCCTCATGATAATAGCGGATCGGCCCCTCGGTCACCTG
>NZ_JABEVC010000182.1 GCF_013044125.1 Acidocella sp. | reverse complement strand
GAGCCGGATTTGCGCGGCGGCGGGCAGGAGTTGGGCCGGCGCGGCGGCACGCCGGCGCTGCCCGCCATCGCCGGGATGGCGGCGGCGCTGGGCGGTGGGTATGAGGCGGCGCGGATTGCGGGGTATCGCGATGAAATTGAAGCGTTTTGCGTGCGTCTTGGCGCGGTGGCGCTGGGCGCGGGCGCGAACCGGCTGGTGAACACCTCCTGCCTGGCGCTGCCGGGGGTGCGGGCGCAGACGCAGTTGATCGCGCTGGATATGGCGGGGGTTGCGGTTTCCGCCGGGTCCGCTTGTTCATCGGGCAAGGTGGCGCAAAGCCATGTGTTGGAAGCGATGGGCGCGGGGGCGCTGGCGGGGCAGGCGATCAGGGTTTCGCTGCCTTGGAATGCGCCGCCGGAGGTGGTGCCGGGGTTTTGCGGCGCATATGAGGCCATGGCAATGCGCGCCTTGCATGGACGTGCCGGTTGCGCTTGAAGGGCGCTGGATTTTCTGAGGGTTTTTGCGATGCCGAAAATGACGTTTATCGAGCGCAACGGGGTTGCGCGTGAGGTTGAGGCCCCTGTGGGGCTTTCCGTGCTGGAAGTGGCGCATAAGCATGGCGTGGATATTGAGGGCGCGTGCGAGGGATCGCTGGCCTGCTCGACCTGCCATGTGATCGTGGACCCGGCCTGGGCCGGGAAGCTGGCGAAGGCGAGCGAGGATGAGGAAGATATGCTGGATCTGGCGTTCGGGCTGGAGAAGACTTCGCGGCTGGGGTGCCAGATTGTGATCTCCGAGGCGCTGGACGGGCTGGTTGTGAAGCTGCCCTCGGCGACCCGAAACGCGGCGGGATAGGCACGGGCATGAGAATTGTGGTCGCGATGTCCGGTGGGGTCGATAGCTCGGTGGTGGCCGGGCTGATGGCGCGCGCCGGGCATGAAGTGATCGGCGTGACGTTGCAGCTCTATGACCATGGTGCGGCGGTGGGGCGCAAGGGCGCGTGTTGTGCGGGGCAGGATATTCGCGACGCCAAGCGCGTGGCCGATACGCTGGGGATCGCGCATTATGTGGTGGATGCGCAGGCGCGGTTTCGTGACAGCGTGATGGCCGCGTTTGCCGACAGCTACGCCAGCGGGCAGACGCCGGTGCCGTGCATTGCATGCAACCAGCATCTGAAGTTTGGCGATCTGCTGGAGATGGCGCGCGATTTGGGCGGCGAGGCGATGGCGACCGGGCATTATGTGCGCAGGCTTGAAGGCCCGGGCGGGGCGCAGATGCATCAGGCGGTGGATGAGAGCCGGGACCAGAGCTGGTTTCTGGCGGCGACGACGCGCGCGCAATTGGAGTTTTGCCGGTTTCCGCTGGGCGATTATGCCAGCAAGGCGCAGGTGCGCGCCGTGGCGGCCGAGATGGGGCTGGTGGTGGCCGAGAAGGCTGATAGCCAGGATATCTGCTTTGTGCCCACCGGTACCTATGCCGGGGTTGTGGAAAAATTCCGCCCGGACGCGTTGAGCGAGGGCGAGATTGTGAGCGAGGATGGGGTGGTGCTGGGGACGCACCAGGGCATCGCGCGGTATACCGTGGGCCAGGCCAAGCGGCTGGGCAACGCGGCGGCGCATATGGTGGTGAAGAAGATAGAGCCGGGGACGCGGCGCATTGTGGTGTGGCCGCGCAGGGTGGAGAGCCTTGAGGTGCGGCTGCGCGATGTGAACTGGCTGATCGACGCGCCCGAGGGCGGGATTTCGGCCGGGGTGAAGATGCGGGCGCGGGATTCTGTGCATGCCGCGCGGGTGGTGCCGCAAGGGAGCGGGGCGATGCTGCTGCTGCAAGAGCCGGCCTTGGCCGCGCCTGGGCAGGCGGCGGTGTTTTATGACGGGTCGCGGGTGCTGGGCGGCGGGTTTATTGTTTGATTAACTGGGCGGAATACAATCTAGGGTAAGTTTAGGGCGCGACGGCGCGGATTTTTTATTGTAGGTTGTCTCACATTCCCGGATACTGCGTTGTAATGGCAGGAAATTGAATGACGAACGTCAGCATCACTTCGAGCGGCACCTATACCTTGGCCACGCCGCTGACCAACGGCACGAATATCGACTTCCTGAACAATGGCGGAACGGTGGGGGGTGTGCTGATCCTCACGGACAACGCGCAGGGCAGCGCGTTCAACATCACCACGCAGATAACGGCCGGTACGATCAGCGGTTACGGCGCCAACATCGGCGGCGGGATTCTGAATTTTCAAGCAGGCAGCTTTGGCATCGCGGGCGACCAGATCACCATTCAGGCGGTGGCGGATTTGTTTGCCTCGTTGTTCGTGGGCGGCACGCTGAACACGGATTACAAAACGCTAGTTGGTGATATCACCGAGGCGGCGCTGAGCGGCGGGCATATTCTGGTGCTGCCGGGCGGGACGGTGGATGGGTTGCCGTTCATCAATCCTTTCACGCTGGATGCGGCGCAGCAGCTGGTGATCGGCGAGGTGGCGGGGGCGCTGTTTGGCACGGCGGCCAGCGTGGACCATGCGACGCTGGATATCGGCTTCAACACACGTGTGAACCCGAACAGCAACACGCCGCTCGTGGATGCGATTTTTACCACCAATGCAACAATCAACCCCTGTTTTGCCGCCGGGACGCGGATTTTGACGTCGCGCGGGGAGGTGGCGGTAGAGGCGCTGGGCGTGGGGGATGTGGTGATCACCCATGCGGGTGAGGAGCAGCCGGTTGTGTGGATCGGCAGGCGGGCGGTGGAGATTGGCGCGCAGACGCGGCCTGAGGCGGTGCGTCCGGTGGTGATTGAGGCCGAGGCGCTGGGCGAGGGCGTGCCGGGGCGGCGGCTGGTGGTCTCACCGGACCATGCGCTGTTTTTGGATGGCGTGCTGGTGCCGGCGAAGGAATTGTTGAACTGGACGACCATTCGCCAGGACAATGCGGTTGAGCGGGTGACGTATTATCATGTGGAGCTGGCGCGCCATGATGTAATTTTTGCCGAGGGCGCACCGGTTGAGTCGTATCTGGATACCGGGCATCGCGGAATTTTTGATAATGCGGCGGAGAGCGTGGTGGCGCTGCCGGCGGTGATGCAGCAGCGCCGCGAGGCGGAGGGGTGCGCGCCTTTGTGCCTGGGCGGGCCGGTGCTGGCGGAGATCAGGCGTAAGATCGCGGGGCGGCAGGTGGGGGTCAGGCTGGCTGCGCTTTAGATCAATATTGATCGTAAAACATAAGGTAGAGCGTGATTGACGTGAGGCAATCATGCTCTCGCGGCGGCGAGATATTGCCGCAACCCGGCGGCGGGGAGCGGGTGCGAGAAGAGGTAGCCCTGGCCGTGGGTGACGCCGCGGGCGCGCAGGCTGTCGCGCAGCTCGGCGGTTTCGATGCCTTCGGCGATGATGTCCTGACCTTTGGCGGTGGCCTGGGCCACCATGGCACGGATGAATTCCTGGTCGGCCGGGTGCGTGCTGATGACGACGCTGCGGTCCAGCTTGATGGCGCGGATCGGCATGTTCAGCAGGGCGGCAAGGTAGGGCATGCTTGGGGTGATGTCGTCCAGGGCCAGGCCGTAGCCGGCGGCACGCAGGGTGGTGATGACGGCGCAGGCGGCTTTGAGGTTGTGGACCGGGTGGCGCTCTGTCAGCTCGAAGTGGATGTTGTTGGCGGGCAGGCTGGTGCTGGCGCGGATCAACTCGATGCGGGCGGCGAGATCGGGGTGGAGCATCGCGTCCAGCGGCAGGTTGATGGCGATGTGGAGGTTTTGCGCGGCGAAACCGTGCTCGGTGTATTCATCGAGCGCGCGCTGCATGATGCAGGCGGTAAGGTGCATGGAGCGCTCGGCGCCGGTCATCGCCTCGACCACGGTTGCGGCGCCGCCGAGGGTGCCGTTGGTGCCGGCGGTGCGGGCCAGGACCTCGGCATAGGCCGGGCGCAGATCGGCGAGCCGGATGATCGGCTGGTAGAAGATGCGGATCGAGGCCATGAGAGCCTGATCGGAGACTAGGTTATGCATCGTCTAAAAAACCGCACCATCAATAAAATAAAGGCAACATTAACTTTGTAGCAAAGTTAACGAAACGATGCGAGTTAATTCAAACGGGTGTGGATGCGGCTCATTCAGGGTGGGAGATGCCAGCTTTCGCTGGCATGACGG
>NZ_JABEVC010000181.1 GCF_013044125.1 Acidocella sp. | reverse complement strand
GGGGAAACATACGAATCTGGTGTCGCGCACGCATGGTTCGTGGCTGTTTCTGGGCGAGGTGTTCACCACGCTGGAAATCGCGCCGGATGCGGCCCATGCGGATAGATGCGGGAGCTGTCAGGCATGTTTGGAAGCCTGCCCGACGGCGGCGTTCCCCGCACCCTACCAGCTCGATGCGCGCCGGTGTGTCTCCTACCTGACGATCGAGCATGACGGGCCGATTCCTGAGGATTTGCGCGCGGGGATCGGCAACCGGATTTACGGCTGCGATGACTGCCTGGCGGTTTGCCCGTGGAACAAGTTTGCCAAGGCCGGGCAGGAGGCGAAATTCGCGCACCGGGAGGAGCTGGCGGCACCCCGGCTGGCGGCGCTGGCGGGGCTGGATGATGCCGGGTTCCGGGCGATGTTCTCAGGCTCGCCGGTGAAGCGGGTGGGGCGCAACAGGTTTGTGCGCAATGTGGCGATTGCGATTGGCAACAGCGGGGATGTTGGGTTGCTGGAGGTGGCGCGCGCGCTGGCGGGAGACGCTGACGCGGTGGTGGCCGAGGCGGCGGCCTGGGCGGCGGCGCGGTTGGTCTTTCCTTAGGTTTACAAAGCGGGTAAATCCTTTTCCATGAGCTGGCTTACAGAATTTGTCCGACCAAAAATCCGTACCCTCCTGGGCCGCAAGGAGGCGCCGGATAATTTGTGGCAGCAATGCCCGAAATGCCAGCAGATGATTTTTCATCGTGAGCTGGAGGCGGCGCTGAAGGTTTGTCCGCATTGCGGGCACCACATGCGCGCCAGCGCGGCTGACCGCCTGGCCTGGACCTTTGATGACGGGGTTTATACCCGGATCGACCTGCCGAAGGCCGTGGTGGACCCGCTGAAGTTCCGTGACCAGAAGCGCTATGCCGACCGGCTGAAGGATGCGCGCGAGAGCACCAAACAGGACGATGCGCTGCTGGTGGCGCATGGCACCGTGGGCGGCCACCGGGCCGTGGTGGCGGCGATGTCGTTTGAGTTCATGGGCGGCTCGATGGGCGCGGCCGTTGGCGAGGGGCTGGTTGCGGCCGCGCGGCTGGCGGTTTTGCAGGCGGCGCCGATGATTGTTTATACCTCCTCGGGCGGGGCGCGGATGCAGGAAGGGGCTGTGAGCCTGATGCAGATGCCGCGATCGGTGATCGCCTCGCAGATGGTGAAGGAAGCCGGGCAGCCCTTTATCGTGGTGTTGACCGACCCGACCACGGGGGGCGTGACCGCCTCTTTCGCGATGCTGGGGGATGTGCAGATTGCTGAGCCGAATACGCTGATCGGCTTCGCCGGCGCGCGGGTGATTGAGCAGACGGTGCGCGAGAAGCTGCCCGAGGGGTTCCAGCGGGCGGAATATCTGCTGGCGCATGGGATTATCGACATGGTGGTGAAGCGCGATGAGCTAACGGCGACCCTGGCGCGGCTGATCGGGCTGATGACCGGCAACAAGCACCCCGCCGCCGCGTGAGCGCCGCGCGCGGGCGTTTTGACGCCAGTTTGGAGAGGCTGCACCGGCTTTATCCGAAACTGATAGACCTGAAGCTGGATCGGCTGGTGCGGCTGCTGGGCGCGCTGGGTGATCCGCAGTTGCGGCTGCCGCCGGTGATCCATGTCGCGGGGACCAACGGCAAGGGCAGCGTATGCGCGTTTGTGCGCGCCATGGCGGGGGCGGCCGGGCTGCGGGTGCATGTTTATACGTCGCCGCATCTGGTGAAATTCAACGAGCGCATCCGGCTGGCGGGCGCGCTGGTGAGCGATGAGGCGCTGGCGGGCGCGCTCGATGAGATAGAGGCGGTGAACGAGGGCAACCAGATCACCGTGTTCGAGGCGATCACGGCGGCGGCGTTTTTGTTGTTCGCGCGGGTGCCGGCGGATTTATGTGTGGTTGAGGTGGGGCTGGGCGGCCGGTTTGATGCGACCAATGTGGTGCGCCCGGCGGCTTGCGCGATTACCTCCATCTCGCTGGATCATCAGGATTTTCTGGGCGACACGCTGGGGGTGATCGCGGGGGAAAAGGCCGGGATCATTAAACCTGGCGTGCCGGTGGTGGTGGGCGCGCAGGCACCAGAGGCGATGGCGGTGATTGCGGATGAGGCGCGCGCGGCCGCGGCCCCGTTATTGCTGCGCGGGCGTGACTGGGAGGTTGCGGCGGCGCCGGATGGGCTGCGTTTTGAGGGGCTGGATTTGCCGCCGCCGGGGTTGCCTGGGGTGCACCAGGCGGAGAATGCGGCGATTGCGATGATGGCGCTGCGCGCGGCGGGGTTTGCGTTTTCGCCGGAGGTGCTGGCGGCCGGGCTGCGTGGGGTGGAGTGGCCGGCGCGGCTGCAGCTTCTGCATGGCGCGTTGCTGGCATTGCTGCCGCCAGGCTCGGAGCTTTGGCTGGATGGCGCGCATAATCCCGGCGGGGCGGAGGCGCTGGCGGCGCAGCGGCGGGCCTGGGGCGGGGCGGCGACGCTGATTCTGGGCATGAAGCAGGCCAAGGATGTGGGC
>NZ_JABEVC010000024.1 GCF_013044125.1 Acidocella sp. | reverse complement strand
GTCACATCCAGCGCCGCCGCGCCTGCGATTATCGCGCCCTCATCCTGAACCACGATCTCGCCAAACCCACGCGCCAGCTTGATCACAACACCGTTGATCCCGCCATCGCGCACAATCAGGTTGGAGGCGGCGCCGATCACGCTCACCGGCATTTCCAGCGGCAACTCCCGCAAGAACGCGCATAAATCCGCCACATCCGCCGGGCGCACCAAAAACTCCGCCGGCCCGCCCACACGAAACCACGTCATCGGCGCCAGCACCGCCCCCGGCGCCACCCGCCCGCGAATTTCAGGCAAGACCAGGCTCATCATCATAGCCGCCCCCGTGGTCGCGCCGCATCCTGCAACCCCTGCAACTGCGCCGGCAGCGCCGCCGCCCAATGCGTGATGCTGCCCGCACCTAGGCAGACCACGAAATCACCGTGCCGCGCGATGGCATGCACCATCTCCGCCAGATGCGACGGATCAGTCAGCGCCACCACCTGGCGGTGTCCGCGCGCGCGCAACCCTTCAACCAGCGCATCGCGGTCCACGCCCTCAATCGGCGCCTCACCAGCGGCATACACATCCGCCACGATCACCGTCCCCGCATCGTTCATGCAGGTGCAAAACTCCTCAAACAGCGACTGTAACCGCGTGAAGCGGTGCGGCTGCACCACGGCCACCACATCGCGCGCGCCCGCCTGCCGCGCCGCCTTCAACACCGCGGCGATCTCCACCGGATGATGCCCGTAGTCATCAATCACCGTAATGCCGCCGGCCTCGCCGGTCTTGGAGAAGCGCCGCTTCACCCCTGCGAAATTCGCCAGCGCCGCCTTAATCTGCGCTTCGGGAACATCCATCTCGGCCGCCACCGCAATCGCCGCCACCGCGTTGGAGACATTGTGGTTGCCCAGCATCGGCAGCCGGAACGGCCCCATACGGCGCGCCCGCTCGGAAATCCGGTCGGAGAACCTCACCTCGAACGTCGCGCCATCCTTGCTCGAGATGATCCGCTCCGCGCGCACATCCGCCTGCGGCGAAAACCCATAGGTAATCACCCGATGATCCGAAAGTGCCGGGATCATCTGCTGCACCGCCGGATGATCGATGCACAAAACTGCAAAGCCATAAAATGGAATGTTCGAGACAAACTGCCGGTAGCCCGCCTCCATCGCCTCGCGCGTGCCCCAATGGTCCAGATGCTCCGGGTCCATGTTCGTCACGATCGTGATAACAGCGGGAAGCCGCAGGAAACTCCCGTCGGACTCGTCGGCCTCCACCACCATCCAGTCACCCGCCCCCAGGCGCGTGTTGCTGCCATAGGCGTTGATGATGCCGCCGTTGATCACGGTGGGGTCAAACCCAGCCCCCTCGAGCACCGCCGCCACCAGCGAGGTCGTCGTCGTCTTGCCGTGCGTGCCGCCAATTGCCACGGCCCATTTCAGCCGCATCAGCTCCGCCAGCATCTCCGCGCGCCGCACCACCGGAATCAGCTTGCGCCGCGCGGCCACCACCTCGGGATTATCCTTGGGCACGGCTGTGGAAATCACCACCACCTGGGCATCGCCCAGGTTCTTCGCATCATGCCCCACCGCAACCCTGATCCCCGCCGCGCGCAACCGCGCCACATTCGCGTTCTCGGCAATATCGCTGCCCTGCACGGCATAGCCCAGCTCATGCAGCACCTCGGCAATGCCGGACATGCCAATCCCGCCGATACCGACAAAATGAATCGTCCCGATGGAAAGCGGCAACGCCCTCATGCGCCCGCACCTTCCATCACCAACCCCGCCAGCCGCTCCGCCGCATCCGCGCGCCCCGCGCTCGCGGCCGCTTGCGCCGCTTTCATCAAATCCTCAGGCTTCATCAGAATACTTTCAATTTTATCAGCCAGCGCCTGGGCGCTCAGCCCGGCCTGGTCCAGCCGCCACGCGGCCTGCGCATCCACCAGCGCATCCGCATTGGCGCGCTGGTGGTCATCAATGGCGCTGGGCAGCGGAATGAAAATGGCCGGCCGCCCCGCCACCGCGATTTCCGCCACGCTCGAAGCCCCGGCACGCGCAATCACCAGATGCGCCCGCTGCAAGCGCGTTGCCACATCATTGAAAAACGGCGCCAGCTCCGCCTCAATCCCCGCTTCCTTCAGCGCCACACGCGCCGCACCCAGTTCTTCCGTCCGGCACTGCTGGCTCACCACCAGCCGCGCCCGCAGCGCCGCCGGCAGCAAAGCCAGCGCCTGCGGCATCAACGAGCCGAAAACCTTCGCTCCCAGCGAGCCGCCCAAAATCAACAGCTCAATTTTCCCATCCGGCGGCGCATATCCGTGCCCATGCAGCGCCGCCACCGCCGGGCGCACCGGATTGCCGAGCAGCACGGTTTTAACCCCCGCAGGCACCGCAGAGGTCTTCTCAAAACTCAGCACCAGCACGTCGGCGAGGCGCGCCAGCAGCCGGTTCGCCCGCCCCAGCACCGCATTCTGCTCATGCAGAAAAATCCTTGGCCGCCGCCCCAGCAAAACCGCCGCCACCACCGGCGGCACGGCCGGATACCCGCCAAACGCCACCACCACGCCCGGCTGCAACGCCCGCAGAACTTTCCGCGCCTGAAACACACCCCGCGCCAGGGCCGCGGCGCCCTCCAGCGCACTGCGCAAACTCCGGCCAGAGAGCCCCGCCCCCGCGATCACATGCCGCTCCGCCTTGGCAAACACCGCCGAGGACAATCCGCCCGAGCGTGCATCGGTCAGCAGCACCACGCGCACGCCGCGCGCCAGCAGCGCCGCCGCAAGCGCCTCAGCCGGGAAAAAATGCCCCCCCGTGCCGCCGGCCGCAATCACCACCGGCGCGCTCATGAGTACTCACCCTGGTGGCGTCTTCGCGTCAGCGCCAGCAAATATCCCATCTGAATCGATATCGCCAGCACCGAGCTGCCGCCGTAGGATATGAACGGCAGCGTCATCCCCTTGGTCGGAATCAGCGAGAGCGAAGAGGCCATGTTCACAAATGCCTGCAGGCCAAAGCCCGCGATCAACCCGCCCGCCGCCAGCACCACGAACAGATTCGGCTCCGCCAGCAAGCGCACCAGCGCGCGTATCACAATGGCCGCGAACACGAAAATGATGAACCCGCAGAAAAACAGCCCGAACTCCTCTCCCGCCACGGCAAACACGAAATCCGCCCGCGCATCTGGCAAATAATGCTTAACCTGCCCCTCGCCCGGCCCCAGGCCAAACATCCCGCCATTGCCAAAGGCCGAGAGCGCGGTGAGCGCCTGATAAGCCGAAGTCTTTGTTGGATGCAGGAACAATTCCACGCGCGTATGAACATGCGCGATGAACAAAAATGCCCAGATGAACGCGAGCACCACCAGCCCCGCCGCCACGCTCACCCATTTCATCTCCATGCCGTCGAGATAAAACTGCGAGAACACCACCATGGTGAACAAAAACGTCATGCCGATATCAGGCTGCATTTTCAGCATCAGCGCGGCGATCAAAAATACCCCCAGCGCCGCCCGCTTGCCGGGAAACCCCGGTGTGCGCCGCGATTCCGCGATCAGCCAGGCGGTGATGATGATAAAACCGGGGCGCAGAAACTCGCTCGGCTGAATGGTGAACCCGGGCAGTGAAATCCACCGGTGCGCGCCATCCACCTCCACGCCATGCACCAGCGTGAAACCGGTGAGGAAGAAGAACACAATCCCAAGCCCCAGCGCACTCAGCTTCACCTGCCGCAACGAGAGCATGGACATGCCCAGCATCACCACCCCGCCCACGGCGAGAAAGAAAATCTGCCGCAGCATCGCCACTGTATGCGGATCGGTCAGTCGCATGGAGATCCCCGGCGTCGCCGCCAGCGCCAGCACATAACCAATGCCGATCAGCACCGCGAGCGCCACCAGCGTCACCCGGTCCACGCTCCACCACCAGCGGCCGATCACCGATGTATCGGCGCGTGAGAGCGGCGGCATCACACGCCCCCTTTCGCCAGCGCGGCAAACCGCGCGCCGCGCGCCTCAAAATTCGTGAACTGGTCAAAACTCGCGGCCGCGGGCGAGAACAATACCACCCCCGCGCCGCTCGCCTTGGCCGCCTCAAACGCAAGCGGCACCGCGGTCTCCAGCGTCCCCGCCACATCGTTCTCCACCCCGTGCGCGCTCAGCGTGGCGGCAAACGCCGGCCCATCGCGCCCGATCAAAAACGCCTTCTCGATCCGCAGGAAATACGGCGCCAGATCATCAATCCCCCCGGCCTTGGCGACGCCGCCCGCAATCCAGATAAAACGCGGGTAGCAGCCCATGGCGCGGGCCGCCGCGTCCGCATTGGTCGCCTTGCTGTCATTGATAAAGCGCACCCCCTCGCGCAGCGCCACCTCCTGCTGGCGGTGCGCCAGGCCGGGGAAGCTCGCAATCGCGCGCGCAATCGCCGCCTCAGCCACACCCAGCGCCCGCGCCGCCGCCGCCGCCGCCGCCGCATTCTGCGCGTTGTGCTCGCCCGGCAGCGCCTGCGCCCCGGTTGCCCCGCCCACGCCGGAAATCCGCACCACGCGCGCCGCTTGCTCATCCAGCCAGCCCGCCATCTCGCGGGAGGGGGCGTCATCCACGCCAACCACCGCCACGCAGCCCGCATCCTGGCGCGCGAAAATCGCACGCTTGGCGGCCGCGTAGCCTGCCATGCCGCCATGGCGGTCCAGATGGTCGGGGGACAAATTCAGCATAACCGCGACATCGAAGCGCAGGCTGGCGAGTCTCTCCAACATATAGCTGGACATCTCGAGCACATAAACGCCGTTGTCAGGCAGCAGCGGCAGGCTCAGCGCCGCCGGCCCCAAATTCGCCCCCGCCGCGTTGGGCACCCCTGCCACATCGAGAATATGCGCCAGCAGCGCCGTGGTGGTGGATTTCCCGTTTGTCCCGGTAATCCCGGCAAACCGCGCCTTGCTCCCGCTGCCCCGCACCGCGCGGAACAGAAGCTCCGCATCGGTGAGCACCGGCACGCCATGCGCCAGCGCCCAGGCGGCCTGCTCATGCGCCTTGGGCAATTTGTGCGCAATTCCGGGCGAGAGCACCAGCCCATCCAGCCGCCCCGCAACCGCCGAGGGCTTCTCCACCACGAACCCCGCCGCCGCCGCGCGCACGCCCGGCGCGTCATCCCACACGCTCACCTGCGCGCCCATATCGCGCAACGCGCAAGCTGCGGGCATCCCAGCCTTCCCCAGCCCGAGCACGGCAAAGCGCATCCCAGCAAATACCGGAGAAAATTTCATCTTATCTTCAAGGTGGCCAGACCCACCAAGCCCAGAATCATGGCGATAATCCAGAACCGGATCACAATCGTCGGCTCCGCCCAGCCCTTCTTCTCAAAATGGTGGTGCAGCGGCGCCATCAGAAACACCCGCCGCCCCGTGCGCTTATACCAGAACACCTGCACGATGACCGAAACCGTCTCCACCACGAACAACCCGCCGACAATCGCCAGCACGATCTCGTTCTTCGTCGCCACCGCCACGGCGCCGAGCGCCCCGCCCAAGGAGAGCGAGCCAGTATCGCCCATGAACACCGCCGCCGGCGGCGCGTTGAACCACAAAAACCCCAGCCCCGCGCCAATCAGCGCGGAGAGAAACACGGTCAGCTCGCCCGAACCTGGAATAAAATTAATCTCCAAGTACCCGGCGAAAATCTTGTTGCCCACCAGATACGCGATCAGCCCGAACACCGCCGCCGCGATCATCGTCGGCACAATCGCCAGCCCATCCAGCCCATCGGTCAGGTTCACCGCGTTGGACGCCCCCATCATCACGAACATCGCCACCAGGGGAAAGAAAATCCCGAACGGTATCAGCACGTTCTTGAGCATCGGCAGCGCCAGCTCGCTGCCCAGCGGCGCTGGCATCAGCCGCGTCATCCACACCGCGGCCACCAGCCCGATTCCCGCCTGCGCCACCAGCTTCACCCGGCCGGGAACCCCCTTGGTGTTGCGCTTGGTCAGCTTCAGGAAATCATCGGCAAAGCCGATGCCGCCATAGCCGAAGGTCACCAGCAGCACCCCCCAGATGTAGCCGTTGTGCAGGTCCGCCCAGATCAGCGTCGAGAGCCCCATCGCGATCAGAATCAGCACCCCGCCCATCGTCGGCGTGCCCTTTTTCTCGATCAGATGCCGCTCCGGCCCGTCGGTGCGAATCGGTTGCCCATGGCGCTGCACGGATTTCAGATACCGGATCACCTTCGGCCCGGCCCAGAAGCTGATGATCAGCGCCGTCAGGCACGCGCCACCCGCCCGGAACGTAATGTAGCGGAACAGGTTGAACACATGCACATGCCCAGCCAAAGGGAAGAGAATCGCATACAACATCAGGCGGGGCTTTCCAGAACCGAGACAATATCACGCATGCGGCTGCCGTAACTGCCTTTCACCAGCACGGTGTCCCCCGCGCGCAGCGCGGCTTTCACCAACGGCGCCAGGGTGGCTGCGTCAGTTGCATGCGCGCCCTGCTTGGACCGCGGCAGCGAGTCGAACAAAGCTTTACACTGCGCCCCGCAGGTAAAAACAACATCCGCCCCCGCCAGAACCGCGGGCAGCAACCCCAGATGCTCCGCCTGCGCGTGTTCCCCCAACTCCAGCATATCCCCCAGCACGGCCACATGCCGCCCAGGCTGCAACGCTAGAACCCCCAATGCGGCGCGTACCGAGGCCCCAGAGGCATTGTAGCTCTCATCGAGCAAAACCGCCGCCCCGCCCGGCACGGCAATCTCCCGCCGCGCCCCCCGGCCGGAGACCGGCGCGAATCCATCCAGCGCCGCCGCCGTGCGCGCCACATCCAGCCCCAGCCCTGCCGCCACAGCCAGCACCGCGAGCGCGTTCATCGCCATATGCCGCCCCGGCGCGGCCAGCCCGAACCACACCGGCACACCGGAAATTTCAGCCGTAATCTCAGATGCTTGCGCGGTATTCCTCAGCTCAACCAAGCGCGCATCCACAGCGCCCTCGCCAAACACCAGCGCCTCGCACCCTCGCGGCACCGCCGCGCGCAGCAGGGGCAGATACGCCGAATCCCCCGGCAGCACCGCCACCCCGCCCGGCACCAGCCCGCCATAAACCGCCGCCTTCTCTTGCGCGATCGCCTCCTGCGAGCCCATCTGGCCCAGATGCGCCCGGTCCACACAGGTAATCATCGCCACATCCGGCCGCACCAGCCCCGCCAGCGGCGCAATTTCCCCCGGATGGTTCATGCCGATCTCGAACACCCCGAACGCCGCATCCCTTGGCATCCGCGCCAGGGTGAGCGGCACGCCGATATGGTTGTTGAAGCTCGCCTCCGCCGCATGCACCAGGCCAAAGGCGCTCAAAGCCCGGCGCAGCATCTCCTTGGCCGTGGTCTTGCCGACGCTGCCCGTCACCGCCACAATCTTCGCGCCCGTCCGGGCCCGCGCCGCGGCACCCAGGCGCTCCAGCGCCCGCAATGTGTCCTCCACCACGATCACCCGGCCGGGCATGGGCTTTGAGACCAGCGCCGCCGCCGCCCCCTTGGCAAACGCGGCTTCAACAAATTCATGCCCATCGCGCGCGCCCCGCAGCGCCACGAACAAATCGCCCGGCGCCAGCGTGCGCGTATCGATGCTGATCCCGCTCACATCCCAGCCCGCCTGCGCGCCAAACACCGCGCGCAATTCCGCCGCGCTCCAGAGCGCGCTCATAACGGAGTCTCTTGTTGGCGCGCGGCCGCCCCACCATCCCCGCGCGTCTCTTGTTGGCGCGCGGCCGCCAGCTCTCTGATCACCGAGGCATCGTCAAAAGGTATCACCTCCCCCTGCACAATCTGCCCCTGCTCATGGCCTTTTCCGGCCACCACCAGAACATCCCCCGCGCGCAGCTCGCTCAGCCCGGCGGCAATCGCCGCCCGCCGGTCGCCAATCTCAATCCCGCCGGGGCACGCCGCCATAATCGCCGCACGGATCAGCGCCGGGTCCTCGCTGCGCGGATTGTCATCGGTCACAATCGCCACATCCGCCAGCTTCGCCGCCTGCTCGCCCATCAGCGGGCGCTTGCCCGCATCGCGGTCGCCGCCCGCGCCGAACACGATCACCAGCCGGCCCAAAGCATGCGGGCGCAGCGCGCTCAGCACCCGCGCGATCGCATCGGGTGTATGCGCGTAATCCACATAGGCCGCCGCGCCGTTATCCAGCACCACGGCGCGTTCAAGCCGACCTCTAACACCTTGCAATTGCGATAAATACTCAATCGCCCCCGCCACCCCCACGGTCTCGGCCAAGGCCGCCGCCAGCACCGCGTTATCCGCCTGGAACCGGCCCGGCAGACGCAGACTCACCTGCCGCCCGCCGGCAAAAACCTCCTGCCCATCCGGGCGCGCGGCAACCCGCGTAACCTCCACCGGGGCAAAATCCAACCCTCGCCGCGCCGCGATCTCGCGCAGCCGCGCCAGCGTCTGCGCATCCATATCCGCCATCGCCCGCACCGCCGCCCCGCGCGGCAGCAGTACCTCGAACAGCCGCAGTTTCGCCGCCCGGTAGGCTTCCATCGAGCCATGATAGTCCAGATGGTCGCGCGTCAGGTTCGTGAAACCCGCGGCGGCAAAGCGCAGCCCATCCAGCCGGCTCTGCTCGATCCCATGGCTGGACGCCTCCAGCGCCACATCCGTGAAGGCGCGCGCCGCCAGCATCGCCAGCGTGTTCGCCAGCGTTACCGGGTCGGGCGTCGTCAGCGAGCCGGTAAGCGGCACCCCCGGCGCGATCACCCCCAGCGTCCCCAGCGAGGCCGCCTGGCGCCCGGCGGCGGCGCAAATCTGGCGCAGGAAATCCACCGTGCTGGTCTTGCCGTTGGTCCCCGTCACCGCCACCAGCCGTTCGGGCATCTTGCCCGCCAGCTCCACCGCCAGCTCCGCCAGCCGCGCGCGCGGCGCCTCGGCGCAATACAGCGGGCGCGGCGGTACACCGGGCGGCCAGTGCGTCCCCTGCGGCGCCAATACAGCCACGGCGCCGCGCGCCACCGCCTCGGCGATAAACCGCCGCCCATCGGCCTTCACCCCCGGCAGCGCCACGAATAAAAACCCCGGCCGCACCGCCCGGCTGTCGGCCGTAATGCCGCTCACACCTTTCAATTCAGGACTCCTCATGCCCGGCTCCGCTCTCAAGCTCAGTCATATGGCTGCCCGGCAATGGATACACGGGCGCCATCACGCCGTTACGCACACGGCGCCTGGCGTGCGAGGCCGAGAGCAGCGGCGCCGGCCCTTTGGCCGCTTTCTCTGGCGCAGGCTGCGCGGGCGTTGGCGGCGGCTTCTCACCCATCAGCTCATAGGCAAACGCATTGGCCCCCGGCGGCAGCGGGTTACCCGGCCCCAGCCCGCTCTTGCCCGGCGGCGGCGTGGGCTGCAACGGCACCGTCCAGGCGGCATCCAGCGCCGCTAGTTGGTCGCCCGCCGCCGGCAAAATACCCAGCATCGGCCCAATCCGCGCGATAATCCGCGCCACCGCCGGCGCGGCAATATACCCTCCCGTGGTAAACCCATGCGTCGTCGCGTCAGGATGCGGCTGCAGCACCAGCACATAGATCACATATTGCGGGTCCTGCATCGGAAACGCCGCCATGAACGAGGCATTATTGGTATGCAGCAGATACCGCCCGTTCGGCCCCACCACCTGCGCCGTCCCGGTCTTGCCGCCCACCACATAGCCCGGCACCGAGGCATAGGTGCCCGTGCCCGAGAGCACCACATTGGTCATCATCTTGCGCATCAAGTCCGATGTGCTCTGCTTCATCACCCGCACCCCCTGCGGCTGCGGCCCGTTCGGGTTCACCGCCAGCAATGTCGGATTATACCTGATCCCGCCGTTCACGATCGGCAGCACCCCGGTCACCAGCGCCAGCGGACTGACCGCGATGCCCGCGCCAAACGAAACCGTCATCGTTGTCGCCAGCCCCCACTGGTTCAGCGGCGGATATTGCGGCATCGGCGGTCCCGGCAGCTGCACGTCCAGCGGCTTGAGGAAGCCCTGCTTGGCCAGCCACGCCTGCTCCACCTTCGGCCCCAGTATCGTGGCGATCCGCGACGCGCCGATGTTCGACGACACATTGAGAATCTGCGGCACCGCCATCCACACATGCGCTGGCTCAAAATCCGTTATGGTAAAGTGCCCTACCCGCAGCGGATGCGTGGTATCGAAGTAATCCCAGTAATGGATCATCCCCGAATCCAGCGCCATGGAGATGGTCTGCAGCTTGAACACGCTGCCCGGCTCGTAATCACCGTTGACGCATTTGTTGAACTGGCTGTCGTGGCTCGCCGCGCCAAAATTGTTGACATCATAATCCGGCAGGCTGGACATCGCCAGAATCTCGCCGGTACGCGCGTTCATCACAATCGCGCAGCCCCCCGGCGCCTTAAACTCCTTCACCGCCGAGGCCAGCTCGTGATGCACGATGCTCTGAATCCCCGCATCGATGGAGAGCGCCAGCGGAGCCGGATCGCTGGTCAGGCGCTTATTAAAATACTCCTCAACCCCCGCAATGCCAGTCCCGCCGACAGTCACCCCGCCCAGAATATGCGAGGCCAGATCACCATCAGGATAATGCCGCTTCTCGCTGTTCTCAAAATACACGCCCGGAATGCCGAGTTGATTCACCGCCAGCTCCTCAGGCGGCGTCAGCTTGCGGTCCAGGTACACAAAGTCCTTGCCCGAGGCGAGCTTCTTCTCCGTCTCCGGCACGTCCAGCCCGGTCAGCACCGTAGCCAGCCGCGCCGCCGCCCCGGCCGGGTCCGTCACCTGGCGCGGATCGGCGTATAATTCCGCCCCCGGCAGCGATACCGCCAGAATCGTGCCGTTGCGGTCGGTTATATCCGCGCGCCCCGGCGGCGGCGGGGTCACATCCAGCTCCGGCTGCATCGCCGCCAGCTGCGCCTGGCTCGGCAAAATCGGGTGCCAGATGGTGGCATAGGTCAGCCGCAGCGCCAGCACACCAAACAACAGGGCAAACATCAGCGCGCCCAGCAGCAAGCGCACATGCGCCTTCTCCAGCGCCGCCCGCTGGTCCAAATCCGGCGAGGTGACCCGGACATGCTCCATCATCGGCGCAGCACCGCGCTCCGGCGCACCCTTGCGGCGCGACGGCGGCGGCTCAGGCCGCAAAGTCAATGTCAATTGCCGCTCCCGCTCTGCGCCATCCCCAGCAGCGAGCCCCCATCATCCTGCGGCGCGATCATCGGCGCCGCCTGCGCCACCGCCCGCACGGACATCACCTGTGCCCCCATCGGCGGCCGCGCCGGCACCAGCGGCGGCTGGCTGTATGCGGCACGATTATCGGCATATTCATGCCCCACGGCGGGGTTACGGCGCACATGCGGCATATGCGCCTGGCCCAGCAGACTGCGCGGCTGCACATCGGCGCTGGCCAGATGCACCACGGCCTTGTCCACCCTGCGGGGAAGCTGGGCAGCGCGGGCCAGATGCACCACCGCGCGCCTTACGGGTTGCACCGCCCGTTGCGCCGGTTGCACCGCCGCCGTCTGCACCGCCGCCGTCTGCACCGCCGGCGGTTGCGCCGCGGAGGCCACAGCCGCGGGCATCGGCACGGGCACCGGCAACACCGGCGCCGCATCCAACGGGTTGGGCCCAGGCGCCGCGCTGCCGGGCGCGGGCAACACGCTGCCCAGCGCGGCCAACGTCACCAGCTGGCTCGGCTTCATTGGCTGCAAGGCGGTAAACTGCGTGGAAAGCTGGGCCAGCCGCGAGGGATCAGCCTCCAGCGCCCACTGCGCATGCAACACGCGGATGCGCTGCTGGTCCAGCCGGGTTGCCTGCGTTACCGCGGCAATCTGGCTGTCCAGCATCTGCGCATGATGCTTCACCAAAAACAGATACGCGCCCGAAACCACAAACAGGATGGCGCTGAGCAGGGTGATCGGCCGGATCATGCCGCCAGCCTTTCCATCGCCCGCAACTTGGCGCTGCGCGCCCGCGGATTGGCCTTTACCTCCGCCGCCCCCGGCACCACCGCGCTGCCCGTCAAGAGCCTGAAGCGCGCCGCCGCGCCGCCCTGCATCGCCGCCGGATCATGGCGCGAAGCCCCTGGCGCGCGCCCGCTCTCCTGCGCAAAAAATTTCTTCACAATGCGGTCTTCCAGCGAATGGAAGCTCACCACCACCAGCCGCCCGCCCGGCGCCAGCAGCGCCGCCGCCTGTTCCAGCGCCGCCGCAATATCTCCAAGCTCATCATTCACCGCAATACGCAACGCCTGAAAACTCCTGGTGGCGGGATCAATTCCTGATTTGTCCGGCCGCACAACGCTGCGTATCACCCCGGCAAGATCCGCCGTTGTCACAAACTTCTCCACCTTCCGCCGCTCGACAACGGCTTTCGCAATCCGGCGGGACGCTTTCTCATCCCCGAATTCATAGAGTATATCAGCGAGTTCGGATTCGGGTAGCGTATTAACCAGCACCGCCGCCGTTGCCTGCGCACTGCCCATCTGCATGTCCAAAGGTCCGTTCTGACGAAACGAAAACCCACGCGCCGCATCATCAATCTGGTAGGACGAAACTCCCAAGTCGAACACCGCGCCATCCAGAGAGCCAACCCCCGCCTCGCCCAACAATTTCAAAAGCTCACTGATTCTGCCTTGAAAAATTTCAAAACGGCCAGGGTACTCCCGGGCCATCTCCCGCGCGCGCGCCACCGCCGCCGGGTCGCGGTCGATGGCAAACAAGCGGCAATCGGCGGCGTTGAGAATCGCCCGCGCATAGCCGCCGCCGCCAAACGTGCCGTCCAGATAAACGCCGCCGCCGCGCGGGCGCAGCATCGCCACCGCCTCATCGCGCAACACCGGAACGTGGGAGAACCCGCTCACGCCTGCCGCCCCGGCACAGCCGCGCGCGCCGCCGCCAGATGCGCCGCCCCCGCCGCCGGCTCCCATATATGAAAATTATCGCCCCGGC
>NZ_JABEVC010000180.1 GCF_013044125.1 Acidocella sp. | reverse complement strand
GCTCTGAGATCTACAGATGAGATGACTAAGATTAGTCCCAGCATGTTGAACCATTTTGTTTTTTTAATGATACGGCGCCCACCGAGAATGGAAGACCAGTGGTACAGGCCGCCCGCGGTGGGGTAGGCCGAGGCGATCTGCGCCATGGAGAGGCCGACGATGAGGGCGAAGGTGCAGCCCACGATCCAGCCGACAATGGCGGTGAGCCCGCCGCCGGTGGAGAAGCCGACCTGGAAGGAGGTGATGCCGCCGGCGAGAATGCAGATGATGGAGAACGATACGGCAAAATTTGAAAACCCGTGCATGCGCCTGGATAGTTCCTGCGCATACCCCATTTTGTGCAGGGTCGCGGCATCGGCCGCGAGAATTTGTTGTTCCGTCTGGTCCGCCATCTTTAACCCCCTCGGGTGGCTCACCCACCATTAATGATTGAGGCAGTCTAGGCAGAAGCCCCCACATTCTTCAAGCGAAACTTAACGCCCTGTCATTTAACGCGGGAGCTGGTGTGTTGCGCTGTCATTCTCGCGCCGCCAAAGCTGTGCTTATATCGGAAAAATAGAGGGAGGCACCCATGGCTGACGAACCGAAACTGACCCTGCCGGCGCTGCGCGAGATGAGCGAACGCGGCCAGATTGATACGATTATAATGGCCGCGCCGGATATGCAGGGCCGGCTACAGGGCAAGCGGGTGATGCCGAAATTCTTCTTCGACTCAGTGGCCGCCGAGGCTGCCGAGGGGTGCTCCTACCTGCTTGCCACCGACATCGAATGTGCGCCGGTTCCTGGGTACGATCTTACTTCCTGGGAAAAAGGCTATGGGGATTTCATCTTCGCGCCCGACCTCTCAACCCTGCGCCTTGCCCCCTGGCAGCCGGGGGCTGCGATTATTTTGTGCGACATCGAGCTGAAAGGCCACCGCCCGGCAGACGTCGCGCCGCGCACCATGCTGAAGAAGCAGCTGGAGCGCCTGGCGTCGCACGGGCTGAGCGCGTTTGCCGCCACCGAGCTTGAGTTCATTCTCTTCAAGAATACCTACGAGGATGCCTGGAACCGCGCCTATCGCGGGTTGACCCCGGCGAACCAGTATAACAACGATTATTCCATTCTCGGCACCGCGCGAGTGGAGACGGTGATCCGGGCGATTCGCAACGCGATGGAGGCGGCGGGAATCCAGGTTGAAAATTCCAAGGGCGAATGCAACCTCGGGCAGCATGAGATCAACTTCGCCTACAGCGATGCGGTGACCACCTGCGACGCGCATGTTATATATAAAGAAGCAGCCAAGGAGATCGCCGCGTCGATGGATCATGCCATCACCTTCATGGCCAAGTTCAACGAGCGTGAGGGCAACTCCTGCCATACGCATCTCTCCTTGCGCGACGGCAACGGCAAGGCGGTGTTCCTGGGCGAGGACGGGCATAGCCCCTCCAAGTTCTTCCTGCAGTTTCTGGCGGGTTTGCTGAAACATGCGCCGGAGCTGACATTCTTCTTCGCGCCCAACATCAACTCCTACAAACGCTTTGCCGCCGGCAGCTTCGCGCCTACCGCGCTGGCCTGGGGCATGGACAACCGCACCTGCGCGTTGCGTATCCTGGGGCACGGCAAATCACTGCGGGTGGAGAACCGGTTGCCGGGCGGCGATGTGAATCCGTATCTGGTGCTGGCCGCCATGCTCGCCGCCGGGCTGGACGGGGTGGAGAGCGACCTCCCGCCGGTGCCGATGTTTACAGGCAACGCCTACGTCTCCGGGTTGCCGCGCGTGCCCGGCACGCTGGCGGAGGCGGCGAAGCTGTTTGGCGAGAGCGAATTCAACAAGGCTGCCTTCGGCGCCGAGGTGGTGGCGCATTACGCCAATATGGCGAAGGTTGAGCTGGACGCGTTCAACGCGGCTGTTACCGACTGGGAACGTTTCCGGTCATTTGAGAGGATGTGAGATGACGATCGAATTACGCGGCACCTGGCGTATCCCGACTGAGATTCTGGCCGGGGCGGGGCGCATTGGCGAACTGCCGGGCCGGGTGAAGGCGCTTGGGCTCAAGCGTGTGCTGATTGTGACCGACCCAGGCGTTGCCGGGCTGCCGTTTTTCGCGGCCATCGTGGCGGGGCTGGAGGCGCAGGGCATTGCGCCGGCCGTGTTCCATGATGTGAACCCCAACCCGATTGCCGCCAACGTGGCGGCGGGGGCTGAGGTTTATAAGGCGCATGGGGCGGAGGCGGTGATCGCCGTCGGCGGCGGCTCGGGGCTGGATTGCGGCAAGACCATCGCGCTCGCGGTATCGACCTCGCGCCCGCTGTGGGATTTTGAGATCACACGGGCGGGGCCGGAGCTGGACCGCCCGCTGCCGCCGATTTTTGCGGTGCCGACCACGGCGGGGACTGGCTCCGAAGTGGGACGCGCCAGCGTGGTGACCGACACGAGCATTGGCCGCAAGCTGATTCTGCTGCACGCGCAGATGTTGCCGCGGCTGGTGATCCTGGACCCCGAACTGACCTTCGGGCTGCCCGCCAGCATCACCGCCTGGACCGGCATGGATGCGCTGGCGCACTGCCTGGAGGCTTATTACGGGCCGTTCTACCATCCCATCGCCGATGGCATCGCCATTCAGGGGATGCTGCTGGTGAAGGACAATCTCATCACCGCCGTGAACGAGCCGCGCAACGCGAATGCGCGCATGAACATGCTGGCCGCCGCCTCGATGGGGGCGACCGCGTTCCAGAAGGCGCTGGGGGCGATCCACTCGCTCAGCCACCCGATCGGCGCGCGCTTCCATGCGCATCACGGGCTGACCAACGCGGTGCTGATGCCTTATGTGCTGGCCTATAACCGGCCGGTGATCGAGGAGCGGATGGCGGTGCTGGCGCGCTGCCTCGGGCTTGAAGGTGGATTCGACGGGTTTATGGCCTGGGTGCTGGAATTGCGCGCGGCGCTGAAAATTCCGCACACCATCGTGGATTTGAAGGTGACGGAAGATGCGCTGGACGGGCTGGCGCAGGAAGCCTTCCTCGACCCCAACACGCCCGACAACCCCCGCCCCGCCACCGCCGCCGACATGAAGCGGATTCTCAACGCGGCGATGAAGGGTTCGCTGGAGGGGTTGGGCGCGTAACGGTTGCCGCGCCGGGCCAGGGGGTTGCCGCCCTTGGCCCGGGCTGCCTCAGAGTGCTTTTTGCATGATCACCACATCCAGCCAGCGGCCGAATTTATAGCCGACCTTGCGCATGGTGCCGGCGGGCTGGAAGCCCAGGCTCGCATGCACGCCGATGGAGGCGACGTTCTCGGAATCTCCGATCAGCGCCAGCATCTGCTTGAAGCCGGCCGCCGCGGCATGGGCCAGCAGCGCCGCCACAATGGCCTTGCCCACGCCCTGGCCATGCACATTTTCGCGAACATAGACGCTGTCCTCCACCGTGAAGCGGTAGGATTCGCGCGTGCGGAAGGGACCGTAATAACCGAAGCCCAGGCAGCCCGAGGCATCACGCGCCACCAGCCAGGCATGGCCGGCAGCGATTCCGGCGCGGTGGCGGGCCTGGAACTCCTCAAGCGAGGGCGGCGATTCCTCAAAAGTGCCGGTGCCGGCAAGGACATGATGCGCGTAGATTGACTGGATGTCCGGCAGGTCGGCTTCAACGGCGCTTACGATTTCCATGCGAGACCCTGATACACTGTTTAGAACCATTCCAGATTCGCAGATTCCCCGCGCATTGAATAGCGCCAGAGTGCTTGGCACATGGCATTTTAAGGAAATCACGCCTCAAAAACACAACCTTAATGATAGGCGGGCCGAATGGCGTTGTGCTCGCGCGTACAATTCGGGCATAAGCCGCGTACCTCCCCCTGGGTGACCGGGGTTAAGTCGCTGTCCAGAGAAGGTTGATGCCGCATGAACGATACACCGCGCGATCCGGGCAAGAGTTCCGCCACGGACCAGAGCGCGCCCAACCTGGACATGGCGGCGCTGATGGATGCCGAGATCAACGTGAGCCCGCTGGTGCAGGCGCGGCTGGCCGCGGTGATGAATGTGGCGCGTTACCATGGCGTTGAGTTGAACCCTGAAAACCTGCGGCTGCAGCCGGACCAGTCCGCGCCCTCCCCGCTGGTTCTGCTTGACTGGCTGAAGGACGCCGGGCTGTGGGCGCGCGGGGCGCCGATGACCTTCCGCCAGCTGATGCGCATTGAGGATGCCGCGCCGATCATCCTGCTGCTCGACGATGGTGGCGCGGCGCTGGTGACCGGGCGTGACCCGGAGAACCAGGTGTTGCTGCTGCGTGACCCGCGCGGGCGGGTGAGCGACCCGGCGGCGCCGGTGGATGAGCTGCGGCTGAAACAGCTTTGGAGCGGCGCCACCCTGCTCGTACGCGCCTCGCGCGAGGGCAGCGCGGACGACGAGGCTTTCAATTTTACCATGCTAGCCCGGCTGGTATGGTCGGACCGGGCGCTGCTGCGCGATATCGGCATCGCGTCGATCACCATTACCATCCTCAGCATCATCCCGATCTTCATGGTGATGCGGGTTATCAGCACGGTCATCCAGTATCATAGCTGGAACACGCTGGCGCTGGTGACGGTGCTGATCGTCCTTGCCACCGGCTTTGAGATGATCCTGACCTTCGGACGCAAGCTGCTGGAGGTGATGATCGCCACCAAGCTTGACGCGCGGCTCAACCTGCGGATTTTTGACCGGCTTGTGTCGTTGCCGATCGAGTTTTTTGAACGTGAGCAGGCAGGCGTGCTCACCTACAAGGTGCAGCAGATCTATCTGGTCCGCGAATTTCTGACCGGGCGGCTGATGAACACCTTCATCGATGTGTTCATGGTGGCGCTGCTGTTGCCGATCCTTTTCTATATGAGCGCCCCGATGGCCTGGACCGTGCTGATCGCCGCGGCGCTGATCGCGGTGATCATCGGCATCTTCCTGCGCCCGCTGGGGATCATGACCGGCAAGCTGATTGCCGCGGAATCGGCCAAGGGCTCGGTGCTGGTCGAGACCATTTACGGCATCCGCACGGTGAAGGCGCTGGCGCTGGAACCGACCCGGGCGGCTGACTGGGACCGCAAGGTTGCCACCTCGGCCAATCTGGGCATGGAGATGGGCCGGCTGGCGAACTGGCCGGCCATGCTGGTGATGCCCCTGCAGCGTTACAGCCAGTACGGGGTGATGATCTTTGGCACCTATATCGCCATGAACTCCAACAACCCGCTCGATATTGGCGCGCTCACCGGCTACATGCTGCTCGGCGGACGGGTGGCGGGGCCGCTGGTGAGCCTGGCGACGGTGATGCAGGACGTGCAAAAGGCGCAGGCCGCGATCGGGCAGGTTGGCTCGATCCTGAACCGGCCGAACGAGAAGCGCGCGCTGACCCACGGGCTGCGGCCGCGTTTTGAGGGCGCTGTTGAGTTCGACGATGTAACCTTCAGCTATGAAGGCTCCAAGACGCCCGCACTGGACAAGATGAGCTTCAAGATCCCGGCGGGAACCATGCTGGGGCTGGTGGGGCGCTCGGGCTCGGGGAAATCAACCGTCACGCGGCTGTTGCAGGGGATCAACCGCGACTATTCGGGCGCCATCAAGATCGACGGCACGGATATGCGCGAGATCAATCTACGGCATCTGCGCAAGAGTTTTGGCATGGTGCTGCAAGACAACTTCCTGTTCCGCGGCTCGGTGAAGGACAATATCATCGCCGGGCGGCCGGGGCTCTCCTTTGAGGACGCGGTGCGGGCCGCGCGGCTGGCCGGGGCGGAGGAATTCATCGAGCGCCTGCCGCATGGCTATGACACATTCATCCAGGAAGGCTCGCCCAACCTCTCGGGCGGGCAGAAGCAGCGCCTGGCGATTGCGCGCGCTGTGATCTCCGACCCGAAGGTGCTGATCCTCGATGAGGCGACCTCCGCCCTGGACCCCGAGAGCGAGGCGCTGGTGAACGCCAACATGCTGCGCATCGCGCAGGGACGGACCATGGTGATCGTCTCGCACCGGCTGTCCTCGCTGATTGATTGCGACCTCATCATGGTCCTGGATCGCGGCCGCACCATGGATATCGGCACGCATCACGAACTCGTGGAGCGTTGTGCCATCTATCGCCATTTGTGGCTGCAACAGAACCGCCATCTCGACCCACAAGGAAACGCTCATGCTGCTGCGCCTAAGCCGACTATTGCCTAAGGCGTTTGCTCCGGACCACGCCGTGGCCAAGGCCGAGACGCTGCCGCTGGCGGTGCTGGAATTTCAGTCGCCGACCGCGGCTGTCATCGCCACGCCGGTGCCGTTCGCGGGGCGCTATATCAACTGGTTCGTCAGCGCGCTTGTGCTCTCCGGACTCACCGCCTCGGGCGTGATGCCGGTTGACAAGCTCGTCACCTCGAGCGGCACGCTGGTCTCCGCCGATCCCGATACGGTCGTGCAGGCGTTTGCCGCTGATTCGACGGCCTCCATCCTCAAGAGCATCAACGTGCATGAGGGGCAGTTCGTCGCCAAGGGGCAGGTTCTGGCGACGCTGAACCCGACCTATGCCGAGGCCGATCTGACATCGCTGACCCAGCAGCAGCAAAGCTACGCCGCGCAGGTGGCGCAGTTGCAGGCCCAGGAAAACGGCCAGCCCTATTACGGCGACCCCAACAACCCGGCCGCCACCCTGGCGTTGCAGACCTATAACCAGCAGATCGGCCAGTATAACTCCACGGTGGAGTATTACGACCAGCAGATAAACCAGCTGCAGACCCAGATTAAAGGATATAACGAACAGGCGGCCTACTATCGCCAGCGGCTCGGCATTGCCACGAATGTGGAGGCCATGCGCAAGGATTTGCAGCAGTTGCAGGTGGGCAGCAAACTGGCCACTCTGGCCGCCACGGATGACCGGGTCGGCATGCAGGCGTCGCTCGAGAGCGCGCTTTCTTCCGCCAAGGCGGCGGAGAAGCAGATCGCCTCGGTAACAGCCCAGCGCGACAGCTCGATCCAGCAGTGGAAGGCCAATATCTCGCAGCAGCTGGCCACCGCGCTCAACAATCTGGCGCAGGCGCAGCAGGCGCTGGCCAAGGCGAAGCTGAACAACTCGCTGGTGGTGCTGACCGCGCCGCAGGATTCCATTGTGCAGTCGATTGCGCCTGTCTCGGTGGGCAGCCAGCTGCAAAGCGGGCAGAGCTTCATGGACCTGACCCCGGTGAACGCGCCGCTCAGCGTCGAGGTGGATATCGACGGGTCGCAATCGGGTTATGTCTCGGTTGGAGATCCGGTTGCCATCAAGCTCAACACGCTCCCGTATCTGCAATATGGCCAGATGTTCGGCACGGTGACCTCCATCAGCCCGCAGAGCATCAACCCGCTCGACCAGCAGGCCTATGGGGTGAACGGCGTGCCGTTGCCCAACGCCCCGCGTGATTTGTTCTACAGGGCGCAGATTTCGATCGACGTGCTGAACCTGCATAATGTTCCGCCGGGCTTCCACCTGATGCCGGGCATGCCGGTGGAGGCGGATGTGAAGGTTGGGCAGCGCACGATGCTGGCCTATTTCATGCGGCAGATACTGCCCGTGGTCTACCAGAGCATGCATGAGCCATAAGACGCCATGAGCATCAAAGAGGATATCGCGGACCGTATGGCCGCGCGCAAGCCGCAGAGCGCGCTCACGCGCGCGCATGCGCTGTATGCGGAGCGGAAATTTGAACGGGCTCTCAAACTGTTCAACGTCGCGGCGCAGGCGGGAATCGCGGAGGCCGAACGCGAAGTTGGCCGGCATTACCTGACGGGCGAAGGGGTTCGGCGCAATGCCGTGGAGGCGGCGCGCTGGTTTCTGCGCGCGGCGGAAAAAGGTGACATGGCGGCCAGCCGGAATCTGGCCGGGCTGTATATGTTCGGCATGCGCGAGGATGCCGCGGCGCTCACCGGGGCCTCGCTGTTCACGCAGGCGGCGGCTGCGGAATCTGAAAACCATGAGCCTGATTTCAGCACCGCCTTGCGCTGGGCGGTGCCCGCCGCCGAGGCTGGCGACACCGACGCGCAGTTGATGGCCGGGTTCATCTATTCCAACCCGAAATGGCCGCAGCGCGATGATGCCAAGGCCCTGCCCTGGTTTGAGAAAGCCGCGCAGGCGGGGGCGCCGCAGGGGCATCTGGGCCTCGGGATCACGCTATTGCGCCAGGCCGCGGGCGGCGCGCCTGAGGAAGCCGTCGCCCATATCCGCCGGGCGGCCGAGGCGGAGCTGCCCGCCGCGCATTATTACCTCGCGCTGCTCTATGACATGGGGATTAACCTGCCGGCCGACCCGGCGCTGGCAGCGCAACACTACGGGGTCGCCGCCAAGGCCAATCTCTCCAACGCACAGGCGAAATACGGCTACATGCTGTTCAACGGCATCGGCATCAAGGCTAACCAGGTTGAGGGAGAATCCTGGCTGCGCCGCGCCGGGTTGGCGGGGGATCCGGAGGCGGCGGCGCTGGTCGCCGAGATATACGCGCGCGGCGACGGCAAGCTGCCGCCCAACTACGCTGAAGCCGCCTCATGGTTCCGCACCGCTGCCGAATTGGGGCATCAGTACAGCGCCAGGGCGTTAGGGCTGCTCTACCTCACCGGCACCGGCGTGCCGCGCAACCCGGATGAAGCCGCCATCTGGTTCCGCCGCGCCGCCGAGGCGGGAGACGAGACCGCGAAGGCCGACCTTGCCTCGCTGCTGCTCAGCGGCCAGACCAGCCCGAAGCTGACCGAACCGGCGCCGGTGCATGAATGGTTTGAGCAGGCCGCCGAAGCGGGCGACCTGGTCGCCGCGTTCAACTACGCGGTTTGCCTGAGCCAGGGCGTGGGGGTGGAGCGTGACGACACGCGTGCCGCCAAATGGATGCGCCATGCGGCCGAGAGCGTGCTGAACGCCCAATACTGGTACGGCATTATGCTCGCGGAAGGCCGGGGGGTGGACGCCAACCCGCAAGAGGCACGTGCCTGGCTACAGAAATGCGCCGATGCCGAGTTGCCGGACGGGCTGATCGCCCTGGCGGATTTGTGCCTGAAGGGTGCCGGCGGGCCGCGCGACCACGAGGCCGGGCGGCAATTGTATGAACGCGCCGCCAACCGGGGCGATGCCAGAGGCATGTTCGCGCTGGGCGCCATGTATGGCGGCGGGCATGATATTCCTACCGACCGGGCGCGTGCGCTCGCCTGTTACCGCGCCGCGGCCGGGCGCGGGCATCCGCTGGCCTGCCTCATGCTGGGCCGCTATCTGGCGCGGGGCATCGCCACCGAGGTTGATCTGGACGAAGCCCGGCACTGGTTCACCCAGGCGCTGAACGGCGGCATTGCCGAGGCGCAACACGACCTTGACGCGCTGACGCCGCCGGCCAGTGAAGCGGCGCCGGAAGCCAGCGCTGAAGTTGAAGCTGAAGTTGAAGCTGAAGTTGAAGCTGAAGCCTCCGCCACGGAGTGACGCGGCGGCGGCGGCGTGGAAGCGCGGCCTGGATGAGGCCAGCATCCCCTGGCTGGAACGCGCCGCCCGGCTGGCGCCGGGTGACCCGCGCATCACGCTTGACCTTGCCCGGCTCCGCCTGAGCGGCGGCGCGAGGGATATTGCCGCCGCCGCGGGGGATTTTGAGGCGGTCGCGCAGCGTTACGACAGCGCCACGGCCTGGCTGGGGTTAGCCATGGCCAAACGCAGGCTTGGCGACCCGCCCGGCGCGGCGGCGGCGCTGAATTGCCTGCTGGCGCGCCATTGCCTGCCCGATGAACCAGGATTTGCCGCCCTCGCCGGGCAGATTGCCGCCGCCGCCGGGTATGATGGTTTTTGCGGGCTGGACACGCGGGGCGAGACGCGCGGACAGGGCAAGGGCCGGTTGCTCGGCGCGCCGCTGGACCGGGCGGCGCTTATGCGCGTTGAAGGGTTGGTGGCGCTGACTGGTGATGGGGGAATAAGCGGCTGGGCCTGCCGCCCGGCCGCGCCGGAGTCGCCGCCGCGACTCACATTGCGCGACGCCGCCGGGCATCGCCGCACGGTAAAGTTTGGCAAAATTCTGCCCGCCGACGACGGCGTGCCGCTGCTGCCCCGCCATGGCTTTAAAATCGCCCCGCGCGCGCTGGCGGGGCTGACCCCGCCCTTTACGCTAAGCGGCCCGGATGGGCGGCATATCGCGGGCAGCCCGCTGGATCCCGAGGCGCTCGCCGCCATTGCGCCCCGTCCGGCGGCACAGCGCGGCCGGGGGCGCGCCCGCCTGCCCGCGCGCCGGGAGATCAGCGCGGTGATCCCGGCCTATCGCGGGCTGGAGGAGACCAAAGCCTGCCTGGAGAGCGTGTTCGCCGTGGCGGGACTTGCGCGGGTCATCGTGGTGGATGACGCCACGCCCGAGCCAGAACTGGCCGCCTGGCTGGATGGGCTGGTGGCGGCGGGGCGCATTGTTTTATGCCGCCACGAAACCAACCAGGGCTTTCCCGCCGCGGTGAACACCGGGCTGACAGCCGCCGCCGGGGATGACGTGCTGCTGCTCAATAGCGACATTCTGCTCCCCCCGGGTGCGGTGAAAACAATGCGCGCGGTGGCCTATGCCGATGCCGCCACCGGCTCGGTGACACCGTTTGCCAACGAGGCGTCAATTTTAAGCTACCCGGCCCCCGGCGGCGGCAACCCGATGCCCAGCCTCGCGGACGCGGTGACGCTGGACGCGCTGGCGCGCCGCAGCAACGGGCACGCCAGCCTGGAGATCCCCACCGGGGTCGGGTTCTGCATGTATCTGCGGCACGACTGCCTGCGGGCCGTGGGCGGGTTGCGGCCCGGGATTTTCGCGCAGGGCTATGGCGAGGAAAATGACTGGTGCCTGCGCGCGCGCCACAAAGGGTTCAGGCACCAGGCCGCGCTGGGAGCGTATGTAGGGCATGCGGGCGGGGTTTCCTTCCGCGCCGCCGCGCAGGGGCTGACGCTACGCAATCTTGGCATATTGGAGCGGCTGTATCCGGGATATCATGATCTGGTGACGGGTTTCATCGCCGCCGATCCGCTGCGCCCGGCGCGGGCAAAGCTGGATGCCGCCCGGCTGCGCGCGGATGCGGGGCGCGAGAGCGTGCTGCTGATCTCCCATAGCCATGGCGGGGGCGTTGCCCGGCAGGTGGAGGCCGATATGGCGGCGCGGCGCGCGCAAGGTCTGCGCCCGTTGCTGCTGCTCACGCAATTTCCCGATGATCCGCTGAGCACGCCCTATCCCTGGCCCACGCTGCTGAGCGAGGGCAGCCCGAAGGATACGCCCAATCTCGCCTACGCCCTGCCGCGAGAGCGCCCGGCGCTGCGGCGCCTGCTCAAAAATCTGGGCGTGCAAAGGGTTATTCTGCACCACACGCTTGGGCACCACCCGGGCGTGCGCACGCTGGCCAAGGCGCTGGGTGTACCGCAGGAGATCGTGGTCCATGATTACGCCAGCTTCTGCCCGCGCGTGAACCTGCTCACCCGCCCGGAGCCCGATGCCCAGCCGCGTTATTGCGGCGAACCGGACGTGCGCGGCTGCATCGCCTGCTGCGCGCGTGACCCCACCGGCATTTACGAGGCGCTCAGCGTCCCTGCCCTGCTGAAGCGCTCGGCCGCCGAATTCGCGGGGGCGGCGCGGATCACGGTCCCCTCCCCAGATGCCGCGAAGCGGATCGCGCGGCATTTTCCCGGCGTCGTGGCGCGAGTCGTCCCCTGGGAGGATGACTCCCTGCCTGCCCGGCCGCGCCCGCCCGGCACCGGGGCGCGGCGCATCATCGTGATTGGCGGCATAGGCCCGGCCAAAGGCTTTGAACTACTGACAGCCTGCGCCGAAGATGCGGCGGCGCGGGGCCTGGCGCTGGAATTCATCGTCGCGGGGGGCAGCGCCGATGACGAGCGGCTGCTCGCCACGGGGCGCATTTTCGTCACCGGGCATTACCAGGAGGGCGAGGCGCAAAGCCTGATCGCCGGATTTGCGCCGGACCTCGCATTTTTACCCTCGATCTGGCCGGAAACCTGGTGTTTCGCGCTCGGGGAAGCCTGGCGCGCCGGACTCTACGCCGTGACGTTCGACCTTGGCGCCCAGGCCGAACGCCTGCGCGCGAGCGGGCGGGGCCTGACTTTGCCGCTTGGCCTGCCGGTGCAACGGATTAATGATATTTTGCTGAACTGGATGCCAACCCACGGATAATGGCGCTTTTTTTAAATCGAAAGTGACATCTTATGGCTATACTGCGCTAGAAACGACAGGTATTTAAGCTCTTATTACAACGGCTGCAGATTTAAGGACTTTAGATGGCTCAGGTAAAACAAGCACAAAAACCCGTAGAATCTTCGCCGCAACCGACCGCGGAACCTGCTGCCGGCAATAACCAGACAACTGTACAGGAGCTCAAGGTTTCAGGGCATCTGATGACCTTGCCCGCGGGGTTGTTTTGTATCGTTAATGAGGCAAATCCCGCCGCCAGCCAGAACAACGGCATGCCCGGCGTGCGCATCTCGCCGCCGCCAGCCGGGGGGCAGGATGTGGAAATCTCGGGCTTTCGCGCTGATGGCTGGATGAACGCCGGCGGCGATGCGGCCCTGGTGCGCATCCGCAAGGGACCGGCGCAGGTGCTTGTGACCGTGTATCAACTGCCCAACATGCCTGATGCGGCACCCAAACTACAGGTGCGCCAGCTGCTCACCGCCGCCGACATGCCGGTGGCCCCCGCCAATGCCCCCGCCGCCGCACCGGCGCCCGCCGCGGCGGCCGCGGCGGCCGCGCCTGAGGTCATGGACATGATGGCCCATATTCAGACGCGCGGCGATGTCGGCGCGAAGTTTGGCACATGGCTGGGCGAGCGTGGCAGCCAAAACTGGATCGAGGGGTTTGCGCTCAATGCGCCGGAAGGGATCAACCCGGCGGATCTATCATACCAGGCCGTGCTTGGCCGCGGCTGGCTCTCCCCCTGGGTGGAAGCCGGGCAGTATTGCGGCTCGCGCGGGATGGCCCTGCCGCTGCTCGGCCTGCGCATCCGCCTGAGCGGCGAGGCTGCGGAGAATTATGAGGTGAGCTGCTCAGCCAGCTTCGTCGGCGGCACCAGTGCGGGGCCTTCCGGCAATGATGAAACCTGCGAGGGCGATACCCTGGCGCCGCTGGAGGCTTTCCAGATTACCCTGACCCCGCGCACCCGCCGGGGGGGCAAGACAAAACGCTGACCGCACCGTGAACTTTCTCTTCGTCCATCAGAATTTTCCTGGCCAGTATCTGCACCTCGTGCGCAGCCTGATCGCCGATAACGAGGCATGTGAGGGCACGCACCAGATTCTGTTCATGACTGAACCGAATCTCAACAACATGACGGGGGTACGCAAGGTCACGTATTCAAAGCCCCCAGCCATTTCTGCCAGCGTGCATCTGGATGCGCGCGAGTTCGAGATGGCGACCCGCCGGGGGCAGGCGGCTTATCAAGGAGCGTTGCAGATCAAGGCGCTCGGCTTCAAGCCGGATATCATCATCGGCCATCACGGCTGGGGGGAAATGCTCAACCTGGTGGATGTGTTCCCCGGCGTGCCGATCCTTGGCTATTTTGAATTCTACTACCGCATCCTTGGCACGGATGTGAATTTCGATCCGGAATTCCCGATGGCGGAGGCACGGTTTTCAGCCGTGCGCGGCAAAAACGCCGTGAACCTGCTGGCGCTCGCGCTGGAGCAGTACGGCCAGGCGCCGACACGCTGGCAGCTTGGCACCTATCCTGAATGGGCGCGCAAGCAGATTCGCCTGATCGAGGAGGGTGTTAATCTCGACATCTGCAAGGCCAACCCGGCGTTGCGCAAAAAAACCGTTACGGTTGGCACGCTGAGCGTGACGCCGAAGCAAAAGCTCATTACCTATGTCGCGCGCAATCTGGAGCCCTATCGCGGCTTCCATACTTTCATGCGCGCGTTGCCGGCTATTTTGGCGGCGCGGCCGGATGTGGTGGTTTCCATCGTGGGTGGCGATGATATCAGCTATGGCGCGCCAGCACCGGCGGGCACCTGGCGCGAGGTGATGATGCGCGAACTGGGCGAAAACATAGACCTTAGCCGCGTGCATTTCATGGGCAAGGTGCCCTACGAGGACCATCTGACGCTGTTGCAGCGCTCGGACGCGCATGTGTATCTGTCTTATCCGTTCGTGGCATCATGGTCGTTGCGCGAGGCGATGGCGGTGGGTTGCGTCGTGGTGGGCGGCGATACCGAGACGGTGACCGAATTTGTGAAGCACGAGGAAAACGGACTGGTGGTGCCCACGCGGGACCATGGCGCTCTGGCCGCGACAGTGCTGCATATTTTGCAGGACGCCAAAAAAGCCGGGCGATTGCGGGCGGGGGCGCGGGCCTTTGCGGAAAAACACCTCGACATGAAGGATTATCTCACGCGCTACCGCGCGTATATCGAGGAGATCACCGGCAAGACGCTGCTGGCCCCGCAAGCGAAGACGGAGAAAGCCGTGAAAACCGCAAGGACGGGCAAGACGGCAAAAGCCGTGAAGAAATAATTCTTCCGGCACCAAGTGTCATTCCCGGCGGCGCTTGGTATAAGGCGGGCATGTCAACAAATCCCGCCTGCCCGCAATGCTCCATGGAAAACACCTATCCGGACGGCGCGAATTACGTTTGCGCCGACTGCGGCTATGAATGGCCAATGCAAGAGGCTGCCGGAACGGATGCCAGCGCCGATGCCGGCGATGTGGTGAAGGATTCCAACGGCAACGTCCTGGCCGATGGTGATTCCGTGGTGCTGATCAAGGATTTGAAGGTGAAGGGTTCCTCCACCACACTGAAGGTCGGCACCAAGGTGAAGAGCATCCGGCTTGTGGGCGGGGACCATGAGGTGGACTGCAAGATGGATGCCGGCAATTTCATGCTGAAAGCCTGCTACCTGCGCAAGGTGTGAGACGGCAGGGGCACGCGGCCCCTGCCCTGCCCGCATCAGGAATGCGTGAAATGCGCCGGGCGCTTCTCGATGAAGGCGGCCATGCCTTCCTTCTGGTCGTTGGTGGCAAATTGCGAATGGAACAGGCGGCGCTCGAAAAAGATGCCTTCACGCAACGAAGATTCAAACGCGCGCGAAACGGTTTCCTTGGTCATCATCGCGATCGGTTTTGACATGGATGCAATGGTGCCGGCGGTCTTCAGCGCCTCTTCCAGGAGTTGATCCGCAGGAATGATGCGCGCCACGAGGCCGGCGCGCTCGGCTTCCTCGGCGCCCATCATGCGCCCGGTGAGGCACATTTCCATCGCCTTGGCCTTGCCGACAGCGCGGGTGAGCCGCTGCGAACCGCCCATGCCGGGCATGATGCCGAGCTTGATCTCGGGCTGGCCGAATTTTGCGGTGTCGGCCGCCAGCAGAATGTCGCACATCATCGCCAACTCGCAGCCGCCGCCCAGCGCGAAGCCCGCGACCGCCGCGATGAGCGGGGTGCGCAACGCGCTCAACCTGTCCCAGGTGGAGAAGAAATCACTCAAATAGGCTTCCATATAGGTTTTGTTCTGCATTTCCTTGATGTCCGCCCCGGCGGCGAAGGCCTTGGCCGAGCCGGTGATGAGGATGGCGCCGGTCTCGTGCGAGCGGTCAAACGCCTCGGCGGCGGTGACCAACTCGTTCATCAGCTGGCTGTTCAGCGCGTTCAACGCCTGGGGGCGGTTCAGCGTGATCTGGCCGACGCGGCCCTTCTGTTCGACGATGATGGTCTCATAGCTCATGGTGAGGCTCCTTCCTGAAGCTTGGTTTTTAGGAAAATCTCGGCGCGTTGCAGATCCTGCGCGGTAGTGATCTTGAAATTGTCTTCCGAGCCCAGGACCATTTCAACCGGCATGCCCAGATGCTCGGCGATCATGCAATCATCGGTGAACTCGATCCCCAGCCCTTGCACCTGGCGGTGCGCCTTGAGGATGGCGGCAAAGCCAAAGCCCTGGGGCGTTTGCGCGCGGTAGAGATTGGCCCGGTCCACCGTGGCGGTGACGCGGCCGTTTTCAACGCGCTTGAGTGTATCGGCCAGGGGTACGCCAGCCAGCGCGCAGGGGGAGTGCTGCAGCGCATCCAGCACGGCGGAAATGGTGGCATGGGTGATAAAGGGGCGCACCGCGTCGTGGATCAACACATTCGCGGGGTTCAGCGCGGCGACCCCCTCCAGCCCCAGGCGCACCGAATCCTGCCGCGCGGCGCCGCCCAACAGCGGCGGGAGGATGCTCAGCCCAGCGGTGGCGGCGGTGTAGAGCGCCGTATCGTCGGGGTGGATGAGCACCTGCACGGCGCCGATACGCGGATGCGCGGCCAGGGCCTGAATGGTGTGGCGCAGGATGGGCTGCCCGGCCAGCGGCAGATATTGCTTGGGCAGTGGCCCGCCAAGGCGGTAACCACGGCCGGCGGCGACGATGATCGCGATGTTCATGCTTGTCCCTGCGGCGAAATGAGCGGAAAATCCACCCCCGATAAGCACGCGGCGGAAAACAGTTCAACGATGCGGAGGCGGGGGTGCGGGCAAAACTCTACGGGCACCGCGGAGCGCGGGGCGAGCGGCCGGAAAACACGCTGGAGGGCTTTGCTTACGCGCGGGCGCTCGGCCTCGCCGGGATCGAGACCGACATCGCCATGACCGCGGATTTTGTGCCGGTGCTGCATCATGACGCCGCGCTGGCGTGCGGCGGGCTGATAAAGGATTTGAACGCCGCCGATCTGCCGGGGTTTATCCCCACATTGGCGCAGGCCCTGCGCGCGGTGCCCGGCGTGGAATGGCTGCTGGAGGTGAAAACATTTCCCGACCAGCCCGGCTTGTCGCACACCCCGGCGCTGATGGTGGAGAAAATCCTGCCCGTGCTGGAGGGGCTGCCCCTGGAGCGGGTGCGCATACTGGCGTTCGACTGGACGGTGCTCCGCGCGGTGGCGGCGCGCGCGCCGGATTTGCCGCGCGTGTGCCTGACGGCGCCCGGCACGGCGGCGGCGCGCGAACTCTGGTGGGGGAATGGGTTCAGCGGCATGACGCTCCCGCACGCGGTGGCGGCCAGCGGCGCCTGGGGCTGGGCCGGATTGCACGAGGCCATGGAGGCTTCGCAGATTGCCGAAGCCCGGGCGCTGAATTTGCAGCTGTTTGCCTGGACGGTGAACACGGGGCAGGATTTCCACCGCCTCTCGCCGCTGGTTGACGGGATTATCACCGATTATCCGTCGCGGTTTGTTTGAGATAACTGCCGCCCCCTTTTATAGGGTGGGGGGGTATGTTATCAGACAGCATGACCCATACCGTGCGCGGCAAACAAAAACTCCTGGCGCGCGTGCGCAGGATCAAAGGCCAGGTTGAGGCCATAGAACGCACGCTGGAGGCCGAGGCCGGCTGCGAGCAGGTGATGCATCTGATCGCGGCAGTGCGCGGGGCCATCGCCGGGCTGATGGCCGAGGTGGTGGAGGAGCATGTGCTGACACATCTGGTTGACCCTGAAAAACACCCCGGCGCACTGAACACCGAAGGCGCTGAGCAATTGCTCGGCGTGATCCGAACCTATCTGAAATGAGATTGCCATGACCGAGAGCCGCCCGAACGCCGCCGTCCATGACCATGTGTTTCTTGGCGGCACCCATGCACAGAACGAGCGCCGCACATGGATTGTGATCTGGCTCTGCGCCGCCATGATGGTGCTGGAGATCGCGGGCGGGTGGTGGTTCGGCTCAATCGCGCTGGTGGCTGACGGGTTGCACATGAGCACCCATGCGGGCGCCCTGTTGCTGGCGGCCCTGGCCTACACCTTTGCCCGCAAGCATGCGCATGACCCGCGATTTTCGTTTGGTACCGGCAAATTCGGCGATCTTGCCGGGTTCACCTCCGCGATCATCCTCGGCATGATCGCGCTGTTGATCGGCTTTGAGGCCGTGCGCCGGTTTTTCGCGCCGGTGCCGATTCATTTTAATCAGGCGATCCCGATTGCCGTGCTGGGGCTGGTTGTAAACGTGGTCAGCGCCTGGCTGCTGAGCGGGGGGCACGGCCATGGACATGATCATGGGCACGGCCATGAGCATGACCACGGGCATGACCACGGGCACGGGCATGACGAAGTGCGCCGCCTGGATACGCAAAACGGCTCGCTGAGTCTGGAGATTTTCGAGGAGGGTGTGCCGCCTTGCTTCCGGCTGTATGCCGGCACGGCCCCCCTGCCCGCGAGCGCGCGGATCGAGATTCTGCGCCCCGATGGCCGCACCGAAACCTTCACCATGCTCTCGCGCGGCGGCTATCTGGAGTCAGCCGGGGAGATTCCCGAGCCGCATGAATTCAGCGCCACCGCGCATATCAATGGCGAGAGCCACACGGTCATCTATGCCGAACACCAGCATGCGCATGAGAAAACCGGGCGCGACAACAACATGCGCGCGGCCCTTGTGCATGTGATGGCTGATGCCGCCGTCTCGGTGCTGGTGATCATCGGCCTGTTCACGGCGAAGCTGTTTGGCCTGATGTGGATGGACCCGCTGGCCGGTATCGTCGGCGCCTGCGTCATCGCGAGCTGGGCGGTGGGGCTGGTGCGCGACACGGGGGGCATTCTGCTCGACATGAACCCCGATCAGGACATGGCGCAAACCATGCGCCAGACCATCGAGGAGGGCGGCGACGAGTTGGCCGACCTGCACCTCTGGCGCCTGGGGCCTGGCCATCTGGGCGCCATTGTGGCGGTGACCACCAGCCAGGGCCGCGATGCGGAATATTACCGCCTCCGCCTGCAGCGTTTCCGCGCGCTCTCGCACCTCACTGTTGAGGTGCGGCAGGCGCTTTAGTTTTTGTTCGCCACCAGGGTGAAATTAACCCCGGCGTTGAGCGCCACCCAGTCGCCGGTGGCCCAACTGCCCTGGCCGACGCCGTAATCGGTACGCTTGAGCGTGATCTGGCCCTTGGCCAAGGCCTGATTGCCGGTGACAACCAGAGAGAACGGCAGGGTGAGCTTCTGGCTGATGCCGCGAATCGTGAGCGTGCCGGTGGTCTGGTAGTTGCTTCCGCCCTCGGGCGTGAAGCCCGTAGCCTCGAACACCGCCTGGGGGAAGGCTTTCGCGTCTAACCAGTCAGCGCCGGGGAGCGCTTCGTCGCGCTGGGTGTCGCCGGTTTTGGCGCTGGATGTGGCGATGGTGATTTTTATATGGGCTGATTGGGGGGTTGCGGGATCATAGCTGATCTGCGCGCTCCATTGCCCGAATGTGCCTTGGAAGGGCGTGCCAGTCTGCACGCCGGAGAAGCCCAGCGTGCTTTGCGCGGGCACCATCGCCCAGTTGGCGGCAAGCGCCGGGGAGCAGGCGAGCGCGAACAGCGCCAGCCCGGAGAAGAGGCGTTTCATTTTAGAAATCCTTGGTTAAAGGAAGGGAAGCATCCGGCGCAGAATGCCGTCGCGCAGGAGGAAATGGTGGCGCAGGGCGGCGGCGGCGTGCAGGCCGAGCAGGCCCATGAGCACGAATGCCAACCGCGTATGCACGAAGGTGGCGATGGCGTCAGCCAGCTTGTTGCCCGCGAAGCCGGCGAGACCGGGAAAATCCGGCCAGGGCACCAGGCGGAAAAGGACGGTGGGAATATGATACGGCGAGACGGTAACCTCCGCCCAGCCGGTGAGCGGGAGGGCGAACATCAGCGCATAAAGCAGCCAATGCGTGGCTTGCGCGGCGAAACGCTCCAGCACGGGCATGGTGGCCGGCAGGGCGGGCGGGCGATTGGCCAGACGCCAGGCGGCACGCAGAAAAACCGCCAGCAGCACCGTAAGGCCAATGGATTTATGCAGCTGGTAGAGCTGGAATTTGAGCCCGATGGGGATGGCCAGATGCGTCATGGCGAGGCCCATGACGATCTGCACCAGGATGCCCAGCGCGATCACCCAATGCAGGATGATCGCGACTGTGTGGTAGCGTGTTGGCGCCACAGGATTATTTGACGAAAGCCGCGCTGATGATGAGCGTGACATCATCGCCGATCAGCGGGATGTAGGTTTTCTGGTTGAAGTCGCTGCGCTTGATATGGCCGGTGGCGTTGAAGCCCACGGTGTATTGCTTGCTCAGCATGTTCACGCCCGAGGCGTTGAAGGT
>NZ_JABEVC010000179.1 GCF_013044125.1 Acidocella sp. | reverse complement strand
ACCGTGCTGGGCGGCGTGCTGATGGGCGCGCTGGGAGAAAGGCTGGCCGAGCGCGATATCGCCATCGGGGTGATTTTAACCATGTCGCTCGGGCTGGGGCTCTTGTTCCTGCATTTTTTCACCAGCTATGCCACGGCGGCAACGGCGCTGCTGTTTGGCGACGTGCTGGGCGTGGACCTGCCGACGATTTACGCGCTGCTCGGGCTGGCGGCGCTCTCGCTGGGGATATTGGGGATGATTGCCCGGCCGCTGCTGTTTGCCAGCCTCAACCCGGAGCTGGCGGAGGCGAAGGGCGTTTCGCTGCGCGGGCTGGGGCTCGTGTTTCTGGGCCTGGTGGGGCTGACCACCGCGGCCTGCGCGCAGATTGTGGGCGTGTTGCTGGTGTTTGCGCTGATGGTTGGCCCGGCGGCGACGGCGCAGCGGCTGAGCATGCGCGTACTGCCGGGGCTGGGATTGGCGGCAGGGATTGCGCTGGCCGAGGCATGGGCGGGGATTTCACTCAGCTATTACACGGACTGGCCGGCGAGCTTCTGGATTTCGGCGCTCAGCGGTATTGTGTATCTGTTGAGCGTGGTTTTTCGAACGCGATAAGTTGGGATTGATCCGATTTGCGGGCCAATCCGAACGCATATTGCTCTGGTTGCTCTGGTGTCTTGCTCTGGTGTCCCGATTCTAGAGCCTGATTCGTTTAAGTGTGATCAGGACCTAGCCCAGCATGCCCCGGAGTTCTTCAAGTGCTGCCAGCGCCTCGGCCAGCAAGGTGCGCAGGCGCTCATTTTCCCAATTTGCTCGTATCCAGTTTGCGCGTTCCATGCTCGCTGGTTCGGGACCAGCGGGTTCAGCGCCAACGGGATTGACGGTGGCCGGTTCCTCGACGGCAAATTCCTGGCTGATGATGTCATCATCGGCGGGGATGGCCATTGCGGCTTCAGGCAACGCCTCGGCCGGTACATCCGCCACATCAAGCTCAGCCTTAGCGGCGAAGCCTGGCACCGGCAAATGCGGGATGACCTGCGGCGCGGAGGGCGCGTTTACCGCAACCGGCACCGGAGCGGCGCCAAGCTCAACCTCGGCCGCCTGGCGTTCCTCCTGCGAGGCGGGGGGGATATTCTCATGCAGAGCGCCGCCGCCTTCACGCAGCAGGCGCTGCACACCCTTGATCGTGTAGCCCTGGGTGTAAAGCAGGTCCGCCACACGGCGGAGCAGCAGCACATCCTCGGGGCGGTAGTACCGCCGGCCACCGCCGCGCTTGAGCGGACGCACCTGGGGAAATTTGGTCTCCCAGAAACGCAGCACATGCTGCGGCACATGAAGCTCGTCGGCTACCTCGCTGATGGTACGAAAAGCATCCGCGGTTTTGCGTGGCCGAACCCGTCCGGACTCGGCGTGGGCCTCCGGCAATGCGTCTTCATCGTCGGGGTATTCTTCATCCACCATGCGAACCATCAATTATTCCGTTACTGCCCAACCGACGGGCGGGGCGGGGCATTTACCGCGTCCCGCAGCATCTGGCTGGGGCGGAAAACCAGAACACGGCGGGGTAAAATCGGAACCTCGACGCCGGTTTTCGGGTTACGGCCCACACGGCGGCCTTTCTGGCGGACAGAAAATGTGCCGAACCCGCTAATTTTAACGGATTTCCCCTCCGTGAGCGCGTCCGCCATGCGCGAGAGAGTCGCTTCGAGTAAATCGGCCGATTCGTTGCGAGACAAGCCAACGGCGGCATAGATCGCCTCGGTTAGTTGTGCGCGCGTCAATGTGTTCATTTTACAAGATTAGCACGCGCGCGCGCGCGGTCAACAATTCGTTTTATTTTTCCGTCACATACGGAGAAGCGCTGAACCCCATGTCAAGCCGCCGCCGAGGGCTTCCAGCAAAACCAGCTGCCCGGGCTTGATCCGCCCGTCGTTGATCGCCTGCGCCAGCGCCAGAGGAATACTGGCCGCGGAGGTGTTGGCGTGCTGGTCCACCGTGACCACCACCCGCTCCTGCGGCAGGCCTAGCTTGCGGCCGACGCCATCAATAATCCGGCGGTTGGCCTGATGCGGCACCAGCCAGTCGATATCCTTTGCTGTCAGATCATTGGCGGCCAAAGCTTCGTTGACAGCGGAAGCCAGAAGGGTAACCGCATGGCGGAAAACCTCGCGCCCGTTCATGACCAGATGACCTGGTTTGTCAGGCTGGCCGACCGCGCCATCAACATAGAGAATATCGGTCAGCGTGCCGTCGGAGTGCAGATGCGTGGAGAGAATGCCGGGGCCGTCCTCCGCCACGTCGCGGGCGCTGAGCAGCACGGCGCCCGCGCCATCGCCAAATAAAACGCAGGTGCCGCGGTCGGCAAAGTTGAGGATGCGGGAATAAACCTCGGAGCCGATCACCAGAATGTGATTTGCCTGGCCGGCGCGGAGCATCGCCTCGGCAATGCCAAGACCATAAATGAAGCCCGAGCAGGCGGCCGAAATATCAAACCCGAAGGCGTTTTTGGCGCCCAGCATCCCCTGCACATGCACGGCGGTGGAGGGAAAAGCCTGATCCGGCGTGGAGGTGGCGAGGATGATGGCGCCGACATTCTCCGGCACGATGCCGGCGGTGGCCAGGGCGCCGCGCGCGGCTTCTGTGCCCATGAAGGCGCAGGTCTCATGCCGGCCGGCGAAGTGGCGCTGGCGGATGCCCGTGCGCTCGGTGATCCATTCGTCGGAGGTGTCCACGCGCTCCGCCATTTCGGCGTTGGAGACGATTTTTTCCGGCAGATAGGTGCCGATGCCAGCCAGGACCGCGCGGCGGCGCAAACGCTCAGACATCGGGATTGGCTGCCTGTTCGGAGGCGAGAATGGCGCGGTCCATGGCGGCCAGCCCTTCAGCGATACGGCTGTTGAAATCGTTGCTTATCATATCCATCGCCACATCCACCGCATGTGCAAATCCTTCAGCATCCGTTCCGCCGTGGGATTTGACCACCACGCCGTTCAATCCGAGCAGCACCGCGCCGTTGTAGCGGCGGGGGTCGAGCAACTCGCGCAGGCGCCGCAACGCACCACGGGCGAGCACATAACCAGCCTTGGCGAGCGGCCCGGAGGCGAAAACCCGCTTCAGCAGGTCGCCGACCAGCTTGAAGGCGCCCTCCCCGGTTTTCAACGCGACGTTGCCAGTGAAGCCATCAGTAACGATGACGTTGACCGTGCCCGCGGTGATGTCGTGACCTTCGATGAAGCCGTGGAACTGCGCGCCGATCGGGCTTTCGCGCAGCGTGGCGGCGGCGGTGCGGAGAATGTCGTTCCCCTTGCCTTCCTCGGAGCCTACATTGAGCAGGCCGATGGTGGGCGCGGGCAGGCCCAGCACGATTTTGGCGAACATCTCGCCCATCAGGGCAAATTCGACCAGATTGCGGGAGTCGCAGACCACGTTGAGGCCAAGATCAAGCATCACGACATCGCCCCTGGCCGAGGGGGCGGTTGCCGCCATCGCCGGACGGTCAATCCCTTGCAGGGTTTTGAGGACAATTTTGGAGAGAGCGAGCAGCGCGCCGGTGTTGCCGGCGGAGATCACCCCGGCGGCCTGGTTATCGTGCACCGCGTCAATCGCGCGGCGCATCGAGGAATCGCGCATCCGCAAGGCGACCGTCGGCTTCATATCGCCTGTGACGATGGCGCCTGCGTGATGCAGCGTGCTCTGGGCCTTGAGGCGCTTGGTCTTGGCGAGCAGCGGCGCCAGCACCGCTTCATCGCCGAACAACAGAAAACGGGCCAGCGGATGCCGCACCGCGGCAATCTCGAGCCCGGCGATAATCGCCTCGGGCGCGTGATCCCCCCCCATGGCATCCACAGCCAGTATATTGCTCCGGCTCATTGCATACCCTTGGGGGAGATTCCTGTTGCCGATTTTACCGAAAGAAAGGCTTTAGACGCGAACGACGCCTTTGGCGGTCTTGCCGGAGGCAACGACTTCACGGTTATCATAATGGCCGCAATGGGCGCAGACATGGTGCGGGCGCTTGAGCTCGCCGCAGTTGCCGCATTCCGCGTGCGCTTCCGCGCGCAAAGCCTGATGGCTGCGGCGCATGCCGGCGCGCGAGGGGGAGGTTTTACGTTTAGGAACGGCCATAGCTGCTGCAACCTTAAAAAATACGGTAAAGAGGAACGAGAGGCGCGGCGTAGCAGAGGCGCCGCTGTGTCGCAAGTCATAGATGCCACGCGACGGCGGAAGGGCTGGCGGCGGGCGGGGAATTTATGCGTCAGCGCCGCCTTTGCGGGCCTTGAGCGCGGCGAAGGGGCTTTCCGGCTCGCCGCTGAATTCGGCCGGCAGGGTGGCGCCGGGCTTGCGCGGGTAAGGGTCTAGCGCCAGGGCGAGCTGTTCGGCCAGGGCTTCGCCGAGGTCCAGCAGGTCAGCCGTGTAGGGAATTTCGTCCGGGCCTTCGAGGGTTTCGGGGTCTAGCTCCACGCCCTCGGACTCGGGCAGGCTCTGCGCGGGGACGAATCGCAGCTCGCATTCCTCGTCGATGCGGGTGTCGAACGGCTCCAGCGTGACGACGCAGGTTTGCGTGACCTTGGCCTGCATGCGCAAACGCGCGGCGATAACCCCGGCGCGCTCGTGACGGAGCGCGAACGCCCCCCGCAGCAGGGCGATGCCCGGCAGGCTGAAGCGTGACGCCAGCTCACCGCGCGTGGCCTCGTCAGCCAGCAGTATATGTTCCTGCGTGGCTTCTTTAATATGTGAGGCCCTGATGGGCCGGTGAAAATTCTGTTCCATGCCCTAGATATAGGCTGACTGCATTGACACGGAAGCCCCTGCCGTGAGACCCAACCGCCTGAGATACCCTCTCCAAGCTCTTTAAGGACCTTAAGCGTGCGCCCTGCCCCGCTGTCATTGACGACCCTGCTCTGCGCGATACTGACCTTGCCGGGCTGCGCCGTGTTCACGGATGCGCCGCACTACCGCGGCATCGCCGTGACGCAGCATGACCTTAACGAGCTGACGCCGGGGATTTCCAGCCAGGCCGACGTGCAGGCGCTGCTCGGCCCGCCGACCTTCGTGGAGCAGTTCGACAATAATAACTGGGATTATGTCAGCCAGATCACGAAAATCCGCATCGGCCAGACCGAGGGCGTGAAGCACCAGCATGTCGTGGTGCTGAAGTTCAACAATAACGGTATTCTGCAGGGCATTTCGGAGAAAGACCTAAAGGATCGCGTGCATGTCGCGATGGATGGCGCGCAGACGCCGGTGCCGGGCGGCAAGCCGAGTTTCATCCGCCAGCTGATCGGCGGGGTCGGCAGCTACAACCCGCTGGGAGCCGCGGCGGACACCAGCAGCGCCAGTTCAAGCGCCAGCAGCCTGGGCGGCGCCCCGGCCGGTGGCCCAAGCAGCGGCAGCGGGTTTTAGCCCATGAAACGGCGGGATCTGCTTAACGGCCTTTCACTCGCCACACTCTCTCTCGCCAGCGCGCGGGCGCAATCCATGCTGGGCGTTACCAGCGCTTCCGCACCCGCGGCCCCCGCCGCAACGGGGAGCAGATCGCAGGCCGCCAAGCTCGACGATACGGTGGGCGAAGGGTTCAACCGCATTGTCATGATCCGCTGGGGCGATGCCGTGCTGCCAAATGCGCCGCCGTTCAACCCGGACGCGCTGAACGCGGATCAGGCCCGGGCGCAATTTCCCTATGACGGCGTGATCGCCGCGATGATCTCCCCGCCCCCGGCGCAGGATGGTATTCCCCGGCTGGTGATGGTGGTGGCCAACCCCACGGCCCCGGCGCGCATGGTCTTTCCCGGCGGGGTTGATAATCCCGCTGTGGCCGGCCGGTTGCAGGGCGCGACCATCCTGAACCTGCAATACATGTCCGGCCGCTGGATGACGGTTGATGGCGGCTATCAGTCGCGCCGCATCACGGACGGCACGCTCTGCGAAATCACCGGGCCCGTGGCGCCGGTTATCGGCAGTACCGTGCAGGGCTTGCTGGCGCCGCAGGCGGGCTGCGCCACACCCTGGGGCAATGTGCTGCTGGCCGAGGGCCATACCGCGCCCTGGCTGAAGCGCCTCGCGGGAGTGGGTTATGGCTATGACGACCCGGCGCAGGCGCCGCGCTTTGGCTGGGTGAGCGAGCTGAACGCGCTGCATCCGGGGTCGATACCGGCGAAACGCACGGCGCTGGGGCGTTTTGCGCGCGCGGGGATCGCCGCCACGGCGGCACAGGATGGCCGGGCGGTTATTTTTATGAGCCAGGATGCGCCAGGCGGGTTCTTGTTCCGCTTTATCGCCGCCGCCACCGCCACAACCGGCGGCACGGCACTGGATTCAGGCACGCTGGCAGTCGCCCAGATTACCGCCGGCGGTGTTATCTGGCTCGATCTGCCGGGTACCATCCCGGCCCTGGTTGGGGCGGTGAACGCCGCCGCGATCGCCGGAGGCTCGGCCTTTGATGCGCCAGGCGGAATCGCCATCAGCGCGGACGGAGGGACGGTCTACCTCGCCTGTGCCGGAAACCCCGCCCGCACGGCGCCCGATGCGCTCAACCCGCGCGCGGGGGACGGCAACGGGCATATTGTGGCGCTGATGCCGCCGGGCGGCGATGTGACCGCGAAAAATTTTGCCGGAAAGGTAGTTTTGGCCGCCGGCAACCCGGCCACCACGGCGGGCACGGACTATGTGGCGGGCTCCAGCGGCTGGCTGCGCAAGCCGCGCACACTGAATCTGGCCGCCACGGGTGAGCTGTGGATCGGCACCGACCAGGGCGGTGACACTAGCGAGGGCGCGGACGGGTTGTTTGTGATGCAGACCGCAGGCCCCAGCCCTTATCTGCTGACAACCGCTTATCTCGCGCCGGTTGGCGCGGCGATGGGCGGGGTTGGTTTTGACAGCAGGACGATTTTCGCGGCGGTGCGCCATCCGGGCGCCACGCCTACCGCCAGTTTTGACGCGCCGGCGACCCGCTGGCCGACGTTGCTGCCCAACATGCCGCCGCAGACCACCATTATCGGGCTGGTGCGGGTTTAGAGCCTGATGACATCAGCGCGTTCAGTGACGCGCGCAGCGTGGGGCTGAGCGCGGCGGAGCGGCTGGTTGCCGGGTCCACCTGGACCATGACAGCCTCGCAGGTGGCCACGCATTTCTCGCGTTGGAACAGGGCCTGGGTTAAGGTAACCGAGCTGTTGCCTATGGTTTTGACGGCTGAGCCGATCTCGACCGTGCCCGGCAGATGGATCTCCGCCAGATAGTCAATGGTGATCCGAGCCAGGACAAAGTTGAAGCCTGGCTCGGTGAGCATCCGTCCTGCGGCCTCGAGCAAGGCAACGCGGCCGGTTTCCAGAAAGCTGGCGAAGGCGACGTTGTTGATGTGGCCCTGGCGGTCCGTGTCGCCGTAGCGGAGCTTGTCGTAGGTCTGGGAGGGGAAATCAGCCAGCTGCGGCGGGGGGTTCATGCGGGTTTAATCCTTCGCGGGCAGCAGTTTGCCCGGATTGAAGAGGTTTTGCGGGTCCAGCGCGGCCTTGAGGGCGCGCATGAGGTCGAGGTCCACCGCTGATTTATGCGCGCGCATGCCCGCGAGGCGGAACTGGCCGATGCCGTGCTCGGCGGAGAAACTGCCGCCACGGGCCACCGCCAGGGCTTCGACATCAGTGGTGATGGCGGTTTTGCGGGCGGCGAGGCTGGCGAGGGTCTGGCCCGCCGGCGGGCGGATGTTGATGTGCAGATTGCCATCGCCCAAATGGCCGAAAATGTTCAGGCGGCAGCCCGGGTATTTTGCCGCCACCAGGGTTTCGATGGCGGCCACGGTTTCAGGGATGGCGGCCAGAGGCACCGCGATGTCATGCTTGACCGCGCCGCCCTCGCGCAATTCCCCTTCGGAGACAGCCTCGCGCATGGCGATGAACCCCTGCGCCTCGCGCGTGGACTGGGCGATGACGGCATCCTGCGTGAGCCCGGATTCCAGGGTTTCCACCAGCAGGCGCTCCAGCGTGGCGGCGGGGGTGGCGGCGGCATCCAGGGCTGAGAGTTCGAGCAAAACATAAGCGGACGCGCCAAAGGGCAGCCGCCCGCCCGGGGTGTGGGCAGCGCCGAGCTGCATTGCCGGGCCGTCGATGAACTCGCATAAGGTAAGCGCGGGCCCGCATTGATGGCGAAGCCGCGTGAACAGCTCCAGCGCCGCCGCGACATCCGCCACCCCGGCCAGGGCGCAGGCCTGGGCGCTTGGCGCGGGGTAGAGCCGCAGGGTGACCGCGGTGATGATGCCGAGCGTGCCCTCCGCGCCGATGAAAAGCTGCTTGAGGTCCAGGCCGGTGTTGTCCTTGCGCAGGGCGCTTAAGCCATTCCAGATGCGGCCATCGGCCAGCACGGCCTCCAGCCCCAGCACCTGGGCGCGGGTGGAGCCGTAGGAGAGCACCTGCATGCCGCCGGCATTGGTGGAGATGATCCCGCCGATTTGGGCCGAACCCTCCGCGCCGAAGCTGATGGGGAAAAGCTTGTTCGCGCGCGCCGCCGCCTCGCGCACCGCGTGCAGGGTTGCACCTGCCTCGGCGGTGATGGTGTCACCCACAGGGTCCAACGCGCGGATTTGGTGCAACCGGCGCAGGTTGAGGATGATCTGGTTGCCGCCAGGGGCCGGCACGCCACCCGCGACGAGGCCGGTATTGCCGCCCTGGGGGACGATGGCCACGCCGTGGGCCGCGCACAGCTTCACGATTGCCGCGACCTCGGCGGTGGATTGTGGCAGCACCACGCAGAGCGCCTGATGGTGCGAGAGCTGGCGCCAGTCCGTCTCATAGGCGGCGCGGTCAGCCGGGGCGGTGAGAACCGCGCCCTCCCCGGCAATCTCCCGCAGGGCGGCAAGCAGCGCCATCAGGCCGGTTTCGCGGCTTTGCCCATTTTATGCGCCAGAGCCTCCTCCGCCGTGCCGACGCCACCATGCGCCGCCGACCAGGCCATGGGGTTCTCCAAAAACTTGCGCACGCCGGTGAGCGCCGAGTCGGAGAAATAGGGCTGGCTCTTGGCTGCCTCCAGAACGTCCCACCAGGTGCATAGGTGATGCAGCGAAATATCCATGCTCGCCAGGGTCTCGAAGCTGCCGGGGAAGACGCCGTAGAAAAACACCACGAAGGTATGGTTGCAGATGGCCCCGGCCTCGCGCAGGGCCTTGGCGAACTGGATTTTGGAGCCGCCGTCGGTGGTTAAATCCTCCACCAGCAGGGTGTTCATGCCCTCGGGCACATCGCCCTCAATGAGGGAATTACGGCCAAAACCCTTAGGTTGCTTGCGGATGTAGGCCATGGGGGCGCTCATGCGCTCGGCGATCCACGCGGCGAAGGGGATGCCCGCGGTCTCTCCGCCGGCCACGGCCTGAATGGCTTCGTAACCGATATGGCGGCTGATTTTCTCGACCGCGAGATCGCAGATTTTGGCGCGCGCGCGGGGGAAGAAGATGATTTTGCGGCAGTCGATATAAACCGGGGATTTCCAGCCGGAGGTGAGCGTATAGGGCTCCTCCGGGCGGAAGTTCACCGCCTTGATCTCCAGCAGCAGCTTGGCCGTGGTCAGCGCCGCGTCCCTGTCCCAGTCGCTCGCCCAGTCAATTTTCGCCGCAATCCGCCCACTCATGGTTCAACTCCTCAGAATCCTGGGGTTTTCCTATCCCGAGTTGCGCAACCCGTCCATGCGGGGGCTGGACCCTTGGGCAGGCTTGTCTCCCCGGCCTGGAATGATATGGAAGTCGCCATAATATAAGGAGCGTTGCGCATGGCGAAAATCAAGGTAAAAACCCCGGTCGTGGAGATGGACGGCGATGAGATGACCCGGATCATCTGGGGCTTCATCAAGGAGAAGCTGATCCTCCCGTATCTCGACATCGACCTTAAATATTACGACCTCGGCATTGAATATCGCGACCAGACCGACGACCAGGTGACGCTGGACGCCGCCCATGCCACTAAAAAATACGGCGTGGGCGTTAAATGCGCGACCATTACGCCTGACGAGGCGCGGGTTGTTGAATTTGGCCTGAAGAAGATGTGGCGCAGCCCGAACGGGACCATCCGCAACGTGCTGGACGGAACCATCTTCCGCGAGCCGATCATCTGCAAGAACGTGCCGCGCCTGGTTCCGCACTGGTCAGAGCCGATCGTGATCGGCCGTCACGCCTATGGCGATATTTACCGCGCGGTTGAGATGAAAATCCCCGGCGCCGGCAAGGTGGAGCTGACCTACACCCCCGCCGATGGCGGCGCGCCCGTGAGCCTGGAAGTGCATGACTTCAAAGGTGCGGGCGTGACCATGGGCATGCACAATACCCTGGCCTCGATCGAGGGGTTCGCGCGCGCCAGCTTCAACTACGGGCTGATGCGCAAATACCCGGTTTATCTCTCAACCAAGAACACGATTTTGAAAGCCTATGACGGCACCTTCAAGGATGCCTTCGAGGCGATCTTCAACAACGAGTTCAAGGCGAAATACGATGCCGCCGGGCTGACCTATGAGCACCGGCTGATCGACGACATGGTCGCCTGCGCGCTGAAGTGGAGCGGCGGGTATCTGTGGGCCTGCAAGAACTACGATGGCGATGTGCAGTCCGACATCGTGGCGCAGGGCTTTGGCTCGCTCGGGCTGATGACCTCGGTGCTGCTCAGCCCCGATGGCCAGACCGTTGAGGCCGAGGCCGCGCACGGCACAGTGACGCGCCATTACCGCGACCACCAGAAGGGCAAGCAGACCTCGACCAACCCGATCGCCAGCATTTTCGCCTGGACGCGCGGGCTGATCTATCGCGGCCAGTTTGACGGCACGCCCGATGTGGTGGCCTTTGCCGAGACGCTGGAGAAGGTCTGCGTGCAGACGGTGGAAGCCGGCTTCATGACCAAGGATCTGGCGACGCTGATCTCCAAGGATGCGCCCTGGATGAACACCCAGGACTTCCTCGACAAGCTCGACAGCAACCTGAAGATCGCGATGAAATAACCCCTGCCCTGGCCACCGGTTTTTGCCGGTGGCCAGGGAGTTGTTTTTTAACGAAGGTCAGGCGGGGTTGCCTCGGCCTTGAGCAGGGCGATGGCTTCGGCCAAAGGCAAAATTTGCTGCGCGGCGCCGCCCAAGCGTCGGATGGCCACCGTGCGTTCCTCAGCCTCCTTGCGGCCCACCACCAATATGTTGGGAACATAATGCAGGGAATGGTCGCGGATTTTGGCGTTGATCTTCTGGTTGGAGACATCAGCCTCGGCGGCAAGACCGGCGGCGCGTAATGCGGCCACCACCTCCTCGGCATAGGCATCAGCATCGGAGACGATGGTGGCGACGACGGCCTGTGTCGGCGCCAGCCAGAGCGGGAAGCGGCCCGCGTAGTTTTCAATGAGGATGCCGATGAAACGCTCGAAACTGCCGATGATGGCGCGGTGGAGCATGACCGGGCGGGCGCGGGTCGATTCGGCCGTGACGTATTCCGCGTCGAGACGCTCGGGCAGCACGAAATCAACCTGGATGGTGCCGCATTGCCAGTCACGGCCGATGGCGTCGCGCAGGACGAATTCCAGTTTCGGGCCGTAGAAGGCGCCCTCGCCGGGATTAAGCTCGTAGGAGACGCCGGCGGCTTCGCAAGCGGTCTTCAACGCGGCTTCGGCGCGGTCCCACACATCGTCAGCCCCGGCGCGCTCGGCCGGACGATCGGAGAATTTGACCGCGAAGCTCTCGAAGCCGAAATCCTTATAGACGGATTCGAGCAGTTCCACGAATTTGACCGTCTCCGAGGCGATCTGGTCCTCGGTGCAGAAAATATGCGCGTCGTCCTGCGTGAAGGCGCGCACGCGCATGATGCCGTGCAGCGCGCCTGAGGGCTCGAAGCGGTGGCAGGCGCCAAATTCGGCCATGCGCAGCGGGAGCTGGCGGTAAGAGCGCAGGCCCTGCTTGAAGATCTGCACATGGCAGGGGCAGTTCATCGGCTTGAGCGCCAGGGTGGATTCTTCGTCCACCACCTCGGCAATGAACATGTGTTTGCGGTATTTGTCCCAGTGGCCTGATTTCTCCCACAGCTTGCGGTCAACCAGCTGGGGCGTGCGCACTTCCTCATAGCCCGAGGCATCGAGCCGGCGGCGGATGTAGGACTCCACCGTGCGGTAGAGTTTCCAGCCCTTCTGGTGCCAGAAGATGCTGCCCACGGCCTCTTCCTGAATGTGGAAGAGGTCCATCTCGCGGCCGATGCGGCGGTGGTCGCGGCGCTCGGCTTCCTCGAGTTGCAGCAGATAGGCGTCCAACTCCTTCTGGTCGCGCCAGGCCGTGCCGTAGATCCGGCTGAGCATGGGGTTCTTGGAATCGCCGCGCCAATAGGCGCCCGCGGTTTTCATCAGCTTGAAGGCGGTGCCGATATCGCCGGTGGTGCGCAGATGCGGGCCACGGCAAAGGTCGAACCAGCCGCCCTGGTGGTAGATGGTGATGGTCTGGTCAGCCGGCAGGTCGCGGATCAGCTCGGCTTTGAAACGCTCGCCCTTGCTCTCGAACAAAGCAATGGCGTCGTCGCGGGCGATGACTTCGCGGGTGAAGGGCGTGTTGGCGGCGATGAGTTCGCGCATTTTGGCTTCGATGGCCGGGAAGTCATCAGGGGTGAACGGCTCGTCACGGGCGAAATCGTAATAGAAGCCGTTCTCGATGGAGGGGCCGATGGTGACCTGGGTGCCGGGGAAAAGCGCCTGCACGGCGGCGGCCAGCACATGCGCGGTGTCATGGCGGATCAGCTCAAGGGCGGCATCATCCTTGCGGGTGATGAACTTCACCGAGGCATCCTCGGTGATTTCGCGGGCAATGTCCTGCTCGGCGCCGTTGACAACCATCGCCAGCGCCGCGCGGGCAAGGCCGGGGCCGATGGCGGCGGCAATATCCGTGCCCGTAACGGCACCGTCGAACTGGCGTGTGCTTCCGTCGGGCAGGGTGATGACAGGCATATGAACTCTCAGATGTTAAGGATGGCGCGTTATGGCAGGGAGGCGAGCACCTGCGCAACCGGGAGATCGCGCAGGTTTGGCGCGCGGAGAATGACGGGCCAGCCGCCATCGGGGTAGCGCGGGGCGGTGAGTGCGGGATCAGACGCGGCGGAGAACAGCACGACCGAGGGGATGCCCAGCACGGCGGCGAGGTGCATGGGCCCAGTGTCGTTGCCGATGGCAAGCGATGCGCGGGCGGTGATGGCGGCAAGCTCGAAAAAACTGGTCTGCCCCGCGAGATTGAGGCCGGGGATGGCGCGCGCGAGTTCAACCTCCGCCTTGCCACCCACGATGACGGCGGGCAGCGGCAGGGATTGCGCCAGCTGGGCGAAATTTTGCTCCGGCCAGCGCTTCTCCGGCCGGTGCGGGGCGGCGCCGGGGACCAGCAGGATGAACTGTTCCGGCAGGTTGAAGCGCGAGGTGTCAGCGCGCAGGAGCCAGGAGAAATCCGGCACCGGGAGGGCTGGAATCCCCGCGGCGCGCAACTGGCCCGCCAGGCGCTCGCGGGTGTGGGTGGTCTCGCGGTTGGGGGCGGCATCAGGGAAGGCGCAGCCCTTGGCGATGCCCGACCAGGGCGGGCGCCCGGCCAGGGTGAAATAGCGCGTGCTGCGGCCGGAGGTTTGCAGATCATACACCATGGCGAAGCCGCGCAGCTGGCGGCGCAGGCGCCACAAGGCGTGCAGATTCCAGAATTTAGGCCGGGCGTCGGTCTCGATGGTGTCAAACCACGGGCTGGCGGCCAGCAGCGGCGCGAAGGGCCTGGTGGTGAGCAGAGTGATCTGCGCGCGCGGGTGGGCGGCGCGAATGGCGGCCATGGCGGGCAGGCTGAGCAGGATGTCGCCCAGGGCTCCGTGTTTGATGACGAGGATCTTCATACCAGCAACTCCGCGTAGACATTGAGCACCGCCTGCTGCATGGCCGCGATGGAGTGGTTTTGCCGGATATGCGCGCGCGCATGGCGGCCCCAGGCGATGCGCTCACCGGCGGACATGTCCAACGCTGCATCAATGGCCTGCGCCAGGGCGGCGGCATCGCCGGGCGGGACGAGAAAGCCGGTCTCGCCGGGGAGGATCGTCTCCCGCGCGCCGCCGTGGTCCGTCGCGATGACAAGGCGGCCCATGGCCTGGGCCTCGACGATGGTGCGCCCGAAGGCTTCCGGATCAGTCGAGGCGTTAACCACGATGTCAGCCAGCATCATGGCGGCTGGCATGTCCTCGTTATGCCCCACGATACGCAGGCGCTCGGCCACGCCGAGGCTTTCAGCCAGCGTGGCGAGGCTGGCTGCGTAGGCGCCGCGCCCCTGGTCGCCGCCGGCGAGAACGGCAATGGCGTCCACATGGCGCAGGCGGGCCAGGGCGGCGATGAGGGTTTTCTGGCCTTTCCAGGAGGTAAGCCGGCCGGGAAGCATGATGAGGGGCTGGTCCATGTCCACCCGCCAGTCCCGCGCGAGGCGGGAGATGCGGTCCCCCAGGACGTTGGCGGGGTCGAACTTCACGGTATCAACGCCGCCGTGAATGACGCGGATTTTATCGCCGCCCAGGCCGTAGCGGGCGTGGATCAGCCCGGCCACGAAGGCGCTGACCGCGATCACGCGCTCGCCGCGCGCCATGACCGCATTATAACGGTGCTTGAAGGCGTTATTTTCGCTGTAGACGCCGTGATAGGTGGTGACGAACGGGGTGTGCGTGCGCCGTGTGGCCCAGTAGGCGGACCAGGCGGGCGCGCGCGAATGGGCATGCACGAGATCCACCCTGTGTTCGCGGATCAGCTTTTCCAGCCGTTTGGCGTTGCGGCGAATGGTGAAGGGCGATTTGCTGGCCAGCGGCAGGTTGATGATCCGCGCCCCCGCGCGCAGGGCCGCGTTGCTGAGCGCACCGGGTTCGGCGGCGATAAGCGCGATATGCCCGCAGGACTGCACCGCCTCGGCGATTTCGATCACGACCCGTTCGGCGCCGCCGGTATCGAGCTTGGGCAGCACCTGGAGAATCGTTATGGGTCGATCAATCATGGCGGGGGCGCTATCACGGATTGCAGCTTAAGGGGAGATTACAGTGGCGGTAACATTCCGGGTGCCTGATATGGCGCTGGCGTATGAGTTTCTGGAGGGTGCGGGGCCGGTGGTGGTGTTCTGCCCCGGGTTTGCCTCCGACATGGGCGGGACCAAGGCGATGGCGCTATGGGAGATGTGCCGCGCGCGCGGGCAGGCGATGCTGCGGTTTGATTATGGGGGGCATGGGCAGTCAGCCGGGGCGTTTGAGGATGGCTGCATCGGTGACTGGGCGGCGGATGCGGCGCATGTGGTGGAAATGGCCACAATGGGGCGGGAACTGCTGTTGGTGGGGTCCTCGATGGGCGGATGGATCGCGCTGCTGCTGGCGCGCGCGCTGGCGCAGGTGCGGGCGCTGGTGCTGGTGGCCCCTGCCCCGGATTTTACCGAATTGCTGATGAAGCCGCAGTTGGGCGAGGCCGAATGGGCGGAGCTGCGCGCCAAAGGGGTGATCTACCAGCCCAGCGAATACGGCGCGCCAACGCCGCTGACGCTGAAACTGCTGGAGGATGGCGCGCGCAACCTGGTGCTGGAGGCGCCGATCGGCTTCAACGGCCCGGTGCGGGTGCTGCATGGCATGCGCGATGCCGATGTACCCTGGCGGCACTGCCTGCTGCTGGCGGAGCGGCTGGCGAGCGAGGATGTGAGGCTGGTGTTCGTGAAGGATGGAGACCACCGGCTGTCACGCGCGGCTGATCTGGCGTTGTTATGCGCGAGCGTTGGCGCGTTCCTCGGCGAGGATGGCGGCTAACCCTTCCCGGTAGGTCGAGTAGAGCCATTCAAGCTGTAAGGCCGCTTTGGTTTTTTTGTTGGAAACGCGGCGGTTCTCGGCCCAGAAGCTCAGGCCCATGGGGGTCATCCTTGGCGCGGCTTGCTCATAGGGGATTGGTTCCGGGGGCGGGACGCCGAGCAGGCGGGCGGCTTCCACCACGACATCGGCACTGGCGGCGGGTTCGTCGTCGGAGAAATTGAAGATGTTGACGCCGGGTTTGGCCGGGCGCCGCATGGCCTTGAGCACGCCCGAAGCGATGTCGTCGCGGTGGATGCGCCCAAACAGATGTCCGGGTTTGACGACGCGCCGGGCGCTGCCTTCGCGCAGATCATCGAGCATCGAGCGGCCGGGGCCGTAGATGCCGGCGAGGCGGAAGATATCAACGGTTTTGGCGTGGCCTGAATCGGGCCTTGCTAATTTGGACCAGGCAGCCTCGGCGGCGGTGCGGCGCTGCGCGCGCGGCGATTGCGGGTTGGGGGGGGTGTCTTCATCCACCCAGGCGCCGCCTGCATCGCCATAAACCCCGGTGGTGGAGAGATAGCCGATATAGCGCAGGTTTTGCGCGGCGCTGATTTGCGCGGCGTAGCGGGCGAGCGCCGGATCACCATTTTCAGCAGGGGCGGCGGTGGCGATGATATGGGT
>NZ_JABEVC010000178.1 GCF_013044125.1 Acidocella sp. | reverse complement strand
TATGTGCTGGTGGTGGCGCAGTTCGGCAGCTTCAAACTGCCGCTGGTGGTGCTCACCCCCATCCCGCTCACCCTCATCGGCATCATGCTCGGCCACTGGGTGCTGGGCGCGGATTTCACCGCCACCTCGATGATCGGCTTCATCGCGCTGGCCGGCATCATCGTGCGCAACTCCATCCTGCTGGTGGATTTCATCCGCTGCCGGCAAGACTCGGGCCGTCCGCTGCGTACCGTGCTGCTGGAAGCCGGCGCCATCCGCGCCAAGCCCATCCTGCTCACCGCCGTCGCGGCCATGATCAGCGCCGTCACCATCCTCTCGGACCCGATCTTCCAGGGTCTCGCCACCTCGCTGCTGTTCGGTCTGGCATCCTCCACCCTGCTGACCTTGCTGGTTATCCCCGCCATTTATGTGGTACTGCGTGACGATGGGCGGCCCCATGACGTACAATAATCCCGCCGATCCGCACTTGGCCCAGGCCGCGCGGCAGATTCTCCATGCGCGCCTGCTCCCCCGCGTTGAGGTGCAGACCTTCTTTGACGAAGCCACCTTCACCGCCACCCATGTGTTGCACGACCCCGCCACCAAATGCGGCGCGGTGATTGACTGCGTGCTGGATTTCGACACCGCCGCCGGGCGCACCACCACCGCCTCGGCCGACGCGGTCATCGCCTACCTGCGCACTACCGGCATCACGCTGGACTGGCTGCTGGAAACCCACGCCCATGCCGACCATCTCTCGGCCGCGCCCTACATCCAGCAGCATTGCGGCGGGAGAATCGCCATCGGGCGCGAAATCCTGGCCGTACAGAACGTCTTCGGCAAAATCTTCAACCTTGGTGATGAATTCGCGCGCGACGGCTCGCAGTTCGGCCATCTGTTCGACGATGGCGCCACGTTCTCCCTGGGCGCCATCCCTATCATCGCCCTGCACGTCCCCGGCCACACCCCAGCCGACATGGCCTACATCATCGGTGAGGCCGCCTTCGTCGGCGACACGCTCTTCATGCCCGATTACGGCACCGCGCGTGCTGATTTCCCCGGCGGCGACGCCCGCCAGCTCTACCGCTCCATCCGCCGCCTGCTCGCCCTGCCAGATGAAACCCGGATCTTCCTCTGCCACGACTATAAAGCCCCAGGCCGCGATGCATTCATCTGGGAAACCACCGTCGCGGCGCAGCGCGCCACCAACATCCATGTCCATGACGGCATCAGCGAAGACGCCTTCGCCGCCATGCGCACCGCGCGCGACGCCACATTGGGCATGCCCAGGCTCATCCTGCCCTCGGTGCAGGTCAACATCCGCGCGGGCCAGCTGCCCCCGCCCGAAGACAACGGCACCAGCTACCTCAAACTTCCATTGAACCTGCTATGATCCTCACACAACTCCAGCTCGGCCTCGGCGGGTTCTCCGGCACGCTCGTTGGCTTCACCCTCGGGCTGGTCGGCGGCGGCGGCTCCATCCTGGCGGTGCCGCTCATGCTGTATGTCGTGGGCATCAAAAACCCGCACATCGCCATCGGCACCAGCGCGCTGGCCGTGGCCGCCAATGCCGCCACCGGCCTGTTCAACCACCATCGCGCCGGCACCGTGCGCTGGCAATGCGGCGGCGTGTTCGCCGTGGCGGGGGTTGTTGGCGCCATATTCGGCAGCAGCGCCGGCAAGGCGTTCGACGGCCAGAAGCTGCTCTTCCTCTTCGCGCTCCTGATGATCGCGGTCGGCATTCTCATGCTGCGCGGGCGCAACAACCCCGGCAACGCCGACGCCGAGTGCGAACGCAAAAACGCGCCCAAAGTCCTCGGCATGGGGCTTGCCACCGGCCTGTTCTCCGGCTTCTTCGGCATTGGCGGCGGTTTTCTCATCGTCCCCGGCCTGCTCATCTCCACCGGCATGCCGGTGCTCAACGCCATCGGCACATCTCTGGTCGCCGTCACCGCCTTCGGGCTAACAACCGCGGCCAACTACGCCCTCTCCGGCCTGGTTGACTGGCCACTGGCCATCGTCTTCATCCTCGGCGGCTTCCTGGGCAGCTTCTTTGGCATGCGCACGGCCCGGCTGCTCTCAGGCACGGCCGGGCGGCTGAGCACCGTCTTCGCATTCCTGATCTTCGCCGTCGCCCTCTACATGCTCTACCGCAGCGCCACCGCCCTGGGGTTCAACCTCTCCGGGCTATGAACCAGCCAGGGTCATGCCCTCGATCCGCAGGGTCGGCGCGTCGGTGCCGCGCTTGAACTCGAGATCGTTGGCAGGCTTCAGCGCCGCGAACATGCCGCGCAAATTGCCCGCGATGGTGAACTCCGCCACCGGCTCGGCCAGCACGCCGTTACGAATCATAAACCCCGCCGCGCCGCGCGAGTAATCGCCGGTGATGCCGTTCACGCCCATGCCGATCAGCTCGGTCACGAACAGCCCCTCGGCAATATCGGCCATCAGCTCCTGCGGGCTCAGCGCCCCCGGCTCCATGTAAAAATTACTGACCCCGCCAGCGTTCCCCGTCGTCTTCAGGCCCAGCTGGTTGGCGCTGCGCGTGTCCAGAATCCAGCTGGTCAGCACGCCATCGTCAATAAACGCACGCTGCCCGCCGGGCTGGCCCTCGCGGTCGAACGGGCGTGAGCGCCGCCCGCGCACGCGCAGCGGATCGTCAATAATGCGTATCCCCGGCGCGAACACCGCCTGCCCCAGCGCATCCTTCAGGAACGAGGTTTTGCGCGCAATCGCCGCACCGTTGATCGCCCCGGCGAGATGCCCGAGAAAACTCCCCGCCACGCGCGGATGGAACAATACCGGCAACTTGCCGGTTTTCGGCCGCACCGGGTTGAGCCGCGCCAGCGCCTGCTCCGCCGCCCTGCGCCCCAGCACCGCCGGGTCCTCAAGGTCAGCGCCATGACTGGCGGAGGAGGAGTCATAATCGCGCTGCATCCCCGTGCCCGTCCCCGCGATCGCGGTGGCGGAAACCCCGTGGTAGGAGCGCGGATACATGCCCGCAAAGCCCAGGCTGGTGGCCCGTAATGAAAAACTGCGCGACCAGCTGGCCGATGCCCCCTCGGAATTGGTGATCCCCGGCACCGCCAGCGCCGCTTCCTCGGCGGCGGCGGCGCGGGCGATCAACACCTCCATGCCAGGCTCCAGCGGATCATCCAAATCCAGCAGCACCGCATCCATCGGCGGCGGCGCCTCGGGGATTTCAGCATAAGGGTCCTCCGGCACCACGCGGGCCATCGCCACCGCCTGCTCAGCGAGGCGCGCAAACGCCGCCGGATCAATCGAACTGGCCGAAATCGAGGCGCTGCATTTGCCGACAAACACCCGCAGCCCCAACTCGCGGGATTCCGCGCGCTCGGTCTCCTCGATCTTGCCCATCCGCCGCTGCACCGAAATCGAGGTGCCAGCACTCAGGCCCACTTCCGCGACATCCGCCCCGGCGGCCTTCGCCGCACGCAAAAACTCCTGCGCCTGGGCCAGCAACTCCTGGTTCTCGTCCATGTTCAAGCCGCCAGACTATCAATGATAGATGAGAGTTTCGGCACCTGCCCGATCGGCCCAATGGTCGCCAGCGTCGGCCGGGAGCGGAAAATCTTCGCCGCCGCCGCGCACACATCCGCCTGCGTCACCGCCTCGATCTTCGCAACCGTCTCGGCGGCGGGGATCACCCGGCCGAAAATCTGCCACTGGCGCGCCAGCTGCTCGCAGCGGCTGCCCGTCGACTCCAGGCTCATCAACAACCCGGCCTTGAGCTGCGCGCGGGCGCGGTTCAACTCCGCCTCGCTCACCGCCAGCTGCACCTTCGCCAGTTCCTCCAATGTCACCGGCATCAGCTCGGCCGCCTCGGACTCACCCGTCCCCGCGTAAATCCCGAACAACCCGCCGTCCACGGCCGGGGCGGTGAAGCTGTAGATGGAATACACCAACCCACGCTTCTCGCGGATTTCCTGGAACAGCCGCGAGGACATGCCCCCGCCCAGCAACGTGGAGAGCAGCATCGCCGGATAATAATCCGGCTCGCCGTAAGCCGGCGCGTCAAACCCCAGCACGATATGCGCCTGGTCCAGCTCGCGCTGTTCCCGGTATTCACCGCCCATGTAATCCGCCGCCATCGGCTCATGGCGCTCGGCCTTGGGCAGATCAGCAAAGTGGCGCGCCACCATATCCACCAGCCGCTCATGTTCCAGATTGCCGCAGGCGGCGATAACCATGTTCTCCGGCGTATAATGCGCGGCCATGAAACCTGGCAGCGCGTCGCGCTTCATACCTTTGATGATGGCCTCCGTGCCCAGCACCGGGCGGCCCATCGGCTGCGAGGGATAGGCGGCGGACTGGAAATGGTCGAACACGATATCGTCGGGCGTGTCGTTCGCCTGGCCGATCTCCTGCAAAATCACGCCCCGTTCGCGCTCCAGCTCCTCCACCTCAAAGCTGGAATGGCACAGAATATCGCCGATGATATCAACGCCAAGCCCCAGGTCTTCCTTGAGCAGCTTCACATAATAGGCCGTCTGCTCGCGCGAGGTGTAGGCGTTGATGTGCCCCCCCACATTCTCGATCGCCTCGGCGATGTCGATAGCCGAGCGGCCCGCCGTGCCTTTGAACGCCATATGCTCCAGAAAATGCGCGACGCCGTTTTCCGCCGCGGTTTCATGGCGCGTCCCCGCCCCGATATACGCGCCGAACGAGACCGTCTCCACGCGCTCCATCCGTTCCGTCAAAACCGTGAGGCCCGAGGGCAGCGTGGTAATCATAACCTGTTCAGTCATCAAATATTCCTGTTCGCAAAATTCCGTACCAACGCTTTGACCTGCTCGAAATCGTTCGGGGCGGTCATATAACGCTCTTGTCTCTCATATAGGTTGGATAAATGCAGCGGTAAGGCCGGACGGAAACCAACGGCCTTTTCGATGGCATCGGGGAATTTGGCCGGATGCGCCGTCGCCGCCACGATCACCGGCAGGCCCACCGGCGCGCAGGCCCGCGCCGCCGCCAGGCCGATGGCCGTATGCGGGTCGGCCAGATACTGCGCCTCGCGCCAGGTGCGCGCGACCTCCGCCAGCGTATCCTCGTCGCTGAGCCGCAAGCCCACGAAATCCCGCCGGATCGCGCGCCACACATCCTCCGCCACGCTCATTTTCCCGGTGGCGCGGAAATCGGCCATGGTCCGCGCCGTGGCCGGGGCATCGCGGCCCAGGAACTCATGGAGCAGCCGCTCGAAATTGGAGCTGACGCCGATATCCATGGACGGCGAAAGGCTTTCCTCCACCGGGCGCAGGCTCATGTCGTTGCTCGCCAGAAACCGGCTCAAAATATCGTTGCGATTGCTCGCCACGATGAACTTGCCGATCGGCACGCCCATCTGCTTGGCCGCCCAGGCGGCCAGCACATTGCCGAAATTGCCCGTCGGCACCGCAACGGCAACCTCGCGCTCCGGCGCGCCCAGCGCCAAAGCGGCGGCGAAGTAGTAGGGTATCTGCGCCGCGATGCGCGCGAAATTGATTGAGTTGACCGCTGAGAGGCTGATCTCATGGCGCAGCGGCACATCAGCGAACATCGCCTTCACCATATCCTGGCAATCGTCGAAATTGCCTTTCAGTGCGATATTCATCACGTTCGGCGCGGCCACCGTGGTCATCTGGCGGCGCTGCACCTCGCTGGTGCGCCCTTCGGGGTGCAAAATGACGATATCCACCCGGCTGCGCCCGGCCATCGCCTCAATCGCCGCCGAGCCGGTATCGCCCGAGGTGGCGCCGACGATGCAAACCCGCCCGCCACGGGCCGCCAGCACATGCTCGAACAAATGCCCGGCCAGTTGCAGCGCCAGATCCTTGAAGGCCAGCGTCGGCCCATGGAAGAGCTCCAGCGCGAAAGTTGAGGTATCAAGCTGCACCAGCGGCACCACCGCGGGGTGCGGGAAGCCGGCATAGGCGCGCCGGCACATCGCTTGCAAATCGTTAAACGCGATGCAATCGCCCACAAACGGCGCCATCACCCGCGCCGCCAGCTCCGCATAGGGCAAGCCGCGCAACGCCCTCAATTCAGCCGCAGAAAATTGCGGCCAGCTCCCGGGCATGTACAACCCGCCGTCATCGGCCAGCCCCGCCAGCAGCACACCCGCAAAATCCTTACCCTCAGCCTGGCCCCGTGTGGATACGTAACGCATAAATCTCTCCAATGGTGCTTTGGCTATACTATCGGGCCAGGGCTGGCAGCAATGCGTCCAGCCGCTTGCGGCCTTCGGCTGTCGCCGCCAGATGCGTGGGGGTCTGGACCAGATACCCCTCCTCGATGCAGGCGGCCAAAATCACGGGCTCCACCGCGTCGGGCAGCGCGGTGCCGGTACGCGCGAAAAAATGCTCAAAGCCAATGCCCTCGGCCAGCCGCAGCCCCATCAGCAGCGCCTCGCGGGCGCGATCGCGGGTGTTCACCACCTCCTCGCGCGTCACGCCGCTGCCGGTGGTCTCAACCAGCTCCGCCCAGGCCTCCGGCCCGCGATGCTTCGCGCCGGCCACCAGCTCCCCGCCCAGGGTCAACCTGCCATGCGCGCCAGGGCCGATCCCGGCGTAATCATCATAACGCCAATAGCTCAGATTATGCCGGCTCTCGCCGCCCGCTTTGGCGTAGTTGGAAACCTCATAGGCCCGCAGCCCGAAGCGCGCCGCCTCCTCGGCGGTGGCGTCATACAGCGCCGCCGCCAGCTCCTCGCCCGGCATCTCGAACGCCCCGCGCGCATAGAGCGTGTGGAATTTGGTGCCTTCCTCGATGGTGAGCTGGTAGAGCGACAAATGGTCCGCCGCCAGGCCCAGCGCAAAGCGCAACTCCCGGCGCCACGCCACCTCGCCCTGCCCGGGCCGCGCGAAGATCAGATCAAACGAGAGCCGGGGGAAAATTTTGCGCGCCAGCTCGATGGCTTCAACCGCCTGCCGCGCCGAATGCTCCCGGCCCAGAAACTTCAGCGCCTCGGGCTCGAAACTCTGCACCCCGATGGAAACCCGGTTCACCCCCGCATCGCGATATCCGGCAAAGCGCCCGGCCTCGATGCTGGTCGGGTTCGCCTCCAGCGTGATCTCGATATCCGCCGCCGGGCTAAACAACGCCGCGGCATCGCCGATCAGCGCCGCCACATTCTCCGGGTCGAGCAGGCTCGGCGTGCCCCCGCCGAAAAAGACCGAGGTGAGCCGCCGCGGGCCGATGCGCGCCGCCTCATGCGCCAGCTCGCGCCGCAGCGCCGCCACCATGCGCGCCTGCGGGATTTTCTCGCGGACATGGGAGTTAAAGTCGCAGTACGGGCATTTGCTCAGGCAAAACGGCCAGTGAATATATAACGCGAGAGGGTCCATCGCCTGGACATACGCCAATCTCTCCGCCTATCCAAAATCCCATGGACGCCATCACCGTAAACAACCTGGTCAAGCGCTACCCGCACACCCTGGCGGTGGACGATATCTCCTTCACCCTGCCCCAGGGCGGCGTGCTCGGCCTGCTTGGCGGCAACGGGGCGGGCAAGACCACCACCATCTCCATGCTGCTCGGCCTGCTGGTGCCAAGCTCCGGGCAGATCACCGTGCTGGGCCATGACATCGCCCGCGACCGCTTCAAGGCGCTGGAACGGATGAATTTCTCCTCGCCCTACATAGCACTTCCCGCCCGGCTCTCGGTGGAGGAGAACCTGCGTGTGTACGGGCATTTATACAACGTGCCGGACCTGAAACGCCGCATCGCGGAGCTGGCGGCGCAATTCCACCTTGGCGCGTTGCTCTCCCGCCCTGCGGGCGAGCTTTCCGCCGGGCAGAAAACCCGCGTAGCGCTGGCCAAATCGCTCATCAACAAGCCGGACCTGCTGCTGCTCGACGAGCCCACCGCCAGCCTGGACCCCGACACCGGCGATTATGTGCGCAGCATGCTGGAAGCCTACCGGGCCGAGACCAACGCCGCCATTTTGCTCGCCTCGCACAACATGGCCGAGGTGGAGCGCCTGTGCGATACGGTGCTGATGCTGAAAGCCGGCAAAATCGTCGACCAGGGCACGCCGGACGCGCTGATCGCCCGCTATGGGCGAGAGGACCTCGAACAGGTGTTTCTTGACATCGCGCGGAGGGAAGAAGCATGAAAACCTCCCTACGCCGCATCTGGGCGATGATCTACCGCCATCTCGCCGTGTACCGCCGCTCCTGGCCGCGCGTTGCCGAGATCGCCTACTGGCCGACGCTCAACCTGCTGATCTGGGGCTTTACCGCCAACTACATCGGGCATCTGCGCGCCATCCCCGGGGCGCAGACCGCCAGCGCGCTGATCGCAGGGGTGCTGCTGTGGGAGATCACCCTGCGCGGCCAGCTTGGCGTGACGCTGGGGTTTCTGGAGGAGATCTGGTCGCGCAACCTGGGGCATATCTTCGTGAGCCCCCTGCGTCCGGCGGAGCTGCTGGCGGCTTTGCTCTCGGTTTCGCTGCTGCGCACGCTGGCCGGCCTGTTTCCTGCCACAATCATCGCGTACCTGTTGTATCATTACAATATCCTGCTGTTGGGACCAGTGCTGTTGCTGTTTTTTGTCAATCTGCTGTTCATGGGCTGGTGGATCGCGCTTGGCATCGTCTCGCTGCTGTTTCGCTACGGCGCGGGGGCCGAGGCGCTGGCCTGGACCATCGCTTTTGGCATCACCCCGGTCGCCTGCGTATACTACCCGGCCACGGCGCTGCCGGGCTGGCTGCAACCCGTGGCCATGGTGCTGCCGGCCGCGC
>NZ_JABEVC010000177.1 GCF_013044125.1 Acidocella sp. | reverse complement strand
GGCCACGGGGTGTGCGGCGGGCAATTGGCAGCTGTGGCGGCATCGGGCGGGCGGCGTCACCCGGTGGCGGGGCTATGGTCCGCCAGCCTGCGCGCGCCGCTGCGGCGGTTTCTGCTTGAGCAGGGGCAGCGCAAAATGGGCCTGTGGGCCGAACACTGCGGCGCCGCAACCGTGGAATGGCCGGACGAGCCGCGCGATCCGTTTTTCAATATCAACCGGCCGGAGGAGCGCGAGGAAGCCGCCGCGCAACTAAGCCAGCGGCCATACCGCGCGGGCGCAGTCGTTTTGCCGCATCGCCACGCCGCCCATGCCCTGCTGGCGGATTTCGCGGCCCTGCAACAAGCCCAGAGCGTGGCCGTTGCCGGTTTGCTGCAAGAGGGCAGCAAAAGCGCCGGAGATGCGCCCGATGCCATAACACTGGCCGACCTGAACACAGGCGAGCGCTTCGCGATCATGCTCAGCGAGGCCTGCGCCGGATCCTGCGCGGTTGACCCCTCGGCCGTGGCCGCCGCTTCCGCCGTTCTGCGGCGCGCCATTGCCGGGCGCAGTTCCCTGATTCTGGTCAATAAATTCGGCCCGCTGGAGGCTGAGGGCGGCGGCCTGGCCGATGAAATGCTGCAAGCCATGGCGGCGGAGCTGCCCTTGCTGACCACCGTTTCAGTCAACCGGCTCGAATCCTGGCTGCGCTTCACCGGCGGCATGTGCGAGCTGCTCCCCCCTGACCCAGCGGCATTATCCGCCTGGTGGGAGCGCAACCGCCAGCAGCGCTGAATTTATCCGCCGGTTTGGTTCATGGTCCGCGCCAGCGGCTGATGGCTGGCGCGCTGAGCCACGAAATCATGGCCCTCCGGCTTATGGCCGATGGCGCGGCGGATCGCCTCCTGCAACGGCGCATCGCTGGCCGAGGCGCGCAAAGGCTGGCGCAGATCGGTGCCGGCCTCATGGCCCAGGCATAAAAACAACCTGCCGGTGCAGCTCACGCGCACCCGGTTGCAGCTTTCGCAGAAACCATGGCTGAGCGGGGTGATGAAGCCGAGCCGCCGCCCGGTTTGCTCCACGGTTACATAGCGGGCCGGGCCGCCGCTGCTATAATCGGTGGCCGCCAGGGTCCAGCGCCGCGCCAGCTGGTCGCGCAGCACGCTCAGCGGCAACGCCAGGAAGTCCGGCCCGGTGCTGAATTCGCCGAGCGGCATGGCCTCGATCAACGAGAGATCATGCCCCTCCTCGCCGCACCAGGCAATCAGCCGGTCGATCTCATGGCCGTTCACCCCGCCCAGCACCACGGTGTTGATCTTCACGGCCAGACCCGCGGCCTTGGCGGCGCGGATGCCCTCCAGCACAAGCGCCAGATCGCCCCGGCGGGTGATCTTGTGGAACAGCCCGGGGTCCAAACTGTCCACTGAGACGTTGATCCGCCGCATCCCGGCCCGCGCCAGCCCCTCGGCGTAGCGGCTCAGCTGCGTGCCGTTGGTGGTCAGCGTCAGCTCCGCCAGCCGGCCAGCCGCCACATGCTCACCCAGCGCGCCGATTAACTGCATGATGCCCCGGCGCACCAGCGGCTCGCCGCCGGTCAGCCGCAGCTTGCGCACGCCCAGGCCGATGAACACGCTGCTCAGCCGCGCCAGCTCTTCAAGGTCCAGCACATCCGCCTTGGGCAGGAATTCGGTATCCTCGGCCATGCAATAAGCGCAGCGCAGATCGCAGCGGTCCGTGACCGAGAGACGCAGGTAGGAAATGCGGCGGCCAAAGGGATCAATCAATTCCTAACTCCTCGCGCCGGGAGCTGACTATGAACCTCCTGACTCTGCACAAACATTGGCCCGGCCTCGCCGTTTGTAAACCCCCCGTCTTGCCGCGCCTGGCGCGCGATCGTTTGGGGTTCGCCCACCAACCCGCGCGCAGTACCCTGCGTCATTCATGACGCAGGGTACTGCGCGCGGGTTGGTGGGCGGCGCGCGCTAAATATTCAGTCGCGGTTGCGGTCGATCATCCGGCGCCGCGCCTGGGTGAGGTGAAACTGCATCGCTACCTGGGCGGCATCCGCGTCCTGCAGGCTGATGGCTTCCAAAATCAGCACATGCTCCTGCAACACCTGGCTGGCGCGCTCGCGCGGGCTGGTGCGGGTGAGCTGGAGAGACAGATTCATGAAGCCGGTCAGCGCCTCGTGCAGATGCGCCAGCAGAGCCGGGTAGAAGCTGTTGCCCGAAGCCTGGGCGATGGCCATATGGAACGCCAGATCAGCATCCGGGCTGGGGCTGCCCAACGCCGCCTCGCCGCGGAAACGCTCATGCGCTGCTTTTATCCCCGCCAGCTCCGCCGGGTTGCGCCGCTCTGCGGCATGGCGGGCGGCACTGCCCTCCAGCACCAGCCGCACCTCGATGCAGCGCAGAAACTCCGCCACACGCTGCGGTTCGGCGAAATTGGCCAGACGCTCGGCCGGGCGGGCCATCACATAAGTGCCCGAGCCCTGGCGGGCCTGCACCAGCCCATCGGCGCGCAGCCGCTGCAAGGCCTGGCGCACTACCGGGCGGGAGACGCCGAACATCTTGCACAGGTCCAGCTCGGCCGGCAGGCGCGTACCCTCGGGCAACCGGCCGGAGACGATCTGCTCCAGAATCTGGCCGTAGAGCTGGTCGCCCATGCGCTGGCGGCGGGTAAGCACCAGCCCCGTCTGGCCGCCGGGCGCCGCCTCGGGCATATGAAAGATTTTCAGCGGCCGCTCCGGCACGTTACGCTCCCAGTTGACGGGCTTGAACATAACTCAAAGCGCTCCGGCCGCGAAGAGCGCGCAGGGGACGCCCGCCACGGTGGCGGTTGCCGCCAATACCGGCCCCGCTGCGCCGCCCGCCGGGCGCAGGGAGGTGACATAAAGCCGCCCGTCACCGCCAAAACAGGGCATGGTGGGGGCTGGGACTGGAACGGGGATGCGCTGGTCCAGCTTGCCATCCGGCGCATAGCGGTTGAGGCACCCGGCGGAGACACCGGCGCTCCAGTAATAACCCTGCGCGTCAACCGCGCCACCATCCGGCCGCCCCTCCGCCTCGCCAGGGGTGGCGATGCGCATCTGGCCGCTCATCGCGCCGGTTGCGGGGGCGAAATCCCAGCGCTCGATCCAGCAGCCGCGTGAATCCGAGTGGAACATGCTGCGCCCATCGGCGGACCAGGCGAGGCCGTTGGAGGTGAACAGAGCGTCGCGGCGGCGCTCCACAAGCCCCTCGGGGGTGACGCGAAAGAGCGCCCCGCGCGGCGCGCGGCGGGGCGCGTCATGCATCGAG
>NZ_JABEVC010000023.1 GCF_013044125.1 Acidocella sp. | reverse complement strand
GCCGGCCGAAGCCAAGCCCGCCGCCCCCGCGGCAGCACCCGGCGCAGCCGTGGCGAAACCCGCCGCCGCCCCGGCGAAACCCGCCGTCCCCGGCCGCGAGACCTTGCAGCTGAAACCGGGCCAGCGCCCCGGCGCGCGGCCCGAGGAAGAAGACGAAGCCCCGCGCGGTGTGAAGCGCCCGAGCGTCGGCCCCGCGCCCAAGCGCGGCGTGCCCGTGGTGGCGCCGAAGAAAATTGGTGATGACCGCCGCCGCGCCGGCAAGATCGATGTGCTGGCCGCCATCGAGGGCGAGGACGAGAAGGTGCGTTCGCTCGCCTCCGTGCGCCGCCAGCGCGAGCGTGAGCGCCGCCAGGCCGAGCTGGAGCTGCTGCGCTCCGATGGCGTGAAGGTGGTGCGAGAGGTGATTCTGCCGGAGACCATCACCGTGCAGGAGCTGGCCAACCGTATGGCCGCGCGCGGCAACGAGGTGGTGCGCGCCCTGATGAAAATGGGCGTGATGGCGAATATCATGCAGGTGATCGACGCTGACACCGCCGAGCTGGTGGTGGCGGAGTTCGGCCACAAGGCGCGCCGCGTGTCTGACGCGGATGTGGAAGTGGGCCTCGAAGGCGAGGAGGATACCGACACCGAGTTGCTGCCTCGCCCGCCCGTGGTCACCATCATGGGCCATGTCGACCATGGCAAGACCAGCCTGCTTGATGCATTGCGCCATACCGATGTGGCCGCCGGCGAGGCTGGCGGCATTACCCAGCATATCGGCGCCTATACCGTGAAGCTGCCTTCGGGCGCGCAGATCACCTTCCTCGACACGCCGGGCCATGAGGCGTTCACCGCCATGCGCGCGCGCGGCGCCGGGGTGACCGATATCGTGGTTCTGGTGGTCGCCGCCGATGACGGCGTGATGCCGCAGACGATCGAGGCGATTAAACACGCCAAGGCGGCGCAGGTGCCGATCATCGTCGCTGTCAACAAGATCGACCGTCCGGGCGCGGACGCCAACCGCGTGCGCCAGGAGCTGCTGCAATATGAGATCGTGGTCGAGGAAATGGGCGGCGAGACCCAGGATGTCGAAGTCTCGGCGCTGAAGAAGCTCGGGCTGGACAAGCTTGAGGAAGCCATTCTGCTCCAGGCCGAAGTGCTGGAACTGCGCGCCAACCCGAATCGTTCGGCCGAGGGTGCGGTGATTGAGAGCCGGCTCGACCGTGGCCGTGGCCCGGTGGCGACTGTGCTGGTGCAGAAGGGTACGCTGCATGCCGGTGATATCGTGGTGGCGGGCGCCCAGTGGGGCCGCGTGCGCGCCATGCAGGACGACAAGGGCAAGGCCGTGAAGGAGGCCACACCCTCGACGCCGGTTGAAATCCTTGGCCTGTCCGCCGCCCCGGTTGCGGGCGAGCCGTTCGTGGTCGTGGAGAGCGACGTGCGGGCGCGCGAGATCGTGGAATACCGCCAGCAGAAGCTGCGCGAGCGTTCCGCCGCCAGCGCCACCGCCGCGCGCGGCACGATGGAGGAAATGCTGGCCCGGATTCAGGCCGGTGCGCAGAAGGAAGTGGCCCTTGTGGTCAAGGCCGATGTGCAGGGTTCCGCCGAGGCGATCTCGGTGGTGGTCACCAAGGTCGGCAACGAGGAAGTGCGCGTGCGCGTGATCTATTCGGGTGTTGGCCAGGTCACCGAGAGCGATGTGCAGCTGGCGAAGGCGTCGGATGCGATCGTTGTCGGCTTTAATGTGCGCGCCAATGCGCAGGCGCGCGAGCTGGCGCACCGCGATGGGGTGGACATCCGCTATTACTCGATCATCTATGAGGTCGCGGACGACATCGAGAAGCTGGTCAAGGGCAAGCTTGCCCCCGTGCATCGCGAGAAATTCCTCGGCTATGCGGAAATCCGCCAGGTGTTCAACATCACCAAGACCGGCAAGGTCGCGGGTTGTTATGTTACCGAGGGCGTGGTTAAGCGCGGCTGCGGCGTGCGCCTGCTGCGCGACAATGTGGTCATCCATCAGGGCGATCTCTCGCAGCTCAAGCGCTTCAAGGACGATGTGAAGGAAGTGGCGCGCGGCTATGAATGCGGCCTGTCTTTCGCCGGGTTCCAGGATCTGCGCGAGGGCGATGTGGTGGAATGCTATGAAACCGAAATCGTCGCTCCGTAACGGAGCGCCAGGGAGGGAATCCCGTAAGGAGGGGCCGTCTCAGCGGCAGCTTCGGGTGGGCGAGGAAATCCGCCATGCGCTGGCGGAGATTTTCCTGCGCACCGAGTTCCACGAGAAGGCGCTGGCCAAGGCGCATCTGACGATCTCGGAGGTCCGCATGTCGCCGGATTTGAAGCACGCGACGGTGTTTACCACCGCGCTGGGGGGCAAGGATATCACGCCGTTGCTGCCCGCGCTCAAGCGCGTGTCGCCCTTTTTGCGGGCGCAGATCGCGCCGAAGCTCGGGCTGCGGGTGACGCCGGATTTGAAATTCCTGGCCGATGAGGCGCTGGAAGAGGCGACGCGCATCAACAAGCTGCTGCACCAGCCGGAAGTGGCGCGGGACCTGGAAACAGGCGCCAAGCCGCCGGCCGCCGCCCCGGACGAAGAATAACCGGATACTGCCGGGGCCAGGTGAGCGTCATCCTGCATCCAACCGCGCCGGAGATTGCCCGCGCCGCGGCGCTGCTGGCGGCGGGGGAGCTGGTCGCCTTCGGCACCGAGACAGTCTACGGCCTGGGCGCAGATGCGCGCAACGGTGAGGCAGTCGCGAAAATTTATGCGGCCAAGGGAAGGCCCAGCTTTAATCCGCTGATCTGCCATTACGCCAACGCGCGGGCTGCGTTCGCGCATGTGGTGCCAAATGCCATGGCGGAGAAGCTGGCGGCGGCATTCTGGCCCGGGCCGCTGACAATGGTGCTGCCCCGCGCGGCGGCTTGCCCGGTTGCGCGGCTGGCGGGGGCGGGGCTGGAGACTCTGGCCGTGCGCGTTCCGGCGCATCCCGTTGCGCTGGCCTTGCTGGCCGCGTTCGGCGGGCCGGTGGCCGCGCCCTCGGCCAACCGTTCAGGTGGCATCAGCCCCACCTCGGCCGCGCATGTGCTGGCGGGCTTGGGTGGCAAAATCGCGGCGGTGCTCGATTCCGGGCCCTGCGCGGTGGGGGTGGAATCCACGGTGCTGGACCTCTCCGGCCCCGCGCCGGTGCTGCTCCGCCCCGGCGGGGTGAGCGTGGAAGCGCTGGAGGCGGTGATCGGCCCGGTGGGGACCGGCGCGCCGATTACCCAGGGGCAGGCGATGGCTTCGCCGGGGATGCTCGCCTCGCATTATGCGCCGGGGCTGCCGGTACGGCTCAACGCAAGCACTGTGGCGGCGGATGAGGCGTTGCTGGCATTTGGCCCGCCGCTGACCGGTGCAAAGCTCGTGTTTCAGCTCTCGGAGATAAAAAACCTCACCGAGGCGGCGGCGTGCTTGTTCGAGGCCCTGCATGAGCTGGATGCCAGGGCGCCCGCCCTTGGCCTCACGCGCATCGCGGTTATGCCGATCCCGCGCACCGGCCTGGGCCGTGCGATTAACGACCGGCTGAGCCGGGCGGCGGCGCCTCGCGGCTGAGGCAGCCGGTCAGCCGTTTAGCGCGGCGCGCAGCCTGTCCGCCGCCGCGCCCTCGATCATGCCAAAGCGGATCAGCAGGTCGATGAGCACCAAGTTGACGTTGAATTTGAAGTCATCGGTGGTGGAGGCGACCGCCAGCACGCGGGCCAGCGGCCAGAGGGCAAAGCTTTCCACCTCGCCGTCCGCCGGTTCGGGGATGAAGGATTCCGGCAGTTCCAGGTCATAGGCATAGACCACATCGCGGCGCAGCCCCTCCGGGCGCTCCATGTTGTAGGCAAACCGCGCGACCTGGCGCGCATTGGCGGCCAGGACGGCCGGGAGCGCGGCTTCTTCCTCGGATTCCTTGATGATGGTCTCAAACGGCGTATGCCCAGAGGCGACCCCGCCGGCGACCAGATTGTCATACTTGCCGGGGTCCAGTTTTTTGTTGGCGGCACGCTTGGCGATCCACAAATGCCAGCCATCCGCGCGGCGGACCAGCCCGTTCATGTGCACACCCACGCCGATGACGCCGAAGCTGGGCAGGGCGCCGCGGTCCAGCACGGCGAGCACCGGGCCGCCATCGGTCTCGCGCACGTCAAAATTTTCCGCCCGCAGCGCCAGCCCGGCGGCGCGGGCCAGGTTGTTCAGCTCCGGCAGCGCCGCGGGGGCGAGCAGCACGCGGGTTTCATCGCGCGTCACCACCGGACTGGCGGCGGCCAGCCGGGCCGCGAAACCGGGCGTTACATAGCCGATATGGTGCGCTCCGGCGTAGAGCGGCAGGCGCGAGCCCGGCAGCGCCGCTGAATGACAGGCAGAGATGTGCGAGAGGAGCTTTGCAATTTGCGTATCAGATGCCATGTGCGGTGACATGACCCGTAATGCCGCCCGTGCCAACCCCCATCTTGCTCCCACCCCCGGCGCGCCAAAGGCGCCGCGCGATTCCTGGGCCACTTTGCGCTCGCTGCTGCCGTATCTGTGGCCCAAGCATGAGTTCGGCCTGCGCCTGCGGCTGGTGCTGGCCAGCATCGCGATGGTGCTGGCCAAGGTGGCGACGGTTTATGTGCCGATCCTCTATAGCCACGCGGTGGACCGGCTGGCCCACGGCGCCAATGCCATCGTGGTTCCCGCGGCGCTGATTGTGGGTTACGCGCTGGTGCGCGTTGCCGCGGCCGGGTTTGGCGAACTGCGCGACGCGATTTTCGCCGCCGTGCAGATGCGCGCCTCGCGCGTGGTGGCGCGCCAGACTTTTGAGCATCTGCATGGCCTCTCGATGCGATTCCACCTGGACCGGCAGACCGGCGGGCTTTCTGGCATCATCCTGCGCGGCACGCTGGGCATCCAGAACGTGCTGCGGCTGAGCACCTTCAATGTTCTGCCGACCATCATCGAGCTGCTGCTCACCGTCGGCATTCTGTGGCATATGTTCAGCTTCTGGTATGCGCTTATCACCTTTGTCGCGGTCGGGTTCTATATGGCGTTCACCTTTGGCGTGACCGCGTGGCGCACCAAGTTCCGCCGGATCATGAACGAGACCGATAACGAGGCGCAGACCAAGGCGATCGACAGCCTGCTCAACTTCGAGACGGTTAAATATTTCGGCAACGAGGGCCATGAGTCGCGCCGCTACGACGAGAGCCTGGCGCGCTACGAGGCGGCTTCGGTCAAGGCGCAGGTTTCGCTCAACGGGCTGAACATCGGCCAGGCGGTGATCATCTCGGCCGCGCTGGGCGTGATGATGCTGATGGCGGCAACCGGTGTTGCGCACCACACCATGACGGTCGGCCAGTTCGTGCTGGTTAACACCTATCTCATGCAGCTTTATGTGCCGCTTAATTTTCTCGGCTTTGTGTACTGGCAGATCAACCAGGGCATGATCGACATGGAGCAGATGTTCTCCCTGATGCGGGTGAATTACGAGGTGCGCGACAAACCCGGCGCCATTGAGCTGGCACCGCAGGGCGCGCCGGTGGAGGTGCGTTTCGAGAATGTGCATTTCGGCTACAATCCGGATCGTGACATCCTCAAGGGCGTCAGCTTTACCGTGGAGGCGGGCCAGAAAGTGGCCATCGTCGGGCCGACCGGCTCGGGCAAATCCACCATCTCGCGCCTGTTGTTCCGGTTTTACGACACGGTCTCCGGCGCCGTGCTGGTGGATGGGCATAATGTCCGCGACTACACCCAGCACAGCCTGCGCGCGGCCATCGGCGTGGTGCCGCAGGATACGGTGCTGTTCAACGACACGATTTTCTACAACATCGCCTACGGGCGGCCGGGCGCCAGCGTTGAGGAGATTGAGCAGGCGGCGCGGCTGGCGCAGATCCATGACTTTATCATCACCCTGCCGCAGGGCTATAAAACCAAAGTCGGCGAGCGCGGGTTGAAACTTTCGGGCGGCGAGAAACAGCGTGTGGCGATTGCGCGGACGATTTTGAAGAATCCGCGCGTGCTGATCCTCGATGAGGCGACCAGCGCGCTGGATACCGCGACGGAGCAGGAGATTGGCTCGGCGCTGCGCTCGGTGGCGTATGATCGCACGACGCTGGTGATCGCGCACCGGCTCTCCACGGTGACCGATGCCGATGAGATATTGGTGCTGCGCGAGGGCGTGATCGTGGAGCGCGGCAGCCATGTGGCGCTGCTGGAGGCTGACGGTGTATACGCCGGTATGTGGGCGGCCCAGCAGGCGGAGCAGGAAGAGGTCGTGCGGGAAAAAACTCTCGGCGAAGTGGCCGGGTAGGCGTTTGCCCTGGTAGCGGGGCGGCAAATCACCAGATAGAAGGCGCTGATGGAAAATACGATGAACGAGACACAATCCCCGCCCGAACGCGACCTGAGCCATGCCGGCTCCGTCGTGGACAAGGCGATTGAGTATATGATCGGTCAGCAGATCAGCTCGCTGGCCGTGGCGTCCGCCCTGCTTGGCGGCGCGATGGGCTTGCTCACGCGCACCTTGCCGGACGATGTGGTGGTGCAGATTCTGCGCCAGGCGATGGAAAGCGTTGAATCAGGTGAAATGCGCTCCACCGTGGGCAAGGACCACGCTGGCGAGGCTTGACCGGGGCGAGGCTTTTAGCCATAAGCTGGGCTGGATTTCGGGCTGGCATCCGCCGGCCCGCTTTGCGTATTTGAGGATTGTACTATGGCCCGCCGTTGTGAACTGACCGGAAAGACCGTGCAAGCTGGCAATAATGTCAGCCATGCGAACAACAAGACCCGCCGCCGGTTCCTGCCGAATTTGCAGGAAACCTCGCTGCTGTCTGACGTTCTGGGTAACGTCCGGCTGCGTCTTTCCACCCGGGCGATCCGCACGATTGAGCATAACGGCGGCCTGGATGCGTTTCTGCTGAGCCAGAACGACAGCAAGATGACCACCGAGGGTCTGGCGCTGAAGCGCCGCCTGGAGCGCGCGACCGCCAAAAAGGCCGCCAAGGCGGCCTAACCCGCCTGGCCTGGCAGTGAAGGCTGGGCCGGATGCTCATACAAGTGACACCGAGACTCGGGATCAGCGAGGCTGATCTCGAGGAAAGCTTTATTGCAGCGTCCGGCCCTGGGGGGCAGAACGTCAATAAAGTCGCAACCGCTGTGCAGTTGCGCTTTAACCTCCTGAAATGTGAATCGCTGCCGGGTGCCGTGAAATCGCGTATGCGGGTGCTGGCCGGACGGCGTTTGAGCAATGACGGGGTGATTGTCATCACCGCCAACCGTTTCCGCACGCAGCTGCAAAACCGGGCGGATGCGCGCGAGCGCCTGTTCGAAATCATCCGCGCGGCGGCGGTGGCCCCGGTGTTCCGCAAGCCGACCCGGCCGACCAAAGCCTCGAAAACCCGGCGGCTGGAGGCGAAGAGCCAGCGTGCGGAGACCAAGAAGCTGCGCCGCGGCGCCGAGGATTAGGACTGATGCGCTTTATCCCACCCGGTCGTCCAGCCGCTCGTCCTTGATCCCCGCCGGCTCCAGATGCGAGATCACCTCCACTACCTGCGGCAGAAACAGCTCCCGCACAGCGGCTTCCGCAGTATCGCTGATGGCGTGGCCCTGGGTGATGGTGAGGTGCGCGTCCACCTCCATGTGGAATTCAACGAAGGTCCGGTCGCCGGAATAGCGGGTCCGCAGGTCGTGCACGCCGCGCACGCCGGGGCAGGCCATCACCTGCTCCTCGATGCGTTTGCGCTCCGCGGGCGGCAATTCGCGGTCGAGCAGTTGTTTCAGCACATCGGTGTCGATCCCACGGCTGTTCCAGTACATATACCCGGCGATGAGGAGGGCGAACGCCGGGTCCACGCGGTTCCAGCCGGTGAAATGGATGATCGCCAGGGCCGCCAGCACGGCGAGATTCACCGCGACATCGGCCAGGTAGTTCGCGCGGTCGGCTGCGATGGCGGTGGAGGTGGTCTGGCGCACCACCCAGGTCTGCAGAATCACCAGCCCGGCGGCGGCCAGCAGGCTGGCGATGACGACCCAGAGGCCAAAGCCGATCTGCTTCACCGGATCGGGGAAGGCCAGCCGCTCGACGGACTGAAACGCCAGCACCAGCGCGCCGCCGTAGAGGAAGCGTGATTGTGTGAAACCGGCCAGCGCCTCGGCCTTGCCGTAGCCGAAGCGGTGGCGCCGGTCTGGCGGGCGCTCGGCCATGCGCACGGCGCGGAAGGTGGTGAAGGAGGTGACCACGTCCACCAGCCCGTCCACGGTGGAGGAGAGCAACGCGACCGAGCCGGTGGTGAGCCAGGCGGCGATTTTCACCGCCAGCAGCAGCACGGCAACCACAAAGGTGATGCGGCTGGCGAACCTGCGCAGCCTGGAGGCCCGCTCAGCCGTTACTTGTGTCTGCGGGTGGAGCATCCCTGTTTGTCTAGCGTGGCGCGGGCATAAACTCAAACACGCCTGCCTTGCATCCATGCGCCTTAAGGGGCTACCACCCCCCTCAGATGACGGTGGCCCGCCGTGATGGCAGGCTTAAACGGGAATGCGGTATCAAAACGCCGCGGCTGCCCCCGCAACTGTGAGCGGCTAGCTCTCTCCAGATGCCATTGCCCCATGAGGGCGAGAAGGCGGAGGGCGCGAAAATCCGCGAGCCAGGAGACCGGCCGGCATCGAGACATTTGCGCGTTCATGGGCGGGGTGCACCATGGATGGAGGGGAGAGAGACCCTGAGCCTCTGTCGCAGTTGTTGAATGTGCCGTGTGCGGGAAACCCGCGCGCGGCTGGCGCGGAGTTGGTTATGAGCAAGAGTGGATTATTCGGCTGTTTCCTGGCGGCCTCGCTGCTGCCGGTGGCGGCCTGGGCGGATACCACGGTGGACCTGACCACCGTGACCGCGACCCGTATCCCCGATCCGGTGACAAAAGTGGCGGCGGGGGTGAGCATTATCACCCGCAAGGATTTCCAGAAGCGCGGGTATACCACGCTGGCGCAGGCGCTGAGCGCGGTGCCGGGGCTGGGGGTGGTGCAGTCGGGCGGCTCTGGGGCGCAGACCAGCGTGTTCATCCGCGGCACCAATTCGGAGGATGTGCTGGTGCTGGTAGACGGCGTGCCGGTGAATGACCCCTCCGAGGCCAACGGGGCCTTTAATTTTGGCGATTATACGCTGAGCGATGTTGCCCGTATCGAAGTGGTGCGCGGCGCGATGTCGGGCCTGTATGGCTCGAACGCGATCGGCGGGGTGATCAACATCATCACATTGCGCGGGGCTGGCCGGCCGAAGGCGAGCGTGACGCTGGCCGGGGGCTTCCCGAGCCAGGGGCAGGCGAGCGCCACGGTTTCAGGTTCGTCGGGCAAGTTTGATTACGCGCTGACCGGCGCGCTCGATGAGGAATCCGGGTTTGACTACACGCCAAAGCGCATGAGCGTTTATGCGGGCGTGAAAGACCCGTTCCGCTCGCAGCTCGCCTCGGTCAACCTGGGTTATACGCCGGTGCCCGGCACGCGGTTTTATGTGGTGGGCCGCGCGCAGCAGACCACCGCCGGTTTCCCCGATCTTGGTTATCCGATCTATGATGATCCGAACAATTACGACAAGAACACCAATTATTTCGGCAAGCTTGGCGTTGCCAGCAATCTGTTCAACGGCTGGCTGAGCACGGAGCTGTTCGCGGCCCGGCTGGACAACACGCTGCACAACACCAATCTGCTGGACGCGGCGGACCCGAACCAGGTGCAGGCCGATGAGGTGTATCATGGCACGCGCACCGATGTGCAGTGGAACAACACCGTGCACCTGCCCTATGTGGGCCGCACCTCTGATTCAGCGGTGCAGTTCGGCGCTGAATACATCAATGATACAGCGCACGAGCGGGTGAACGATGCCTATTACGGCTCCCCGTTTGTGGCGCATATGGGCGCCTCGCAGCACACCTGGGCCGGGCATGCGGGCGCGCAGACGACATTGCTGCGCCGCCTCACCCTCACCGGCGTGCTGCGCGATGATGCGGTCTCCAGTTTCGGCAATGCGCTCACCTGGCGCGTGGGCGGCGTGCTGGCGGTGCCGGAGGCCGATATGCGGCTGAAGGCATCCTACGGCACCGGGTTTCTGGCGCCATCGTTGTATGATCTGTATGGCCAGAACAGCTCCGGTGGCTATACCTACCAGGGCAATCCGAAGTTGAAGGCCGAGTACAGCAGCAGCTTCGAGATCGGGCCGCAGTTTGATATTCCGGCTTTCGGGCAAGGCGATTTCGCGAGCATCTCGGCAACGTATTTCCAGTCGGACATCCGCGATCTCATCACTTATGTCTCGCTGCCGCCCAATTATACTAGTTCAACAGAGCGTAACATTGGCCAGGCGCGTATCAAGGGGGTGGAAACCGAGGTGGTGCTGAACCCCACGCCCTGGCTGAGCGCGGATTTCACCTACACCTACACCAACGCGATTGATGCGCGCACGCGCGCCGCCCTGTTGCGCCGGCCGCAGAACGCGGGTTCTGCGACGCTGACATTCACCCCTGCGCCGGGGTTCAGCATCACCCCGCAGGTGCAATATGTCGGGCGGTTCAGCGATTATCTGTATGACAACAACGGCTATCCGATTGCCGCGGGGACCGGCAGTTCACGTCCGGGGACGATTGTGAATCTGAACGCATCCTACCGGCTGGATGACAAATTCACCCTGTTCGCCACGGGCAAGAACATCCTTGGCTCAAATTTCGAGCCGGTGAACGGGTTGCAGATGCCGGGCGCATCGGTGCTGCTGGGTGTGCGCGCCACCATTCAGTGAAGGAGAAACGGGCATCGCGAGGTGCCCGTTTTTGTTTTTGGGAGTGTTTTCAGAAGCGCTTTCAGAAGCGTTTTCAGAAAAATGTGGCGAGGCGGATTTCAATATTGCGGTTCAGCGGGCCGCCGTGCGAGGCGAGATCGTATTCGCCGATGGCCATGATTTGCAGGCTTGGCGAGAGGAAGGTGGAGCCGATGAGGCGCAGCTGCGTCTCGTTGGTGCGGTTGCCCGAATCGAGCGTGCCGCCGCCTTGCAGGTTATAGGTCTGTTTGCCGCCGAAGGATTGGAACAGGCCCGGCGCGATGAACGCCCCCATGGAAGGCGCGAATTCATACGGCAGATAAATGCGGAATTCCTGCGAGGGTTGTTCGTGGAAACTGGCGGGAACCACCCGGCTGGCTTGCAGCGGGTTGGCATCGGGGATCGCCCCGCCGCTCAGATAGTTATAGGTGCTGTAGATCGCCGGGATATTATTGGCTGAGACCTCCGGAGACACATAGGCCGATTGCCCGTTGGCGCCGAACATATAGCTCTCGCTCCAGAGTTCCACCGCCAGGTTTTGCGTGGTGGGCGTACCCCAGAGCACGGTGCGAAAACCGAGCTCCAGCTCGTAGGTCCAGGTGTTCTGGCCGGGGTTGAGGTTGGCGCTGCGGTTGAAGCTGGCCAGGGGCGGTGCGATCCACGGGGCGATGACCCCGTAGGTGCCTGCCTTGGGGTGGTTGAGCACATAGGAGAACACGCCGAAATACGGCTGGCCGAAGCCGCCGTTATGCGAGAGGTTGGCGCGCCCCGCCCCGTAGGCGGGCAGTTGCCCGCCGAGGGCCGGCACATAGGGGCCGGGAATATTGGCGATGCCAGCCTCCTGCCCGCCGAGAAAACCGCCGTAGGGCACATAAAACTGCACGCCGGAGAGAATGCCATCAATATCGAAGGTGCGGATATAGCGGCCGACCACGATATCCATGGAAATATGGGTGTTCTTGCCGTAGCTGCCGCCATGGGCGCCGCCGATACCGGATGCATCGGTAAACAGGTTGTAGAACATGCCGATGTTGACATTGGCGGGCGGCGCAATGCCATCACCCGGAAGTGCGTCCGACGCGAAAGCCGGATGCCCTCCCAGCCCCACCGCAAGCGGCAGTGCCATGCTGAACAAAACTGCGCGGAAATTTTTTCCACGTACCGGCATCTTCAAAACCCTTCTCCCCGCAGGCGCTTCTACACGCTGGCCCGCTCATGATTGATGACAGGCTTTCCTTATGGAACTGTCAATTGTTTGTGTGTAATTCCTTAATAATATCAGATCGCTGTGGCCGGTTTGGCACATCGCTCGCCGCTTCCCGCATTATCGCCGCGCCGCGTTGCGGGCGCGCGAGGCCAGGGCCAGCATGGTCTGGCGGCAAAACGCCTGGTCGGGGGTGAGGGTCTGCTTGCAGGCTGCCTCGGCCCGCAAGCTGGCGGCAATCCCCTCGGTGAGGGCGGGCAGCGACCATATGTTAAGCGCCCGGGTGACCAGATTTTGCCGCTTGAAGAACACCGGCGGGCGCATCCCGGCCATTGCCTCGGCGGTGGAGGCGCCTTGCGCGATGGCGCCGGCCGCTACCCGCAGGCGCATCAGCTCGCCCAGCAG